>JBMTCD010000282.1:0-3732 GCA_049430545.1 Luteolibacter sp.
CTTAGTTAATTTCACCCATCATCTAATCCACCGAATCTTATGAAAAAAATCGAAGCGATCATCAAACCGTTCAAGCTTGAAGAAGTCAAGGAGGCCCTCGCCGAGGTGGGTGTGCAAGGCATGACAGTGACCGAAGTCAAGGGTTTCGGCCGTCAGAAAGGGCACACGGAGATTTACCGGGGCTCTGAATACACCGTGGATTTCCTGCCCAAGGTGAAAATCGAAATCGTGGTGGATGACGAGCAGTCCGAAAACGTGGCGTCCGTCATCGTCAAGAGCGCCAACACCGGCAAGATCGGCGATGGCAAGGTTTTCATTTCTACAGTGGAGCAGGCGATCCGCATCCGCACCGGCGAGACTGGTTCTTCGGCGGTGGCGGTGAACTGAGGGATTTCCCCGGATTTTTTCCAACGCAAAGCCAACGGCCCCAAACGCACGGGCCGTTGGTTTTTCTTGTCTCAACGGGTGCCGGCGCGCCAGTCGCGGAAGGCTGCTCCAAGATTGAGTGCAGTGTCCGACGGGGTGATGGATTCGGCGGACATACCGGACAAGAGGCAGGCGATTTCCGAGGCCCGGCCGCACAGCCATGCGCCGAGCGCGGCGGCTTGGGTGGCGGCCAACCCGCCCGCCAACAGCGCGCCGATCACGCCCGCCAGCAGGTCGCCCTGACCGCCGGTGGCCATGCCCGGATGACCGGTGGAATTGACCCACAGCGGGTGATGGTGCCGGGTCACCAGGGTGCGGGCACCTTTGAGCAGCAATGTGGCGGGGTGGCGGCTGGCGAAAACGCGGGCCGCTTCCTCGCGCGGATGATCACCCAGATCGGGTGCCAGCCGCCGGAACTCGCCGGGATGTGGAGTGAGCAGATGGTTTTCACGGAAAACGTCGCTGCCCCCGGACTTCGCCAGCCAGTTGAGGGCATCGGCATCGAGCACGGTGGGGACCCGCACACCGGCGAGCCATTCGCGGAACGCGGATATGCCGGCGGCATCGGTTTCACCGAACCCGCAGCCGACGACGCAGGCGTCGCTGTCTCCGAGCGCGAGGTCGCGAAATGATGGGTAGCTGCGGATGATGATTTCGGGCGGGCATTTGGCGGCGATGATGGGCGCGCAGGCTTCCGGCACATGCAGTGTGACGAGCCCCGCGCCGGCGCGCAGGGCACCGGTGGCGGCGAGCACGGCGGCACCGGGATAAGCGGCTGATCCCGCGACCACCGCGACTTTTCCGGCCAGGCCTTTGTGGAAATCGAACGGGCGCACGGCTTTGCCGAAATCCATTTCCTGCGGCGCGATCAATTCGATCGGTCCGTCCGCGGCTTGGGCGAGCGGCTCGACGGGCACCAAGGCAAGCGCCCCGGTGGTGCTCGCCGCCGTGCCGCGCAGCGCTCCGGCTTTCGCATTGCCGATCAGAAAGGTGATGTCCGCCGTGACGCCGCCCTCGGCGGAAACGCCGCTGTCGGGGTCGAGCCCGGAGGGCAAATCGACGGCGGCGACGGTCGCACCGGACGTTTGGCGGAGTTTTTCCATTTCCACGGCCAATTCCGCCAACGGCCCGCGCAAGGCCCCGGTGGCTCCGATACCCAGCAATCCATCGAGCAACAACATCGGCCGCCGCGGCTGCGGCGGCGGACCATCGAGCGGCGCGGCCAGTCCGAGTTCCTGCCACTTGCGGCGGGTGAGCGGGGCGCATGACCCGATTGCGAACGCGCACCTCGCCGCTACTTGCCAGCCGTAGGTTTCGCGCAGCACGCGCAGGGCGACCAGTGTGTCGCCGGCGTTGTGGCCCTTGCCGAGGTATCCGACAGCGGTTCCGGGATGGGGAAAATACCGCCCGAGCGCATGGCCGAGCCGCGTGCCGGCACGGTCCAGCAGGCGTTCCTCGGTCCATCCCGAGTCCATCGCCGCGCGCTCGATGGCGCGCATCTCCGCGCAATTCACCGTTCCCATGACGTGAAACTAACCGTTGGCGGGGGGATTGCAGTTCCAAAATCCGGCTGGCGGATTGTCTGTGACGGAGCGCGGACTTCAGTCCGCCTCTTGCCACGTTGGCAGCTCCAAAATCCGTCCGGCGTCTTGCAAGCGCCGCACTTCCGGTCTCACTTGGTCGCATCACCCAACCATGAGCCATCCCAAACCACATTCCGCACCCCGCCATGTCGTCGCCCTGGTCGGGTGGGTCGCGCTGTCCTTCTGCGCTGCCTTGACGGGCGCGTTTTTTACGCCGGGCGAGTGGTATGCCTCCTTGCACAAACCCACATGGAACCCGCCGCCATGGCTCTTCGGGCCGGTGTGGAGCGCGCTCTATCTGATGATGGCGGTGGCGGCATGGCGCGTGTGGCTGTGCCATGGCTGGCATCGGGCGCTGTGGCTCTACATTCTCCAACTCGCGCTCAACGCCGCCTGGACACCGGTGTTCTTCGGCCTGCGCCAGCCGGGCTGGGCCTTCGCGGTGATCATCGCGTTGTGGTTCGCAATCTGGCTCACCATGCGCGCCTTTGCCCGCCTCAACCGCGCCGCGGCGTGGCTGCTAGCGCCTTATGCCGCATGGGTCACCTTCGCCGCCGTGCTCAATTTCAGCCTCTGGCGACTGAATCCGTAGGCGCATTCGTGAGAATTCGATCTTCCGTAGGCGCATTCGTGAGAATGCGTTCTTCTTTCCGCTCATCCCCCTCTCGTTCTCACGAACGAGCTTTCGACCCCTCGCTCTCACGAGCGAGCCTACAATGCCAGCCGCAATCCATCCCACGCCACATGCACCCCGGGTGGCAGTTCGACCGCCAGCTTGTGATGATCGTTCTCATGCCCCAGATGGGTCAGCCACGCCTCGCCCGGCCGGCATTCCTGGATCGCGGCCAGCGCCTCGCCGATCGAGAAATGCGTCGGATGCGGCTGCGGACGGAGCGCGTCGATGATGAGGATGTCGATCTCCTTGAGATGCCACATCGTGTCGCCGGGGATATGTTTCACATCCGGCAGATAGGCGATGCTGCGCGCGCCGGGATGATCGAAACGGTATCCGATGGTCGGCACCGCGGCATGATCCACCGGCAGCGGGGTGATTTTCAGTTGATCATAATGAAACGGCCCGTCGATGATCCGCGGATCGGGTTTCACGTAGCCCTTGTAAACATTCTCTTCGGAAAACGCCCAACCGAACATCTGCAACAGCGTGTTCATGCACTCGCGGGTGGCATGCATCGGCAATCCGTCTTCGCGGTGCCAGCAGAATGCGCGCAGCTCGTCGAAACCCGCCACATGATCGAGGTGCGCATGGGTGTAGAGCACCGCGTCGATTTCGCGCAGCCCCTCGCGCAGCGCCTGCGCGCGCAGGTCCGGGCCGGAATCAATCAGCAACGTGTGGCCACCCAGCCTGACCAACGCGGCGGATCGCAGCCGCTGGTTTTTCGGGTCGGCCGAAACGCAGACCCCGCAGCCACAGCCGATCACCGGCACGCCCACCGAGGTGCCGGTGCCCAGAAATGTGAAGGATCGTTCCGCCGTCATTGATTCCGGGCGCGATCCTTGCATAATGCGCCGCGCGCCGCAAAACGAATGCTCACCCTGCTCAAAATCCGCAACCTCGCCCTGGTGGACGAACTCGTCTGGGAACTCGGCCCCGGCCTGATCGGCGTGACCGGCGAGACCGGTGCCGGAAAATCCGTCATCGTCGGCGCGCTCAAACTCGTGCTCGGCGAACGCGCCGACAAATCGCTCATCCGCACCGGCGAGG
>JBMTCD010000283.1:0-3678 GCA_049430545.1 Luteolibacter sp.
ACTTTTCCCATTCGTGTGAAACTCGCTCGCGCTCTGCATCTTTATCAAGACGAATCTGCTTGGCGTTCAATCGTTCAACCGCAATTTTCCGCTTTTCAATCTTGGAGGTTTTGCCAACCCAAGAATCCATTGTGTCGCAGAGGCTTTCAACGGCATCGATGATAAATTCTCTCAGTTTTGGGATCAACTGCATGCTTCAACAATGAATGCCGATGTTTGCTCTGACAATCTTTAGTTTATCAATAGCCGTTTTTCGCAATCTGCTTTATCGCATCATGCTTGTATCCATAGAACCAGCCTGCAAATGCAGTCCGATGTCAGCTCATTCGGCCCGAGCCGCACCACCCGCCATCCGGCCAGGCTCGCTTCGAGGTATTTCTCCAGATCGGCGGCGAATCCGGCACCGCGGTTGTGGCGGCCGTTGATGTAGATGCCGCCCTCGATCTCGATGAGGGTGCGGGATTCCAGATGGGCGAAGTCCGCGCGCCAGCGACGGGTCGGGTGGAAGCGGAACTCCTTTTCCAAGGGCGGACCGTCCAACGCCCGCCACAGCGTCTCAAATCGCTTCTCCAGCCTGCTTGGCGGCTTGGCACCCCGGAACACCATACGGGCGCGTGTGGCCATCACAGGGGCAGCTTCGCCTGGTTCGGGTCATCGATGCAGCACTCGATCTCGTCGGTGGTCACCTTGGCCACGCGGCAGGTCACCTTGAGCTTGGTGGGCGAGTGCGAGCGGTCGAAGGTGGCGCGGAAGGCCAGACTGAACTTGCCATCGTCGTCGGCGCAGTCCTCGGCTTCGCTGAAATGGGCGTCGAGCAACTCGCTGATGGCATCGAGGGCGGCGGTGGTTTCGGGGCGGTTCATGGCGTTTGGTTGCGGAGGGTTTCCTCGATGCGTTCGAGAGTTCTGATGGTCTTCTCGCGGAACTGCCTGAAGAAACAAATGGTTTCCAGGATCTTGATGAACGCGATGGTGACCGCGCTGGCGCAGCCAATGAATCCGGCAATTGATAGGAACGTCTGCATGATGTTTGGATAGGGTCAGAGTTGGTTGTAGATTTCGACGACCGGTTCGAGGTCCCGCTTGAGGGCCTCCCGCTGTTCGTCGGTGGCGGTGTCCAGAAACCGGTTTTCCCGCATGCGCTTCCACCAGACCGACAGGCGGTTCACGAACGGGATGTGGTTGTCGATGCCCTTGTCGGACTCGTCCGGCTCCAGGTCCTTGTCGGTGGCGATGCGGCCGAGGTTGAGAGACTTGCGCAGGCGGCGGGTGGACATCCGGCGACCAGCATCCTCCTCGGCCACGCAGGCATCGATCCAATCGCGCATGTCGCCCTCGGGCAGTTTGGCCAGCAGCCGGTGGTGCTCCCACGACAGACGTTCGGTGCGCAGCGAATGGGGGATGCTGCGGCTGACGTAGGCGTAGTTCTGGAGCGTGGAGCGGTCGAGACCGGTGGCGGCGATGGCCAGCTCGTAGGACGCCTGATCGACCTGCTTGTCCGGATCGCCGTCCGTGCCGAAGAGCGATTGGCCATAGACGAGCCAGTCGCCGATGATGAAGGCCACGGAACGGGCGGCGCGGCCGATGTGGGTGGCAAGCTCGCTCCATTCCTGGAACGTGAGTTCGCTGGTGATCTGCATGCCGGTGGGGCTGATGCGGACCTTGGGGCTTGGGAGAATGATGGGTGCGTTCATGGGGATCGGGTGGAGCGGATGCGGGCGGCGCGATACCGCTTGCGGGCTGTCAACGAGCGCATGGCCCGCGATGGCGGCAGGTCGAGGAGTTCGGTGAGTTCCACGCAGCGCTTGGAGACTGCGGCCCGGGTGATGCCGTGGCGTTTGGCGATCTCGGTCATCGACGAGCCGGTGTAGGACAGGCCGCTGACCAGGGCGATGCACTCGGCGGTGAGGCGGGCGTTGTCGTGGCTCAGCACCTCGCCCAGCACCCGCCGCAGAGCAGCCCACACGGATTCGGTGTCGCAGGGGCCGCTGTCCCTCTCAGGCTCTGGTTCCGGCAGCAGTGCTGGATCATCACCTTCCTTCATGAGCGGGCTGTCGGCGGCATCACCCGTGGCAGAACCATTGCCGTGGTGCATCACGCATGGCTTGGCGAGTCCCTGGGCTTCGAGTTTGCGGCGTTCGTCCGCAGGCAATGACTCGATCCACGCCCGGTATTCGCGTTCGTATTCCGCGTCGCGGGCCTTCTGCTTCTTGGCGTAGTCGTCGGTGTTCATTTCTCGGCCCAGGTGGTGCAGATGTTGGCTTCGACTTCGACCGGCACCTCGGGGAAGAGGGCGGCCATGGCTTCCACCATCGCGGTGGTGATAATTTCCCGGCACTCGTCCGCGGATTCCTCGCGGCACTCAACGACCACCTCGTCATGCACGGTGGAGACGATCCGCGCGGATTTCGGCAGGCGTTGGTGGATCAGGATGAGGGCGTGTTTCATGCCATCGGCGGTGCCGCCCTGAACCGGAGTATTGACCAGCGCGGTGAATCGCTCCCACTCGCTTGCCTTGTCCGGAATGAGGCGGCGGCGGCCGGTGCGGGTGCGGACTTCACTCACACCATCCTCCGCCGTGTTGTGGCTGAGGCCGTGCCATTGGCGGAGATGCGAGTAGGTGCGGAAGAACGCCTGGCGGATGGCAAACGCCTCGTCCTCGTCCATGTCCACGCCATAGGCACTGGCGGCGTATTTCACCAAGCCCGGCGCGGACTGGCCGTAGATGAGCCCGAAGTTCACCGCTTTGGAAAGCTGCCGGTCAGCCTTTGTCACCTGATCCTCGGGTTTGCCGAGCACGGTGGCGGCGGTGAGTTTGTGGAGGTCGGCACCCGCTTTGTAGGCGTCGATCATCCGGGACTCACCCGCGATGGCAGCGGCGGCACGCAACTCGATCTGCGAGTAGTCGGCGACGATCAGCCGTTTGCCCTCCGGAGCCGTGAATGCCTCGCGCAACTCCCCTCGCCCGATGTTCTGGAGGTTCGGTTCCTTCGACGAGAATCGTCCGGTGGCGGTGCCGAGCGGCTCGAAACGCCCGTGAATCCGGCCGTCCGACTGGATATGGCCGATGAGCGCTTCCGCCTGCTGGGCACGTTTGACCGCCTCGCGGTAGGCGAGCACCAGGGGAACGAGGTGGCCGTCGTCGGCAGCTTTGAGCGCGTCCTCGGCAGTCGAGTCGAGTTTGAGACCCGCGGCACGCAACGCGGTGAGCAACTGCCCGGGGCTGGCCGGGTTGATCGACGGATTGCCAAGTTCGGTGCGCAACGAGTCGGCGGCCTGTTTGGCAATGCGGTCCGCCTCTGCGGCGATGGTTTCCAACTTGGCGCGTTCCACGTGGATGCCGGTGGATTCCATCGAGACGACGCAGGGCAGGAGGTTGCTTTCGAGCGCCCAGACGGTGTCCAGACCGGATGCCTCCAACTCGCTCTCCATGGTGCCCAGCAGGTCGTGGAGGTGGGCCACGTCGCGGGCGGCGTAAGCAAGCTGGTCGTCGGTGAGCAGCATGGAACCCCAGTCGGAGCGGCTGTGGTCGGCGGCGGGCGTTATCCCGAGGTATCGTTCCAGGCACTTGTCCAGATCGTTGCCGGGTTTGGTGCCGGCGGTGAGCAGACGGGCTGCGGTGAGCGTGCAGTGGACGCGCTTTGGCATCAGGCCGCATTTCACCCGGAGCCAGAGGAGG
>JBMTCD010000284.1:0-3545 GCA_049430545.1 Luteolibacter sp.
GGTGGCGGGAGATCCTTCCGGTGCGCGGATGCGGGCACAGGGTGGCGGATGGGAACAGGTATTGCCAGCACCACTCACGACTGGCGTTCGGCCATTTTGCGCAGCAGAGATTCCGGCATGTGAACGTCGCCCGCGCCGACGGCAAGATCCTGAAGATGTTTTGCGCGCAGCGATTGGTCGAGCACTTGGAAGCATAAGCGGATGAAGCGACGGTTCGAGCAAACGTAGGTTTGCTCTGTGGCGACGGCCATGTGCTTGAGGCGGATTTTCCTGCGGAGTGAATCAATGAGTTATCTGAGTTCCGCATTGGCATCAGCTGAATTTGCTACAAGCGGCATGGTGCATGAAGGCAAATGCAGCAACTTCGTTCATGCCGGCTGAGTTGCGCCAGGGAGGGCGGTGCGGAGGAATGGCGCGGTGCGGGAGGTCTTCGAGGCGATGATTTTCTCCGGCGGGCCTTGGGCGACGATGGTGCCGCCGTTTTCGCCCGCTTCGGGGCCGAGGTCGAGGATCCAGTCGGCTTCGGCGGCGATGGCCATGTGGTGCTCGATGACGACGACGGTGTGGCCTTCATCGACGAGGCGGTGGAGGATATCGATGAGGCGGCGGATGTCCTCGTGGTGGAGGCCGACGGTGGGTTCCTCGATGAGGTAGAGATTGTGGATCGAGGATTGCAGATTGTGGATTTGTGCTTTCGCGCCACGGCCCTTGATGAGTTCGGAGACGAGCTTGATGCGCTGGGCCTCGCCGCCGGAGAGGGTGGGCGAGGGTTGGCCTAGTTGGAGGTAGCCGAGGCCGGTGTCGGCCATGAGGCGGAGCGGCGCGGCGATGCGTGGCTGGGACTCGAAGAAGGCGGCAGCCTCGTCGATGGTCATGGCGAGCACCTCGCCGATGTTTTTCTCGCGGAAGAAAATTTCCAGCGTTGCGGGGTTGTAGCGGCCGCCGTTGCAGGCCTCGCAGTGGATCCAGGTGGCGGGGAGGAAGTCCATTTCGAGTTTCACCCGGCCATTGCCCTTGCAGTCCGGGCAGCGTCCGCCCTCGGTGTTGAAGGAAAAGCGCGAGGCGTCGAAACCGCGCATGCGGGCCTCCGGCATCTGGGCGAAGAGTGCGCGGATGTGGTCGAAGACCTTCACATAAGTGGCGGGGCAGGAGCGCGAGGTTTTGCCGATGGGTGATTGATCGACTTCGTAGCAGGCCTTGAGGGATTTCTCGCCGGTGGATTTCCGATATGGCTTTTGCTTGGCCTGGAGGTTGAAAACCGCCGCCACGCATTGGTGCATCATGGTGGACTTGCCGGAGCCGGAGATGCCTGTGAGCACGGTGAGGCGGCCGAGCGGGATGGCAACGTCGATGTGTTTGAGGTTGTTGGCGTGACAGCCGGTGAGCTTGAGAAACGGGTGGCTTTTTTTCATCTCACGTCGGCTGCCGCGAGTGGGGTGGACGAGCGGATGGGTGAGGGCGCGCAGGGTGGGGGAAGTGGCAAATGCCGCGTGATCAGTGATCAGTGGGGGCTCCGCGCTCTTCAACTTCTTTCCACTTTTCACCTTGGGCTTCTCACCCGTCACTTGCGGCGGAGCCCCCTGATAGACGACTTCGCCGCCGAGGCGGCCCGCCGCGGGGCCGAGGTCGATGAGGTGGTCGGCGGCGGCGATGGTTTCCTCGTCGTGTTCGACGACCACGAGCGAGTTGCCGTGGTCGCGGAGTTTCATCAGCGTCTTGAGCAGGGCGGCGTTGTCGCGCGGGTGGAGGCCGATGGTCGGCTCGTCGAGCACGTAGAGCACGCCGCGGAGGTTCGAGCCGAGCTGGGCGGCGAGCCGGATGCGCTGGGATTCACCGCCGGAGAGCGTGTTGCCGGAGCGGTCGAGCTGGAGATAGCCAAGGCCGACTTCTCCGAGAAACGCCAGACGCTGTTGAATTTCCGGCAGGATGTCGCGGGCGATGAGCTGCTGGCGGGAGTCCGCAAATCCGAGTTTGGAAAAAAGCGCCGCCGCCTGCGAAATCGTCATCCGCGCAAGCACGGCGACCGACATGGCCCCGCCAGCCCCGCCAGCTTTCGCGGTGGATTTGCCGCGTCCACCATATCGCATATTTGAAATATGCGATATGTTCAGGCGTGTGTTGGCGGCGACGGGGTTGAGGCGGGAGCCGTGGCAGGCGTGGCAGGTGACGAGTTCGGTGTCGTCCAGTCGGTCGATGGCGCGGTCGGCGTCGAGTTCGGCTTCGAGGACGGAATCGAAGCGGGAGGTATCGAGCTGGAAGCGGCGTTTGGGCACGCGTCCATGGCCGCGGCATGCGGGGCACCAGCCGTGGGGGGAGTTGAAGGAGAACAGGCGCGGGTCGAGATCGTCGAAGGACTGGTTGCAGGACGGGCAGCTGGATTGGGTGGAGAGGAGGATGAATTTCTTGTCGGCTGTGAAGAGGCGGATGACGCCTTTGCCGATGGTCAGTGCCCGGTCGATTGAAGATAGAAGATTGTGGATTGTGGATTTTTGAATTTCGGCAACTACGACATCGATATCATGTTCCTTGAAGCGTTCGAGGCGGGTGAAGCCTTCGGCGTCGCGGAATTGTTGATCGACGAGCAGACGGGTGAAGCCTTGTTTGAGGGCCCATTCGGCGACATCGGTGTGGTAGCCCTTGCGGCCGCGGATGACGGGGGCGAGCAGGCTGACCGGGCCTTTTTTCAGGTGGCTGCGGAGGGTGTTTTCGATGGCGGCGATGGATTGTTTCTCGACGGGCACTTGGCAGTCCGGGCAGTAAAGGGTGCCGAGTTTGGAATAGAGCAACCGGATGAAGTTCCAGAGTTCGGTGACGGTGGCGACGGTGGACTTGCCGCCGCCTTGGGAAACGCGTTGTTCGATGGCCACGGTGGGCGGGAGGCCCTGGAGTTGGTCGATCTCGGGTTTTTCCAGTTGTTCGGCGAACTGGCGGGCGTAGGTGGACATCGAGTCGAGGAAGCGGCGCTGGCCTTCGGCGAAGAGGATGTCGAAGGCGAGGGTGGACTTGACGGAGCCGGAGAGGCCGGAGATGACGACGAATTGGCCGCGGGGGATGTCGAGGGAGATGTTCTTGAGATTGTGGTGGCGGGCACCTCTCAAAGAAATCGAGGATTGGAGATTGGAGATGAGCGATTGGGAAGAGGGCGGGCGGACTGAAGTCCGCGCTCCGTGGAGGGCTTCGCGAAGATAGCTGCCGGTGGGTGAGTTGAGCTTTTCGATTTGCTCGGGTGGGGCGGCGGCGACGAGTTGGCCGCCGTGCTTGCCGGCTTCGGGGCCGAGGTCGAGGATCCAGTCGGCGGACTTGATGACGTCAAAGTTGTGTTCGACCACGAGCAGGGTGTGGCCGGAATCGACGAGTTTTTGAAAGACGGCGAGGAGGCGTTCGATGTCGGTGAAGTGGAGGCCGGTGGTGGGTTCGTCGAGGATGAGGAGTTTTGACTGAGGGGATTTGGAAGAACAGGAGCCGGAGGCACCTGCTACGGCGAGCAGTTGGCAGAGCTTGAGGCGTTGTGACTCGCCGCCGGAGAGGGTGTTGAGGGGTTGGCC
>JBMTCD010000285.1:0-3533 GCA_049430545.1 Luteolibacter sp.
CCGGCACCTTCCATGGCGGAGAGCAGGGTGGACTCGGTGAAGCGCGCGGGCGGCTTAGTCTGCTCGTCGATCACCGAGACCTCGTCGGCATTGGCGGATTCGCCGGGTTTCACCGGAACAAGTTCGTCCTTTCCGGAAGCGACGCCGGGCGTGCGGCCATAGACTTCGAGCCAGCCGGGCTTCACCAGCACGCGGCCGTCGGTCCTGAAGGTGTCGGTGACACCGCTGTGGCGGATGCGGGTGAGGCGCGTGGTCTGCTCGAATTCGGCGGGCGGATAGAACACGGCGATGAAGCGCTTCACGATCATGTCATAGACCTTCTGCTCTGTGTCGCTGAGCCGTGCGGTCTTGCCGGTGGGAATGATGGCGAAGTGGTCGGAGACCTTCTTGTCGTCGAAGACGCGGCGCGACTTGGTGAGGCGCGGGCCGTGGTCCTGGCCGCCCTTGAGCACGGCATTGGCGAAGCGGGCGACGGATAGATCGCTGTTGGCGATCTCGCCCATCGTCTCGCGCACCTGGGCGGTGTAGTCCTCCGGCAGGTAGCGGGAGTCGGTCCGCGGATAGGTGACGACCTTGTGTTTTTCGTAAAGCGCCTGGGCGATCTGCAAGGTGGCCTTGGCGGAAAACGGTGCCTCGCGCTGCAGGGTGGTCAGGTCGTAAAGCTGCGGCGCGATCTGCGTCTGCGCCTTTTTCTCCTCGGAAACCTCGCCGGTTTTTCCCTCGCAGCGGGTTTGAATGGCCACGGCAAGTGCCCGGTCCCAGATCCGCTCGGGGCGCGAGTGGGGTTTCGAGTCGTCTTTTTTCCAGTCTTCGTCGATCCACTTGGCGGCGTAGTGGCCGGCCTCGACGCCGAAGTTGGCGTGGACCTCGTGGTAGGCTTCCGGCAGGAACGCCCGGATCTCGGCCTCGCGGGCGGCGAGAATGGCGAGCGTGGGCGTCTGGACACGGCCGGCGGCGGTGATGTTGAAACCGCCGTGTCGCGAGTTGAAGCATGTGAGCGCGCGGGTGGCGTTCAGGCCGACCAGCCAATCGGACTCCGAGCGACAGCGGGCGGCGTCTGCGAGCGGCCTCATTTCCTCGTCGGCGCGGAGTTTCCCCCAGGCCTGGAGGATGGCGTTGTTGGTCATCGACTGCATCCAGAGCCGTTTGACGGGCTTGTGGATTTGGCCGAAGTCCATGATGTAGCGGAAGATGAGTTCGCCCTCGCGGCCGGCGTCGCACGCGTTGACGATGGTGTCGATGTCTTTGCGTTTGGCGAGTTTGAGCACCTGCTTGAGGCGCGCCTCGCTGTCCGGGATCGGATCGAGATCGAAATTCTCCGGGATGGCGGGCAGGACGCCGAAATTCCACGGCAGTTTCTTGCCGTTCGGGCCCATCGGCATACGCAATTCAACGAGGTGGCCGACGGCGGATGTGATGACGGCCTGGTCGTTTTCGAAATACGCATCGCGACCCGGGCCTTTCTTTTCGAACTTGCCGAGCGGCTTGGCGAGCGCGCGGCTGAGATCGGTCATGACGCTGGGTTTTTCGGCAATAATGAGTGTTTTTCCCATGATGAAATAGTCCCTTGGTTGGTGGGGGAGGGCGCAGGGACTAGTCGGTCCGTGGCGGCCTTGGCAAGAGGATTGAGTGTGAGTTGGGGTGTCCCGGCCGCCCGCGTCAGCGGATTAGGTGGGCGGGGAAGCGGCCTTTGAAGGGGCCGTTCACCCATGCCCAGGCCGGGCGGACCATGTCGCGCACGTCCTTGTGGCGGGCCTCCCAGCCGAGGAGTTTTTTGGCCAGCGAGGGATCGGCAACAAGCGAATCCGGGTCGCCCTCGCGGCGCGGTCCGAATTTCACCGGCACTTCGCGGCCGGTGACTTCCTCGACCGCGGCGATGATTTCCTTGACCGAGACGCCGACGCCGGTGCCGAGATTGCAGCGCAGCGATTCGCCACCGGCGGCGAGGTGGTCGAGCGCCCGGGCGTGGGCCTCCGCGAGGTCCTCGACGTGGATGTAATCCCGGATGCAGGTGCCGTCCGGCGTGTTGTAATCGGTGCCGAACACTTCAATGAAAGGGATTTCCCCGGTCACGGCCATCAGCACGCGGGGGATGAGATGGGTTTCCGGGGTGTGATCCTCGCCGATTTTCCCGTCGTCGGAGGATCCGCTGGCGTTGAAGTAGCGCAGGCAGGCGCTGCGCAGGCCCCAGGCCTGGCCGCAATCCTTGAGAATCCATTCCACCATGAGCTTGCTGCGGCCGTAGGGGTTGATCGGATGCTGCGGGGTGTCCTCGGTGATGGGCAGCTTATCAGGGATGCCGTAGGTGGCGCAGGTGGAGGAGAAAACGAAGACCTTGCAGCCGGCCTCCTGCATCACCTGCAGCAGCTTGATCGGCTCGGCGGTGTTGTTCTGATAGTATTTGAGCGGATCGGTGACGGATTCGCCGACGTAGGCGAAGGCCGCGAAATGGATGACCGCGGCGAAGCGGTGGGTTTCGAAAAGTTTGCGCAGCAGGACCTGGTCGTCCACATCGCCGACGACGAGTTCCACGCCGGGATCGACTATGGCGCGCTCGTGGCCGAAGACGAGGTTGTCGAGCACCACGATCCGGCGGCCCTGCGCGGCGAGCTGCCTGACGGCGTGGGAACCGATGTAACCGGCTCCCCCGGTCACCAGAATCGGCGGGTCTTGGGAATCACTCATGCGGGCGATCCATGCCGGAAAGACCGATGGGTGTCAACCCGGGCGGCCGGCGTGTGAAATGCGCAAAAATCCCTCGAATAGCCGGCGCTCCGGCGCGGTCATAAGCGCATGAAGAAAATTCTCCTGCAATACCCGGCGCTCATGGGAATCGTGGCAGCGATCGGATTTTCATCCTGCGCCTATGATCCCTACTACAGCACGTTCTCCGGTTCCTACAGTTCCGGGTATGGACACGGCTACAGCCATGGCGGCGGCACTGTCTCCACCTCGCTTTTTGTCAGCACCGGTGATGAGCGCTGGGGTTACGATCCCCGCAATTATTGCTATTACGATTATCGTTCGCGCCGGTATTACGACCCCTATCTCTACGGGTATTACCCCGTCGGCTACCGGCCGCCTGTTTTGGTGGGCGTGCCCCATCCGCACGGCTGGCGGCCCGGCAGCAAGTATTGCCCGCCACCCAAGGTCGTGCGAAATGTCACGGTGGTGAATTACCGCGACCGCGCCTCGGCCTACTGCAAGAGCAATCACAGTTGGGCGAGAAATGTCCGGATCGATAACGACTCGCGCGGTTACGATGCGCACCGCGGAGCCCAGGACAGCTATCGTCGCGACCCGGGCCCGGTTCGGGACGCCAAGCCCGGCTGGCTCAATCCCGGAAGCCGTCGCGACTACGACCGTGCGGAGCAGCCGCTGTTTTCGCCCGGCGGCAGATCGGCCAGCCTCGAGGCGCGCCCGCCATCGAGCTATCAAAGCCCGGTCACGCGCCGCGAGGCAGTCCAACCGCGCAATTTCACCGATCCACGGCAGAGTCGTTCGTTCGAGCGGAACACCGGCCGGCCGCAACC
>JBMTCD010000286.1:0-3532 GCA_049430545.1 Luteolibacter sp.
CCGGAGCCCGGAAACATCCTGATGTTCCTGCCCGGCACGCATGAGATCCGGAAACCCATCGAGCTTCTGGAATCCGGCTCGACCACCCGCGGCTGGGACGTCTTTCCGCTCTACAGCGCGCTGCCGCCCGCCGCGCAGGAAGCGGCGATTTCTCCCGGCCCGAAACCGAAGATCATCGTCGCCACCAACGTCGCCGAAACCTCGCTGACGATCGAAGGCGTCAGGACCGTGATCGATTCCGGCCTCGCGCGCATTTCCTCCTACGAGCCGCGTCGTGGCATCAACACCCTGCTCATCCGGAAAATCTCCCGCGCCGCCGCCGAGCAGCGCGCCGGCCGCGCTGGACGCACCGCGCCCGGACGTGCGTTCCGCCTGTGGAGCCAGGCCGACCACGCGCGCCGCGACGAGTTCGAGGCTCCGGAAGTGCACCGCGTCGATCTCTCGGAAGCCGTGCTTTTATTGAAAGCCGCAGGCGTTCCCGAGATCCGCGCATTCCGCTGGTTCGATGCGCCGAAGGAAGACGCGCTGCACCGCGCGGAACACCTGCTGCACGACCTTGGCGCGCTGGATGCGCAGGGTGCCCTCACAGACGAAGGGCGGAAAATGGCGGCCTTGCCGTTGGAGCCGCGGTTTTCCCGGCTGATGCTCGCCGGCCATGAGCACGGCTGCGTGGCGGAAACCGCCTTTATCGCCGCCGCGGTGCAAGGGGAGGGGATATTCGCCAACAAGCGCGGCGGCGTGGGCCGCAAGGATTTCATTTTCCCGGACGACCACTCCGACTTTGCCGGCGAGTGGCGCGCATTCGAAACCGCGCAAGCGATGCAGTTCGATCCCAGGCGTTGCGGCCAGGCCGGCATCCTCGCCCGTGGCGCGCGCGAGATCGCCAAGGGTTTCGACCGGCTCGCCGCGCTCGCCCGGCGCTTCGGGTGGGACTGGAAACCGGTCGATTTCAAGGCGAATGCCGATGCCGTGGGCCATGCGATGCTGGCCAGCTTCAGCGACCAGCTCGCCATTCGCTTCAACCAAGGGACTCTCGCCTGCCGGCTGGTCGGCAACCGCCGCGGCAAGCTCGACGAGGATTCCTGCGCGAAGAACGCCATTGCCTTCGTCGCCGCGGAGATCACCGAGGTCGAGGCGCGCGAGGTGATCACCCACCTGCGCCGCGCCACCGGCATCGATCCCGCATGGCTGGGCGCGCTGTTTCCCGAGGACCTGGCGGAATCCGACGGCGCGGCATGGGACGACACCCGCCGCCGGGTCGTTGCACGCCGGGAAACCCGCTTCCGCGACCTCGTGCTGGAAGCCAAGGAGAGCGACCACCACGTCAACCTCGACCAAGCCGCGCAGATCCTCGCCGCCAAGGTGCTGGAGGACGATCTGGTGTTGAAGAACTGGGACCACCGCGTGGAGCAGTGGACCGCCCGCCTCGATCTCTTGGGCAAGGCGATGCCGGAACTGGCAATGCCGGGGTGGTCGGACGCCGACAAGGCGGACGCCATCGCCCAGATCTGCCACGGCGCGGTGGCCTACAAGGACATCAAGGAAGCGGACGTCTGGCGCGTCCTGCGCGAGTGGCTCAGCCCGGCGCAGCGCGCGGCGCTCGATTCATATTGCCCGGAACGCATCGAGCTGCCGAACGGCCAGCCGGCGAAGATCACCTATCAGGAAGGCGCCGATCCCTACATCTCGATCCGCGTTTCCCTTCTCTTCGGCGTCT
Source organism: Luteolibacter sp. (assembly GCA_049430545.1). Classification (GTDB taxonomy): domain Bacteria; phylum Verrucomicrobiota; class Verrucomicrobiia; order Verrucomicrobiales; family Akkermansiaceae; genus Luteolibacter. The sequence continues at coordinate 1,718 of JBMTCD010000286.1, forward strand.
GGGAAACGCCAACCATCTGCAATGGCCGCGTGCCCTTGCTGGTGCACATCCTCACGCCCGGCCAGAAACCGTGGCAGATGACCAAGGACCTCAAGAGCTTCTGGGCGAACGGTTATTTCCAGATGAAAAAGGAAATCGCCGGCCGCTATCCCAAACACCCCTGGCCGGAAAACCCGCGCGAATGGACGCCGCGCGCGAGATGAGCGGTCAATACCCAATTTGGTATCATCTCTGAAAAAACTCGATCTTGCCCAGTCACTAAATCGCGGGAAGCGACTCGTGTTATGCGATGAAACCCAGAACGGATGTGCTTCCCCGTCTGGAATGGAAGCGCCTGGAAAAAAGCAGTTACATTGCCGAATTGGAGGCGTTCATCCGCAAGTTCAGTTCACACGAAGTAGCCGGGTTGGCAAAGAAAAGGATCGCTGCGCTCTGTCGGAATGCCGAGTGGGTGAGTTCTCAGGATCGTCTCGAACTTGACCGCAAGCACCTCAGCCTCGTTCCGGACTCTTCCCGGCGCGCAGAATTCGAGAAACGCGTGATCGACCTCGAGGTCGCCGAGATTGCCCGGGGTGAGCACGGCAAGCTGCCGCCCGCAGACCCCGTGCAGAGCACAGGCGGGACCGAGGCCAACATCGAGATCGAGAATCATACCCGCTACACACTCACCGTGCGCTATAGCGGCAGGCAGTCCTACCGCTTCGATATTCCCGCCGGCCAGACGCGCGTGGTGCATCTTGCCACCGGCCCCTACCAGGTGGCCGCCACAGTTTCCTCACCAAGCGTAATTCCATACGCCGGCAGCGATACGCTTCAAGGCGGCCGCTATTCCTCCAAATTCTATATCGAAACCCGTCGTTGGTGATCATCATCTCAAGACATTCATTCCGATGCGTTTGATTCCTTGCTCGATGGCCGGACTTTCCGGCGAGTCGTCCAAGAGTTCGTCGATTTCGAAAATCTCATTCAGGGATATTGGCGGGTTTGTTCCCATTTTCGTTCCCATTTTTTGCAGATTTTTACCCTGAATAAAATCCCAACTCATTGAAAATCAATAAGAGTCGGGGCGGCCAGATTCGAACTGACGACTTCCTGCTCCCAAAGCAGGCGCTCTACCAGGCTGAGCTACGCCCCGTTGCGGGGTGCCGGACGGTTGGGCAAGGCGGCATGCAAATCAAGAAAATGTTGCGCCGGGTGTGTGCCTCAGCGGCCGAGGAAATTGCGCAGCAGGCGGAGGCCGGCGTCCTGGCTTTTTTCCGGGTGGAACTGGCAGGCGAGCAGGCTGGGCGTCTCGATGGCGGCGGCGAAAGTGTCATCGCCATAGCGGGTGGTGGCGGCGATGAGGGAATCGTCCTCGGGCACCGGGAAATACGAGTGCACGAAATAGAAATACGGTTCGGGGCCGAGTCCTGACCAAGTGGGCGACTCCGGGTGGCGTGGCAGGGCGGAGTTCCAGCCCATGTGCGGGATTTTCAGTCCGGGTGCCTGGCGGAAGCGGCGGACGATTCCCGTGAATGCGCCGAGGCCGGGGACGCCGGGGGTTTCCTCGCTGGATTCGAACAGGATCTGGTAGCCGAGGCAGATGCCGAGGTAGGGTTTGCCGGCGGCGATCCACTCGCGGATCGGGTCTGTCAGGCAAAGCCTGGCAAGCTGCGCCATGCAGTCGCCGAAGGAGCCGACGCCGGGCAGGATCAGGTGGGTGAGGCCGGCCAGGTCCGCGGGTTTGGCAACGAGCCGGGGCTCGATGCCGAGCGCGTGGACCGCGTTGGCGACGCTGCGGAGATTTCCCGCGCCGTAGTCGATGATGCCGGTCAT
>JBMTCD010000287.1:0-3532 GCA_049430545.1 Luteolibacter sp.
CCGTGCGGATTGAACTGGGCGCGCGCTCCGACCACTGGCCATCCGAGGATCACACCGTCCACTCGTATCTCGGCGAAACCTTTGACCTCCCCATGGGCAGTGCCCGCGTCCGATCGCTGGCCGCCGAGCGCACCTTCTGGGAGAAGGCCACACTCCTCCATGCCGAGGCGCACCGGGCGGCGGACAAGCCGATGCCCGCTCGCTATGCCCGGCACTACCACGACCTCGCCCGCATGGCCGCAACACCCGTGGCCGAACGTGCGCTGGCGGATGCCGCGTTGCGCGAACGCGTGGTAGCTCACAAGTCGGTTTACTTCCGCTCCGGCTGGGCGCGCTACGACTTGGCAGAACCCGCCACCTTCCGGCTGCTGCCACCGGAAGCCCGCCGCACCGAACTGGAAGCGGATCACCAAGCCATGATCCCGATGTTTTTCACCACACCACAACCCATCGCAACGGTGCTGGAAACCCTCGCCAATCTCGAAACCCGCATCCAAGCCATCTGACATGGACATCAAAACCTCCAACGCCATCAAGTTCTTCTTTGATCGACGAGCATAAGTTATGAGCGCGAGCATAAACCACCTTCCGGCAAATCGCGTCAAAGTGACGATCCCGAGGCCGGGCACCGCCGAAACCAGCCGGATTTATGGGACATGTCTCAAAACAGTGTCCGCTCGCAGTCCGTTTAGTTCGGCACATTCCGTCCGCCACAGCCGCCCACTCCGCGTTTCTTATGTGCCGCTCATGTGCACTTCCGCCGGTTCCAGGCACGCTCTCGTCGGCAGAGGGGCGAATTTCGGCGCAAATCCGACCGATTTCCGGTCAATCTTATGTACCGCTCATGTGCAATCCGGCCATCGTCCACCGTCAGGGCCTTCGTATCCCGGCTTTGCGCAAGGCAGTGACGGTAAACCGAATCCTGCACAGTAAACCGACCGACTTTATCGTGCACTCACGCCAAACTCATCCACTGCGCGCTGTGCGGAAAGATGCAAAAGCGGACGGAAATCGTCCCTTTTTGCTCAAGCCAGCACCTTCGTTCTCGCCCCGGTGCTTGACGCGTTGAAAAAACCATGCATTATTTTCAACATGATCGACTTGACGCCTGCCAAATCCCTCAACCAGCAAATCCTCGCCCGGGTGGCGAAGATGGGGCGGGGCTGGGCCTTCACGCCCCATGACTTCGCCGACATGGGCGATCCGCGCGGCGTCGGCATGGCCCTGACCCGCCTGGTCCGGGACGGCAGGATCCGCCGGATTGCTCGCGGGCTTTACGACTGCCCGCACCCACACCCGGTATTGGGGCATGCCGGAGCGACGGCGGATGCGGTGGTGGCAGCCGTGGCCCGCGGGCGGCATCTCCGGCTGCTGCCCTCCCCACAGGTGGCCGCGAACCAGCTCGGCCTCAGCAACCAGGTGCCCGCCCAAATGATCTACCAGACCGACGGCGCTCCGGCCAAGGTGCAGTTGGGCAACCGCCAGATCGTCTTCCGGCGCAACACCGGACGGAACCTCGCCCTGGCAGGCCGTGCCAGCGGACTCGTGGCCCAAGCCCTGCGCGACGTGGGCCAGGGCAAGGTTACGCCGGACATGATCCGCCACCTCCGCCAGCGGCTGGACGCCACCGCCAAGGAACAGCTCGCCGCCGACCTGACCTTGGTGCCCGCCTGGATGCGCCCCATTTTTCAACAAATCACCCGCGACGATGGCTGAAGACTCCTACCTCTCCCTTACACCCCAAGAGCGCCTGAAACTGCTGGATGCGGCAGCCCGGCAGCGCGGCTTGGCCCCGGCCATCCTGGAGAAGGACTACTGGGTATGCCAGACGCTCGATGCTCTATTCGCCCTGCCGGACCTGGGCAATCACCTCGTCTTCAAGGGCGGCACCTCGCTCTCGAAGGTTTACGGCCTCATCGACCGCTTCTCGGAGGATGTGGATGTGTCCTTCCACCGTGAGTTCCTCGGGTTCGGCGAGGAATACGATCCCGAGGCCGCCACGGGCAGGGAACAAGCCCGTCGCATCGAAGCGCTACAGCGTGCCTGTCAGGACTGCATCCGGGAGAACGATAAACCGAACCCTGCACAGTAAACCTGACCACTTTATCGTGCACCCACGGGGTCCTCATCCACTTCGCGCTGTGCGGAAAGATGCAAAAGCGGACAGAAATCGTCCCTTTCTGCATACGCCAGCACACATGCCCTTCCTCCTTCCGGCTTCGTAATTCAACCTTCCCCAGATGCTCCCATCTCTACTCGCCCGCGAGGTCCAAACCGGCCTCAAGAACTTCCAGACCGTAGGCTTCGAGCCCTCGGACCCGCTGTTCGCCGGGGTGATGGAGCGCTTCACCCGGGATGAGAGCCGCTGGATGAAGGGGCCTTACGTGCAGCTCGGCCTGCCGTTCCGGGTGGGAAGCAAGGGAAGGGGCTTCTTCCAAGGCTTCGAGACCGAGCATCCCGGCTACGTCCACCAAGAGGCGGCTTGGCAGCGGCTGGCGAGCGACCACCAGGCCGCGCCCACCTTGGTGGCCACCGGCACCGGCTCGGGCAAGACGGAGTGTTTCCTTTATCCGCTGCTCGACCACTGCGCCCGGTCGAACGCCGCCGGAATCGCAGGCATCAAGGCGCTGGTCATTTACCCGATGAACTCGCTGGCCACCGATCAGGCGCGGCGCTTCGCGGAGGTCATCGCGGCCACACCAGCCTTCGCCGGGTTGCGGGTGGGACTGTTCGTCGGCGGCAAGTCGGGCAAGGACGGTCGTGGCCAGTCCACAATGAGTGCCAATGGCGTGATCACCGACCGGCAGACGCTGCGTGAAAGCCCGCCGGACATCCTGCTCACCAACTACAAGATGCTCGACTACCTGCTGATCCGCCCCAAGGACCGGCAGCTCTGGAGCAAGAACCAGCCGGACACACTGCGCTACGTGGTGGTGGATGAACTCCACACCTTCGACGGCGCACAGGGCACCGATCTCGCCTTGCTCCTGCGCCGTCTGCGCGCCCGGCTGGCCACGCCGGAAAACAGCCTGATCTGCGCCGGCACCTCCGCCACGCTCGGCGGCAACGCCGACACCGCACCGCTCCGGGAATATGCCCGGCAGGTGTTCGGCTATGAGTTTCCCGAGGATGCGGTCGTCACCGAGAACCGGCTCAGCGAGGCGGAGTTTCTCGGCAGCAACCCGATTGAGCATTTTGTCCAATCCCGCACGGATCTCGCGGAAGTGTTGGGAGCATCTCAATACTCCAGCCAGGAGGAAGCCATCGCCGCGTGGTTCCAAGTGTTCTTTCCGACCGCACCCATTCCGGAGGATGTGAACGACCTCGTGTGGCGGCAAGAACTCGGCAGCCTGCTCAAGGAGCACATCCTTTTCGTCAATTTAATCAGACAGGTGAAGGGTGGCATCGCCCTGCTGTCGGATCTTCAACAGAAGCTAAGCGGGTCCGTTCCAGAGAGCGCCCGCCCGGTGATCGCACAGGTGCTCGACGCGTTGCTCGCAGATCTCTACGGCCCGCAGCATGTGCTTCGCGA
>JBMTCD010000288.1:0-3521 GCA_049430545.1 Luteolibacter sp.
TGACCGGCGAGAGGCGCGTGATGCCGATCTCCTGCTTGTCGCGAACGACGGAGGAAGCGCTCGTCCTGGCGTCGAGCAAGGCGATGGGGCGGTCCGCCAGGCTCATGAGCAGCGCCTTCCATGCCTCCTTGGACGTGCTGTTCACATTGAACTGGCCCTTGTTGAGGATTTGGGAGGCAATGGAGTTCCAGCCTTGTTTGCCATCATCCTCCGCCAGATCGGCGAGTTGTTCGGCGGTTTTTCCGCGCCGGTAGGGCTGGAAGTGCTTGGGCAGCGGGTTGGGTTTGGAGGAAAAGAAATCCTGGGCAACGGTCTTCTTGGAGGTCATCACCTTCCCTGACCTGACCACCGGCGCGATGCCCGAACAGAACCACGAGTCCCACAACTCCTCGTTGGCGAGGAAGAGGTGGTCCCAGTAGTCGTCGCAAATGGCGATGTTGGTGGTCAACAACTGGCCATCCCAGCCGGGATCCACGCCGAAATCATTGCGGGTGTAAACCTGCTGCGGATCGATCATCGGGTGAGCGTAAGCATTGCCGATGCCGGCGCCAAAGGCCGCGCCAGGATGGGCCAGATGTTTCATGTTGTGATAACCGCGGCCGGGCAAACCTGCGGAGGGCGCGCGGCGGTCGTCCTTCTGGTCGACCCTGGCGCGGGCCGGGTCCACACGGACGGAAGCAAAAGAAGCGATGTTGTTGATCGGTGCCACGGGGAGGCCTAGCGCAGGCACATGGGTTTGCCCCTTTGCGGGGGTATAGCCGCCTCCGTAGAAGCCGCTGACCCCATCGGCCTGCAGGTATTCAGAAACCTCCTGATCGCCATTCACCGCGGTGAAATGAAGTTGATAGGGACTGTCCGCGCGGTTCAGATCATTCGGATTCATCAACAAGGATCCCATGCCCGTGGCCGGCGAGTGCAGCCAACCACGGTTGCGGAAATCCTTGGCGAAATCACCCGAGGCGGCGTATTTGAGATTTTCCGGCGATTTCGCCAACACACTGACGATGCCGATGGGCAGAGGAGGCGAACCGGGCGCGGGCCACATCGCGCGATTGGCGGGCTCATCCCGGACAATCCACGCGCTGCCGACCTCTTGCTCGCGCAACCAGTCCACGGAATAGATGTTCTGGCGGACCACGTCATGCCATTCGTGATAACCGACAAGGCTGCCATCCTCGAAATAAACCCCATGCTTGGCGGAACGCCATTCGTGGAAGGAAAAACACAAGGCGGATTTGCGCGAGGTGGCGATGTAGTAGGGATCGTAATGCCTGTCGCTCACCGCGAGCCTGAGGGAGATGGCCAAAGGCCCCCGCGCCTGAGCCGAAGTGCCGGGATGGACCCTGCATTTCAGGCCGCGCATGATGTTCGAGTTCGTTTCCTGGACGGGCTTGTAGCCCGGGGAGGCGAAGAAATGCCGGCTGTTCATGGCGGCGGGATCGTCCAGGAGGCGGATGCCATTGATGACCTCGTCATCGGTGCTGAAAATGCGGACCTGGCCCGGATCGAACTTGATGAGCCCGCTTTTATCGGTGGGGATCATCCGGTAGCCCAGCTGGTTGTTGGTGATGTCGCCGTTCGGCCTGGCATTGCCCCAGACGGAGCTTTCATCCGGAAAGCGGGTCTCGCCGAGCAAGGTGCCTCCCCGGTAGGTGCGCTGAACGAGGGGAAGCGAATAGAACATCGAGCCCATGTAGGAAATCTCCTCGGAATCCACATACATGGTGACATTGTAGGGGTTCCACAGCGAGACGACCGGCACCGCCAGCACATAATAATCCCGCTGGTCCGGCTGGGCGTTCGGGTTGGCCTCGGTCTTGGTGGCGATGATCCACGACTGGCGCAGCATCACCGGCAGGCGGGAATAGCCCGACATGTCCCAACGGCCCATCATGTTGGTCCTGCCCATGAGAAACCGGCGGGTATAGGGCTTGCCGCGGTCCCATTCAATCGGACGCATCATGGCGCTTCCGGGGAATTCACGGTAAAGCCGGTAGTTTTCCCGCAGGTTGCGCCATGACATGGGCGCCAGATAAGGGTTGGCGGGGGAGGTTTTCGACAACTCACCGGTCATCGGGCGAATCGGCGCGTCGAATGGGCGATTGCCGAAAAGCCTGGCCGCGTCCATTTCCGCCGGCGGCTTTTCCGCCTCGAAAGCGAGATTGAGATCGCGCTTGAATCCACCGGAGCGGACATCCGTGTGCAGGCCCAGACTGTGGGCCGTCATGGCGTGGAAATGTTGGACCGCGGCGGGCTCATTGATCCTGGCCTGGCCAGTGGAAACCATCTTCTCGATGGCGGCGGGGGTGGTGTCGAACCCCGACATCCCGGTCATTTTTTCGATACCCATGCGACCGGTGTGCGAAGCAAGAACCCGTGCATTTTCGATGGTGTTGGCATCGTCGCGGCCTTTGAGGTCGAGGCGGACTTTCTGGGACTCATCAGAAATCCACCATGCGTATTTTCCCATCAGGCGTCCGGCCGTGCCGATGCCCACGCGCGCCACCTGCACATGTTGGCTGGCATCGGGGCCGGCACTGCCTTTTCCGCACAGGGTCACCGCGTCCGGAACCGAGCCGCCACTGGTCGCGGAATCCATGCGAGCCGCATCCGGGTGACTGGCAAGCCAACCGCGGAAGAGCGACGGGTCTCTGCCGCGCTTGTAGGTGTCGCGGATTGAAAGGGAACCTTTCTTGTCGGTAAGCCATGTGTTCCATGAATCCCAAACACCGAGATATTGAGGATGGGCCACCTCGTCCACAGGCGTGGTTTCGGGTTTGGAGTCGAGGATTTCGGCCCTCGCGGAGATCCTTTGGTCGGGACCGAGAGACTTCTGCAATTCGCCGATGGCGATCATCATCGCCAGCCGGGCATTGGCCTGGGCCTCCGCCTGGGCCTGGGTGAGCATGCTGGCGCGCATGGACACGGTGGACAGCCCCAGCAGCGCCATGCACAAGACAGCCAGCAGCACCATCAATGAGACCGTGGTGACCAAGGCAAATCCACGAGGACATCTTGCAAGGCATTGGCTCCGTTTCATCTGCGGTTCGGCTTGTTCGACATTGGGTGTATGCACAATGTGATTTATAATTACCTGCCATTGGAACGCCTTGGCAAGAAAAACGAGTCCAATGTTTTCAGGAATCTGCATGCCAAATTGGCGGAAGCGAAGATAAAAAAACTCCGGCTCCAATCAATGGAGCCGGAGTGAACTGTCCATTGTCGCTTACGGAGCAACGGCCTGAACGCGGGCGAATTTCCTCGCGTCGCTTCCTTTGGGGATGGTGACCGTGACGGTATCCAGACCACCGCTGTTGCTGATGGTGTAGGATGCGCCGCTGGGTGCGATCGGACCGGCATCGGAGGCGGGGCCGATGACGATGTCCTGCTCAGGCGTCGAGAAGGTCAGATCTGCGGACAGTTCGACTTTGACGCTGACGGCCGGAGCCAGTTCGGAGGCATCCGAGCGTTTGAATGTGATCACGAGATCGGTTCCCGAAGTGCTCACGCTGGGGGCGATG
>JBMTCD010000289.1:0-3510 GCA_049430545.1 Luteolibacter sp.
AAAGCGACCACCGTATCGTCGCCGGTCTTGAACTCGACATCCGCGAGGCTCCCTTGCGCGAGTGGGAAATGGAAATTCCGGCCGATCACGCGGTGGCCGCGGTGACGGGCCCGCAGGTGGCGGACTACGCGGTGGCCGCTGCTCCCAAGGATGGCAAACGCTCGCTCAAGATCTTCTTCAAGCAACCGGTCATCGACCGCCAGCTCGTCAGCGTGCGCCTGGAGAAAAACCAACCGGCTGCCGCCGGCGCGTGGCGCTTGCAGCCGCTCGGCTTTCCCGGCGTGAAATCGCGCCGCGGCTACATCGGCGCGGTGTCGGCACCCGGATACCGCATCGCGGTCGGCAGGACGACCGGCCTGGCCGAGGTGCCCGTGACGTTTTTCCCGCGCAAAACGAGCGGTTTGCAACAGGCGTTCCGCCTGCGCGAGGACGCATGGAGCGCCGATCTGACGGTCGAGGCGCTCGGCCAGAGCATCCAGGCCGATGTGTTTCATCTCTACTCGCTCAAGTCCGGTGCGGTTTACGGCAGCGTGTTGATGAACTTCTTTGTCGTCGGTTCGCCCGCGTCCGAGTGGCGGGTGTCGGTGCCGGAGGGCATCGGCAACATCGATGTCACCGGCCAGAACGTCGGTCTCGATTGGCGGCGCGAGGGGAACACGGTGATCGTGCCGTTGTCACGTCCGCTGCTCGGCGCGGGCACGTTGCTGCTCACCTTCGAACAACCGATGAACCCGCAAGGCGGCTCGCTCTCGCCCGGCGAAGTGCGACCGCTCGATGTCCAGGGCGAACGCGGGTTCGTCCAGGTGGTCAGTCCGTTGCAGGTGAAACACACGTCCAACAGCGATGGCGCCTTGTTGAACATCGATCCCAGCGAGATCCCCACCGAGTTCCGCCTCTTGAGCAGCGCGCCCACGCTCGGCGCGTGGCAATACACGGCGCGCGATTTCAAGATCGGCATGCAAATCGAGTGGTTCGAGCCCGGCGAGACGATCGACCAAGTGGTGGATTTCCAGAAACTCGGCACCCAGGTCTCGCGCGACGGCCAATGGGTCACCGACGCGCGCATTTTCGTCAAAACCCGTGGCCGCGGCGCATTGCGCATGACCTTTCCCGAAGGCGCGGTGTTGTGGGAGGCGCGGGTGAACGGCGAGCCGGTCAACGCGCGTGCGGACGGCAAGGAAACACTGGTCCCGCTCCCCGCCCGGCTCGATCCGAACGACGCGGTGGAAGTCTCGATGCGCTATGGCGCGCGGGCGAAGTCGCCGCGGAGGATTTATCTAACAGCCCCGGCGCTCGATGCTCCGGTGGCCATCGGCGAGTGGACGGTGACCGGCGATGAGGGACGGCGTCTCGTCCCCCGCGGCGGCAGTGCGGATCTCACGCAACCGGTGCTCGCCGAGAACGGCTGGGAATGGCTTTCCAGGAATCGCGTGCTGGCCGCCCTGCTGTTGCTGGCGGGAATCGCGGCGGTGGGTTTTGCATCTGTCAGATACGCCTCGCTGCTCGCGATGCTGGCACTGACGGTGGTTTCCGCGGTCGTGGCGTTTTTTGCCGCATCGGGCATGCGCAGCGGCTCGGAGATTTTGGAATACGCCGCGCCGGTGGTGGCGGCGGGCGAGCCGGTCACCGTGGAAGTCGCCAATCTTCCCGCATGGCTGGCGGGGACCGGCTGGCTTGTGTGGTTGGGACTCGCCTTCGGTGTGATCGCCACGCTGCGGGGATGGCTTGGCCACGACCGCACATGGGCCGCTGCCGGCGTGGTGGCGCTTGCCGCCTCATTGCTCTCGATCCGCGGTGGCGTGCCGTGGTTGTTTGTGGCGCTCGCGGTCTTCGGGCTGATGAGGCTCGCGCCGCAATCCATCGCCGCGGTGAAGGCATTGAAAAAGAAGAAAACCGCCGTGACCGCAACCGCGGCACTGGTTTTCGCCGTCTTCATGCCGCCTCCGTTGCGCGCCGCGGACATGCCTTCACTGAAGCCTGCGGAGTCCATGGTTCATGATTGGAAGATCCGCGACGGGCGGATTTACGGCACGGTGGATTTGACGGTTTTCGGCCAGCCGGGCGACCGTTTCCTGTTGCTCAAGGAACCGGCGGTGCTGGGCCGCTTCGAGGGTGCGGGTCTCAAGGTGGTGAAAGGACCGCTTGGCGATCTGACAGCCTATTGGCTGGTTGCGGAAACCGGCGGGCGTCTGATCGGCAAGGCGGAATTCGAGATGCCGCTGGCGAATCCGGCGCAGGGTTGGAACTTGCCCGGCGGGCCCGCCGCGATGCGCAAAGTCACCGTGCGGTGGGACCAGCAGGGATGGGAGTTTTTCAGCCCTGCGGCGGCCAGGATCGAAGCGCTCGCCAATCCCGGTCCGAACCAAAGCGGAGCCACGCTCACACTCGCCCCGGCCGACGAGGTGCTCATCCGGGCCCGTCCGCGGCAACGCGACGCCGCCACCGAGGAAACCAAGTTCTTCGTGGAAGTCGCCAACCTGTTTCTCCCCGGGCAGGGCGTGGTCAATGGCCGCCATCGCGTGACGATCCGTCCCGCACAGGGACGTGTGGCCACCCTGATATGCAGAATGCCCGACGGTTTCACCGTCAGTGACGTCACCGATGGACCGGTCGGCCAATGGCGCTTCGACCCGGAGAAAAACGAGCTTCGGCTCGATGTCGAGCCCGCACAGACGCGGCCGTTCACCTTCACCATCGAGACCCAGCGAGGCACCGAAGCGCTGCCGGTGGACCTCGCGCTCGGGCCAGCCAGGGTGTCTGGTGCCGCGGGCGAGGTCGGGCTGTTGGGCATCGCCTTCGGCGAGGACGTGCAACCCGAGGCGGTGACGCTGGATGGCCTTTCGCGGGTGAATCCGGAGGACTTCGACACGCGCCTGCTGCCGCATTCCAAGCAAGGCCAACCGCTGGCCATTCTGCAACACGCGTTCCGCTACAGCGCGGACGCCGCACAGGCCCGTCTCAAGGTGACCGCCGTCGCGCCCGAACTCCGCGCCGAGTCATGGCAACTCGTTTCGCTCGGCGAGGACCGCCTCGTCATCGCCACCGATCTTGCGGTGAGCATCACGCGCTCGGGAGTGTTCAGCCTCGATCTTGACGTGCCCGCGGGACTCGAAATCGAGAGCGCCACCGGCGAGGGACTGAGTCATTGGACCGAAGCGGAAACCGGGGGCAAACGCGTCCTCACTTTCCATCTCACGGGCAAGACGATCGGTCTGCGGAACTTCAACCTCACGCTCACCGGCCGGCCCACCGGCGCGCAGGAAAACTGGAGCGTGCCGCGCGTCAGCCTGCGCGGCGCCTCGCGGGAGACCGGCGTCCTGACAGTCGTGCCCGAGCGCGGCCTGCAGGTCCGCGCGACCGGACGGCGCAATGTTTCCCAACTCGACCCGCGCGAACTGGCGGGCGGCAAAACGGAAACCTCCCGCGCCGCCGCCCGGCCGGGTGCCTTGGCCTATCGGTTGTTGCAGGGCGATTGGTCGCTCGCGCTTTCCATCAGCCGCCTCGACCCGT
>JBMTCD010000290.1:0-3503 GCA_049430545.1 Luteolibacter sp.
ACACGGCGTGGCCGACCTGCGTGGCAAGGATCCGCGCGAGCGTGCCGAGACGGTCATTTCCAACTGCGCGGATCCGGCTTACGCACACCTGCTTTGGGAATACTATAAACTCACCGAGAACGGCCACACCCCGCAATCGTTCCGCTCCGCCTTCGCCTTCCATCAGGCATTCCTCGAATCCGGCGACATGCGGAACACCACGTTCTGATTCTCAAATTTCAAATTTCAAATTTCAAATGTCTCTTCTCTCCGAATTCCCCGAGCACACCTATGACCAATGGCATGCCGCTGCGGAAGCCTTGCTCAAGGGCGCGAACTTCGAGCAGAAACTCGTCAGCAAGACCTACGAGGGCATCACCATCCAGCCGATCTACCGCCGCGAGGACATCGCGGGAATGCAACACCGGAAGCACTTTCCCGGTTCCGGCTCGCTGGTCCGCGGCAGCCATTCCGGTGGCTTCGTAAAAGCCGGCTGGGAAGTCTCGCAGGAACTCAAGGCCCCCACGCCTGAATCACTCAACTCGCTCATCCAAGAAGGGCTGAACGGAGGCCAGAGCGAACTGAACCTCTTCCTCGGCTGCGGCCAGGACGGTTGCTGCACCGACGGTGCCCGGATCGATACCGCCGCCGACCTCAAGGTTGCGCTCGACGGCGTGGCGCTCGATGCCATTTCCACCTGGTGGCAGTGTGGACCGGCCAGTGTGGCCGCCGCCGCGCTCGTCATAGCCGCCGCCGAGGACATGGGTGTGCCCGCCGCCAAACTCCGCGGTGGCTTCGAGAACGATCCGCTTGGCCACCTCGCCACCAAGGGCATGTCGCGCCAGCCGCTCGCGCTGCGCTTCGACCACATGGCCGCCCTCACCGACTATGCCGCCAAACACGCCCCCGGCCTGCGCACCATCAGCGTCGCCGGCGACGTCTGGCACAATGCCGGTGCCACCGCCACCCAGGAACTCGGCTGCGTGATCGCCACCGCCGTCGCCTACATCGAGGAAATGAAGGCCCGCGGCCTGGATCCCGCCGCCGTGCTGCCGCGCATCCGCCTGCGCCTCGCGGTCGGTTCGGACTATTTCATGGAAATCGCCAAGATCCGCGCCGCGCGCTGGCTCTGGAGCAAGGTGGCCGCCGCCTATGACGTGGAAAACGCGCCCGTCCATATCCATGCCTCCACCTCGAAGTGGAACAAGACGACCTATGACGCCCACACCAACATGCTGCGCGTCACCGCCGAGGCCTTCGCCGCCGTGGTCGCCGGAGCGGACAGCCTGCACATCGGCCCCTACGACGAAATCTCCGGCAAAACCGACGAATTCTCACGCCGCATCGCCCGCAACCTCCACACCATCCTCCGCGAGGAATGCGGTCTCGACCGCGTGATCGACCCCGCCGGCGGCTCAAGCTACATCGAGTGGCTCACCGACAAAATCGCGGAGAAATCCTGGGCTGTCTTTCAGGATATCGAGAAACAAGGTGGCATGCTCGCAGCGCTTGAAGCCGAAACCGTCCAACAAGCCGTGCAGGATGTCTGCAAGGCCAAGCTCCAGAACGTCCGCCGCCGCAAGGACCGCATCGTCGGTGCCAACATGTATCCCGACCTCAAGGGCAGGAAACTCGAAATCCACAAGGTCGAGTGCCGCGCCGGTCAGATCATGCCCGGCGCTCCGCCGCCACAGCCACTCGATATCACGCCCTCTGACAATTCTTTGATGATCGAGCAGGCCATCGCCGCCGCCAAGGCGGGTGCCACCAGGCTCTCGCTTGCGGTTGCCACCGGTTCTATCTGCGAGGAGTCCGGTCCTTCCGTCGCCGCTCTGCCGCCGCGCCGCGCTGCCGAGGAATACGAGGCCCTGCGCGACGCCTCCGCCGCTTTCGCCGCGAAAACCGGTGCCGCACCCGCCATCCTCCAACTCAACATCGGCCCGTCCCGCAAATACCGCCTGCGCGCTGACTGGACCGCCGCCTTCTTCGAGGCCGCCGGTTTCGCGGTCGATGGCAATCGCGATTTCAACTCCATCGAAGACGCCATCGCCGCTCTCACGGAATCCCGGGCGGCCATCGCCGTCATCACATCCGACGATGCCACTTACCTCGAAACCGCCGAGGCCCTCGCCAAAGCCGTCAAGGCCGCCAAACCCGCCATCCACCTCCTCCTCGCCGGTGTATCCGGCGAGAACGAGTCCGCCTGGCGAGCCGCCGGCATCGACGACTTCGTCAACGTCCGCAGCAACAACTACGAACTCAACGAACAGCTTCTCAAAAAAGCCGGCGTCTTCTGACCGTGGCGGCGGTTTTCAACCGCCATGCCAATTTCCAATTTCCAATCTCCCATCCCCATGTCCCGCCCCGCATTCGCAGACATCCCCTACACCGCCATTCCTGAAAAAACCAGCTACGCGGAATGGTCCGCCGCGCTGGAGAAGGAACACGGCAAACCCATCGGCCGGATCGCCTGGGACACGATGGAGAAAATCCCGGTCAAGCCGCTCTACACCGAGGATGATCTCGCGGGCATGGAGCACCTGAACTACCAGGCCGGCATCGCACCGTTCCTGCGCGGTCCCTATGCCACCATGTATTGCTTCCAGCCGTGGACGATCCGCCAATACGCCGGTTTCTCCACCGCCGAGGAATCCAACGCCTTCTACCGCCGCAACCTCGCCGCCGGACAGAAGGGCCTTTCGGTCGCCTTCGACCTCGCCACCCACCGCGGCTATGACTCGGACCACGAACGCGTCGTCGGCGATGTCGGCAAGGCCGGCGTGGCCATCGATTCGATCCTCGACATGAAGATCCTCTTCGACGGCATCCCGCTCGACAAGGTCTCGGTCTCGATGACCATGAACGGCGCGGTGCTTCCGGTGCTCGCCTTCTACATCGTCACCGCCCTCGAACAAGGCGCGACCCTGGATCAGCTCTCCGGAACGATCCAAAATGATATCCTGAAGGAATACATGGTGCGGAATACTTATATCTATCCGCCCACACCCTCGATGAAGATCATCGCGGACATCTTCGAGTTCACTTCGCAGAACATGCCGAAGTTCAACTCGATTTCGATTTCCGGCTACCACATGCAGGAAGCAGGCGCCACGGCCGACCTCGAAATGGCCTACACCCTCGCCGACGGCTGGGAATACCTGAAAACCGGCATCGCCGCCGGCATCGACATCGACGCATTCGCGCCGCGCCTGTCGTTCTTCTGGGCGCAGGGGAAAAACCATTTCATGGAAGTCTCCAAAATGCGTGCCGCCCGCATGCTGTGGGCGAAGATCGTCAAGACCTTCAACCCGAAGAACCCGAAGTCGCTCGCGCTCCGCACGCACTCGCAAACGTCCGGGTGGTCGCTCACCGAGCAGGATCCGTTCAACAACATCGCCCGCACCTGCATCGAGGCGATGGCCGCCACGCTCGGCCACACGCAGTCGCTGCACCCCAACGCGCTCGCCGAGGCGATCGCCCTGCCCACCGATTTCTCCGCCCGCATCGCCCGCACCACGCAGCTC
>JBMTCD010000291.1:0-3500 GCA_049430545.1 Luteolibacter sp.
ACCGAGATGCCGCGTTGTTTTTCCAGCTCCATCCAGTCGGAGGTGGTGGCGCGCTGGCTTTTGCGGGCGGTGACGCTGCCAGCGAGCTGGATCGCGCCGCCGTAGAGGAGGAATTTCTCGGTGAGGGTGGTTTTGCCGGCGTCCGGGTGGGAGATGATGGCGAAGGAACGGCGGCGGTCCACCTCGCGGCGGAGCGCGGGCGAGGCGGCGGCATGGGAAGAGGCGGACATCGGCGGGCCGCAGGGCTAATGGCGGCGGAGCGGCGGATCAAGCACCGATGGTTTCGGCTTTGATCAGGTCCGCCATGTGGCCGCCGCGGGCGGTGATCCATTTGCCTTTGCGGACCACTTTGGAAAAACCGAGTCCGTGGCCGGCGGCGGCGGTGAAGACGTCCCAAGCCTGGGTGTGGAGGATGCCGGAAACGATGAGCTGGCCGCCGGGCGCGAGGCTCTTGGCAATAACCGGCCAGGCTTGGATCAGAATGGTGGAGAAGAGGTTGGCGAGGACCAGATTGTAGCCGTTTTTTCGCGGTTTCCATTGCAGGACATCCTGCTCCTCGATGCGGATTTCGGGTGTGCCATTGCGCGCGGCATTTCTTTGCGCGGCAGCGACCGCGAAGGGGTCGAAATCGCAGGCGTAAACCTCGGACGCGCCGAGTTTGCGGGCGGCGATGGCGAGCAGGCCGGTGCCGGTGCCGAGGTCGGCGACGGACCATTTTTTGGCGGATCCAGGCGGACTTAAGTCCGCGCTCCGTGACACATCCACCAGCAGGCGCAGGCAGGTGGAGGTGGTGGCGTGGTCGCCGGTGCCGAAGGCCATTTCGGCGGGGATTGAGATGATTTCGCGGCCGGGGTTCGATATCCGTAGCGCGGCAAGTTCGCGCGGGTGGGATTCGGCGGTGAGCAGAAAGGCATCGCGCACCTTCACCGGCCGGGGCGGCGTGACGGGCTTGTTCCACTCGCTGGCGCTGGTCTTGCGGATACTGCCGCCGAAGCGCGCCTTGATTTCAGCGGCTTCGTTTTCGTTTTGGCAGAACACGCGGAGGCGCAGCGATTTGCCGCCTTTGAGATACTCGATGACGAGATTCGGGTGGCCGGCGAAGCGTTCCTCCCAGGCATCGGCCCACTGGGCGGAGGTGAGTTTGGACCAGACGAACATGACGCCGGAAAAATGGAGCGGGCGATGAGATTCGAACTCACGACATCCACCTTGGCAAGGTGGCGCTCTACCACTGAGCTACGCCCGCATTGCAAGAAAATTGCTGCGCGTTTTCTACATGTGCGCGGAGAGCCCGCAAGCGAAAATTTTCAAATTTTCATGGCCAAGCGCATCCTGTCCGTTTTGTTTGCGCCGCAGCTCATGTCCGACAAACTCGCTGAAATCATCGCCACCAAGCGCCTCGAAGTGGAAGCCCTGATGCCGCGTGCCGCCCACCTGCGTGCCGCGGCATTGCAACGCAACGACTTCGGCGGTTTTCGCGCCGCGCTCGACCGCGGCCCCGGCCGGCTCGGGGTGATCGCGGAGGTCAAGAAGGCTTCGCCGTCGGTGGGGTTGATCGATCCGGATTTCGACCCGGTGCGTCAGGCGAAGCGGTATCTCGATGGCGGGGCTTCGTGCCTGTCGATCCTGACCGACGAGAAATATTTCCAGGGTTCGCTGGGATACCTGGCGGAAATCTCGCGGTTTTCCGGTGCACCGTTGTTGCGGAAGGATTTCACCATCCACGAGGTGCAGATTCACGAGGCCTCGGTGGCCGGGGCGGATGCGATCCTTTTGATCGTGGCGGCGCTCGACGACGACACGCTGCGCCGGCTGTATGACGAGGCGAAGGCCTTCATGCTCGATGTGTTGGTGGAAGTGCACGACCTGCGCGAGATGGAGCGAGCGCTGGATCTCGGCGCGGATTTGATCGGCGTGAACAACCGCAACCTCAAGACCTTCGAGGTGGAACTCGCCACCACCGAAACGCTGGCCGATGAAGTGCCCGATGACGTGTTGCTGGTTTCCGAAAGCGGCATCAAGACGCCGGAGGACGCCATGCGCGTGCTGGAGGCGGGAGCGAATGCGGTGCTCATCGGCGAGTCGTTGATGCGGGCCGACGATCCATCGCGGGAAATCGAGGCTTATCTTGCGTTGGAGTTGGCTTGAGTGGCGTGGCCTGGAATTCCGGTCACGCCATTTCCACGGGCTCTGCCTCGGTGGGTGGGGTCTTGCGGTGGATCCAGACGCTTTGCAACAAGCCGAGCAGGAACATGCAGATGACCACGAAGGTGCCGGAGTAGCTCATCAGGGGCATCGGAATGCCGGTGATGGGCAGCAGCAGCACGCACATGCCGATGCTTTCGAAGACGTGGGCGAAAAACAGCGCGACGATCAGGCTGGCCAGCACCCGGCCGCAGACGTCGCGGCTGTAGAACGCCACGTAGAGCCCCGCGATCATCAGCGTGGCGAAGGCGGTGAGCAGCAACAGGCTGCCACGGAAGCCCATTTCCTCCGCGAAGACCGCGTAGATGTAATCGTTGTGCGCGGTGTCGCGCGGAATGAAGCCCTTTGCATGCAGCGATCCGTCCTCGGCGGTGGCCTTCCAGCCGACGCCCTTCCAGTCCGCCTTGCCGACGGCCATCGAGATGTGGTGTGGCGCGTAGCCCTCGGCGGTGATGTCCACCGGTTTCCCGCGGAGCATGCGCAACCAGGTATCGATGCGTTCCGGCCCGCGCTCGGAAACCAGCGGCAGTGCGATGAAATACAGCAACGGCAGCAGCCCGGCGGCGATGAAGCCGATGAAGGTGAGATAGCGGAATGGCGCGCCGCCGACGAGCAGTGCGACGATCGCCACCGGGGCCCAGACCAAAGCGGAGCCCATGTCGCCCATTTTCATGACCATCAGGAATGGCAGCGCGGCCACCCCGCCGATGATGGCGATGCGGGCGGCGGGTGCGCCGAACCAGCGGTGCGCCTTGGGCAGTGCCTGGAGCAGCCACGCGATGAGGATGATGCCCGAGGCCACGCCGAGCTGCGCCGGTTGGAAACTGAAGCCGAACAAGGTGAGCCGGTGCACCTTGTCGTCCGCCGCCATCGCCATGGCCATCAACACCAGGCTGACGCCGTAAAACGGAATCCCAAGCCAGCGGATCCAGCGGTAATCGACCAGCGCGGTGGCGAAAAACACCGCGCTGCCCAGCACGATCCATTGTTTCTGCATCGCCGCGTAGTAGGCGCCCGCGCTGCCATATTGCGCAAGAATGTCCGGAGAGACCGACAAATGCCGCGCCGCGCTCTCGATGACAAACACCCCGCAGACCAGCAGCGCATACATCACGAAGACGAGCGGCCAGTTCATGCCGAGGATTTTGCGGAGGAATGGCGTCATGCCGCGTAAGGATGGCGACGATAGGGCACACGGCGTGCATGGCAAGACGCATGCCGGGCGCTGCCGCGAGGATCTTAGGGCGTTTGGCTTGAGGGTTCATGGGAAGGGTCGTGCTTTCAGGATGAGATTG
>JBMTCD010000292.1:0-3500 GCA_049430545.1 Luteolibacter sp.
ACAAGACGAACAACTTCCCCGAGTTCACCGGCCGCGTCTGCCCCGCCCCGTGCGAGGGATCCTGCGTGCTCGGCGTGATCGCGCCACCCGTCACCATCAAGGACAATGAATGCGCCATCACCGACCGCGGCTGGGCGGAAGGATGGGTGGTGCCACGCCAACCGGAAAAGCGCACCGGAAAAAAAGTCGCCATCGTCGGCTCCGGACCGGCCGGCCTCGCTTGCGCCGACCAGCTCAACCAGGCCGGCCACGACGTCACCGTCTTCGAACGCGAGGACCGCATCGGCGGCCTGCTCATGTATGGCATTCCCAACATGAAACTCGAAAAGGAGGGCGTCGTCCAACGCCGCGTCAACCTGATGGCCGAGGAGGGCATCATTTTCAAGACCGGCGTCCACATCGGCCATGACTCCGAATGGACCGCCGAAAAACTCCGCTCGGAATTCGACGCCATCGTCCTCTGCTGCGGGGCCACCCTCGGCCGCGACCTGCCGATCGAGGGCCGCGATGCCATGGGCATCCACCTTGCGATGGAATTCCTGACAGAAAACACCCGCTACCAGCTCGACCACAAATTCGACGGCAGCAATCCGTCACTCAACGCCAAGGGCAAGGACGTGGTAGTCATCGGCGGTGGCGATACCGGCACCGACTGCGTCGGCACCAGCCTGCGCCACGGTTGCAAGAGCGTGGTACAACTTGAAATCATGCCCAAGCCGCCCGTCGAGCGCGCGCCGGACAACCCGTGGCCCGAGTGGCCCAAGGTTTACAAGATGGATTACGGCCAGGAGGAAGCCGCTGCCGTGCAAGGCCAGGACCCGCGCCAATACCTCATCCAGACCAAGCGTTTTCTCAAGGACGACGCCGGCAATCTGTCAGGCCTTGAGGTCTGCGAGATCGAGTGGGTCCACGAAAACGGCCGCTACATGCCCAAGGAAAAGGAAGGCACCGCCCGCACCATCCCCGCGCAGCTCGTCTTGCTGGCGATGGGCTTCCTCGGTCCCGAGCAGGAGATCGTGAAGCAATTCGAACTCGAAACCGACGCCCGCTCCAACGTCAAGGCGGAGCACGAGAAATACACCACCAACCTGCCCGGCATCTTCGCCGCCGGCGACATGCGCCGTGGCCAATCGCTCGTCGTCTGGGCCATCAACGAAGGCCGCGGCGCCGCCCGCGAGTGCGACCGCTTCCTGATGGGCGTCACCAACCTGCCGTGACTTGCTATCCGGGCCTGTAGGTCTGTGACCGTCGCCGGCTACCCGCGAGGGTGAGTGGCCGTGGAATTGCAAATGACAAGGCTTTCACACACCTCATCGTCATCGACGCTCGCAGAGCGCCGCTACAGGACTTTTCAGCAGCCGCACGCAAACGCTCGTTTGACATTCGCGCTTGGGTCGCTTCCATGGGGGCCTTGAAACATGCGTGAGGAGAAAATCGCCCGTTCAAAGCCAAAGCAGCAGTTGCTGGAAGCGGCCGAGAGGCTGTTTGCGGAGCATGGCTTCGAGGCCGTTTCGGTGCGGGACATCACGAACTTGGCCGGCGCGAATGTGGCCGCGGTAAACTATCACTTCGGCGACCGCGAGAATCTGGCCTTGCTTGTGATTTCCCGGATTGTGGACCCGGTGACGGAGGAACGCATGGCGCGGCTTGAAAGTGTCGAGAAAAAGTGGTCGGGCAAGGCCCCGCCGGTGGAGGAAATCCTCGACGCGCTGGTCCGCCCGCTGGCCACGGCCAAGCGCAAGTCCACGCTGCCGGAAACGATGCACCACCGCCTGCTCGGGCGGATTTTCTCGCTACAACCCGAAGCCTGGCCGGAACTTTCCGCCGAGCGGATGCGGCAGATGAGCGGCCGCTTCATGCGGGCGCTCGCCAAGTCGCTTCCCGCCGTGTCCGCCGAGGAACTGGTCTGGCGCATGCATTTCACCATGGGCGGCATGGCGCACATGCTCCTGCTCGACGCGCTGCCCGACAAAACCGGCAAGGCGCAGGCCGCCGCCATGGGACTCGACGCGATGATCGGCCGCTTCATCCGCTTCGCCGCCGCGGGCCTGCGCGAAGGAGTCGAACTGGACGAAACCCAGCCGGCCGGCCCACAGGCGACCTTCGATTTCTGAATTCACCGCTCAGGCCATGATGTCGGCCGCGATTTTTCCGGCGGTCGCCTCGCCTGTTAGACGGGCGACGAGCGCCAGGCCGAAATCGATGGCGGTGCCCGCTCCACGCGAGGTGATCAGGTTGCCATCCTCCACCACGCGTTCGCCGAGCGAAGCGGGAAGTTGATCGACCACCGAGCGGTGCGCGGTGAATTTCCGCCCGGCGAGCAGGCCGGCATCGTGCAGGACGAGCGGCGCGGCGCAAATAGCCGCCACGGTTTTGCCGGCGGCGGAGAAATCGCGCGCCAGCGCGGCGGCCCGTCCATCGCGGCGCAATTCCCCCACCCCGGGACCGCCGGGAATCAGCAGCAAATCGAAGCCGGACCCGTCATGGTCTGTTAGAGCCACATCCGCCATCACCCGGATGCCGCTGCGGCCGGTGGCCCCGTCGCCATGGAGCGCGGCCACCAACACCTCCACGCCGGCGCGGCGCAGCAGGTCAACCGGAGTGACGAACTCGATCTCCTCGAATCCATCCGCCAACAGGCACAGCACGCGTTTCTTCATATCATTCCGGCATTTGTCATATCAGTCCGACCGCGCGGCGCACGCGGTCGAGCACTCTCGTCGCCTCCTCCCGCGCGCGGGCGGCGCCGTCGGCAAGCACTTGATCGACATAGCACGGATCGGCGGTGATTTCCGCCCGGCGGGCGCGCATCGGCGCGAAGAAATCCCAGTATGCGTCGGCGAGGCGCTTCTTGAAATCTCCGTAGCCGGTGCCGCCGCGTTGGTGGTCGGCGACCATCGTTTGGTAATCCGCCTCGGAAGCAAAGAGTTTGAACAGCGCGAGGATCGTCGAGTTTTCCACCGGCTTCGGTTCCTCGACCGGCGTGGAATCGGTGACGATGCGCATGAGGGTTTTGCGCAGCGGTTTCTCATCGCCGAAGATCGGCAGCGTGTTGTGATAACTCTTGCTCATCTTGCGGCCGTCGAGGCCGATGACCACCGCGGTGTCGTCGCGGATGATCGGCTCGGGCAGGACGGCGGTGCCCTCGCCGTAGGCATCGTTGAGTTTCACCGCAAGGTCGCGGGTCACTTCGAGGTGTTGTTTCTGGTCCTTGCCCACCGGCACCTGATTCGAATCGTAGAGCAGGATGTCGGCGGCCATCAGCACCGGATAGGCGAACAGCCCGTGGTTCGGCGCGATGCCCTGGGCGATTTTGTCCTTGTACGAATGGCACTTCGAGAGCAGGCTCATCGGGCAGACGGTGGAGAGGATCCAGGCGAGTTCATTCACTTCCGGCACGGCGCTCTGCCGGAAGAACACCGCGCGCTTGGGATCCAGGCCGCAGGCGAGGAAATCGATGGCCAGCTCGCGCACGTTTTCGCGCAGCGCGGCGGGATCCT
>JBMTCD010000293.1:0-3485 GCA_049430545.1 Luteolibacter sp.
GGCGACTAACCCGGCCCCGACGCCGACCCACAAGCCGGCGTTCACGGCGAGTTCGAAGACGAAGAACTTGCCGATGAAGCCCGCGGTGAGCGGCACGCCGGCCAGCGCGGCCATCAGGATGGTCAGTGCGAGCGCCAGCGTTGGATTGGATTTCCCGAGGCCATTGAAGTCACTGATGTTTTCTCCATCGCGCTGGATGCGGACTTGGGCGAGGACGAAGAACACGCCGAGCGTCATGATCAGGTAGGTGGCGAGATACAGCGACACGACCTCGGCCGGTCCGAGCGCGGTGTCACGGCCATGGGTTCCTGCGGCCAGTGCGAGGATCAGGAAACCGGCGTGGGCGATCGAGGAATAGGCGAGCAGACGCTTGAAGTTGGATTGAGGAATGGCGGCCAGGTTGCCGAAAAGCAGAGTTGCGATGGCCAGAATAACCAGAAGCTGGAGGAGCGGTCCGCTGGTGGCTTCCGTGTGGCAGGCTTCCAGGAAACGCATCATCAGGATGAAGCCCGCGGCCTTGGATCCAACCGAGAGAAACGCGGTGACGGGAGTTGGTGCGCCCTGATAGACATCGGGAATCCAGACTTGCATCGGCACCGCGCCGACCTTGAAGCCGAGGCCCACCATCACCAGGGCGATACCGAAAAGAAGAGGGATTTGAGATTTGAGATTCGAGATTACGGATGGAAATTCGTCGAAGTTCATCGTTCCGGTCGTGCCGTAAACCCATGCGATGCCATAGACTAGGAAACCGGTGCTCAGTGCGCCGAGGATGAGGTATTTCACTCCCGCCTCGAGTGATCCGACATTGCGCCGCAAGTAGGCGACGAGGATGTAGAAAGTGATGGTGACGAGTTCGAGCGCGATGAAGGCTCCGGCGAGATCCCTGGCGGAGGCGAGCCACATCATGCCGGCGCAGGCAAAGACCGGCAGCGCGTAGAACTCGCCGGTGCCGTTTTCAGAGCCGGGGTGATCGGTGAAGCGGGCGAGGACCTTGCGGTAGTCGATGGACATCAGCACCACGAGAATCGTGGCGAGCAGCGCGAAGGCCTTGTAGAAGACGGCCGGTTTGTCGAATTGATAGAAGTTCCACAGCGGCCACTTTGCCCAGTCGGCATCGGGTTTGTCCTGTGGCCCGATGGCCATGAATGTGAGAACCAGAACCGCGCCAAGACCAACGGCGGCGGCAACGCCCACCCATGCCTTGCTCTTCGAAGGAACGAAGGCTTCGGCCATCAGCAGGATCAGGCCGAAGGTGACGGTGAGGGCTTCAAGGTAATAAGCGGGCATGGTCAGGGATTGGGAAGTGGGGAAGTGATCAGTGACGTGTGATCACCTTTAGGAGATTCAGCAGCAGGTTCGGGTAAAGACCCACGCAGAGCAGGGGAATGGCGAGCAGCAGCGCGGGAATGCGGTCGGCGATGGTGAGGTCCGGGACGCCGCGGGTGGCGGGCACTTGCGGGCCGTGGAACATCGAGCGGTAGGCGCGGAGCATGTAAACGGCGGAGATGACCACACCCCAGATGGCGAAGAAGCAGGCGACCTGCAGCGCGCCGAGGCCGGTGACCGGATCGTATTGCTGGAAGGCGGAGAGGAACACGAGCACTTCGCCGACGAAGTTGGCCGAGACGGTGAGGCCCATCGCGGTGAAGGCGGCGAAGCCGACGGTGAAGGCGAGCGCAGGCGCGGACTTCGCCAGGCCGCCGAGGTCGGCGAAATCGAGCGAGCCGGTCGAGCGCTCAATGCGGTCGGCGAGACTGATGAGCAGTCCCACCGAGACACCGTGGGCGAACATCAGAAGCACCGCGGCGGGCACGCCGAGCGTGTTGGTGGGGCAGGCGACCACGGCGGCGATGCCGAGGAAAATATAGCCCATGTGCATCACCGAGGCGGAGCCAAGCATGTTGTCGAAGCGCTTCTGGGAAATGGTGACCATCCCGCACCACAGCAGGTTTCCAAGCAGCAGCACGAGCAGCGGCGTGAGCCATGCCTGCATGCCCTCTGGCACCACCGGCAGGGCGACGCGGATCAGGCCGTATAGGCCGAATTTCTTCAGCACTCCGGCGTGCAGCATCGCGACCGGCGCCGGCGCGCTGGCATAGGCCGGCGCGGCCCATGAGTGCAGCGGGAACAGCGAAACCAAAGTGCCGAATCCGACGAGCAGAAACGCGGCGATACCTTTCTGCGCCGCGGGATCGATGACCAGCGTGCCGTCCTTCGCCGCGGCGGCCATTTGTGTCATGTCGAGCGTGCCTGCGAGATTGGCAAGCCAGACAAGGCCGGCCAGCAGGATGATCGAACCGAGGCCGAGATAGATGGTGATTTTCCAGGCGATCTGCTTGCGGTCGCCGCGGCCGAGCATGCCGATCATCAGGAAGGTCGGGATCAGCGCGAGTTCGTGGAAGGCGTAGAAGAAAAACAGGTCGGTGGAGGCGAAGGCGCCGATCGCGCCGGCGGCGATCAGCAGGATCGAGCCATACCAGAGTTTTTCCCGGCCATCCGGGCACTTGCCGGAGAGCACGGCGGCCATGGTGACGAGCACGCACAGCGTCACCACCACCACGCTCATTCCATCGGGGAAACCGAAGGCGAGATTCATCGATGGAGTGTCGAGAACCGGCAGCGAGAGCGCCCAGAACGGCTTTTGCCAAGATGTCACGGCGAACAAGCCGAGCGCGAGATTGGCTGAGGCCGCCGCGATGGACGTCTGCCGCGCCGGCGCACCCACCAGGATGGCGGCGAAGGCGAGGATGGGCAGGAAGACGAGTACGGCGAGCATGAGGGTGGAAAGTCAGGGTGTGATGAGTTCGACCGTCGGGAAGTAGGTGCGATAGCGTTTCAAATCCCTCGTGATGATGGGGCAGCCCAGAAGTTCAGCATGGGCTCCAATGAAAAAATCCGGCAGCGGAGACGTTTTATTCCCATCATTTGATCGATAGCGTTTGTAAGCTTTCGAAGCGAGGAAGAGTCCGGTGTGTGGGATCTCTTGGTAACCGAGTTGCAAATCGTCAATTGCCCCATCCACATAATCCTGCGTCGGTGCACCAGTGCACAATTCCGCGTATATTATCGGATTAATGAACACACCGCCTCCGCGGTGTTTCCTAAGCGCCGCATCCGCGGGCTGCGCCCATGTCGCATCGTCGATCACGATGTCCAGAATCACGTTTGTATCGACAAGGACCGGCATCCGTTCAGTCTCCTCTGGTGAGTGCCATGATTTCATCCGTGGTGATGCCCAAGTGCTTCCACTTCCCCCGGGCGGCGGAACAGATGTCTTCAGGTGGTCCCGCATCCTTCTGCCCGGGTGCTCGGCTCACGGCATAAGCCGCACGGGTCAGGATGTCGCGGGCCTCGGCTTCCATCGATTTTCCGTGCTGCGCCGCGATGACCCGCAGGCGCTGTTTCACCTGTTCGTCCAGGTTGCGGATTGTGATGGAGGTGCTCATGATGCAATGATTGCAATGGTTTCAATGATGTCAATG
>JBMTCD010000294.1:0-3465 GCA_049430545.1 Luteolibacter sp.
CGCAACTCGCCCTCGCCGAAACGCCGCACCCAGCCGTGGAGCTTCGATTTCCCCTGCAACAGAACCAGCATGATGCCCGCGCAGACCGTCGCCTCGATCCGGTAGCCGGCCACCACCGCCACGCCGATGGCATAGGTGACCAGCAGCGCGAAATCCGTGGTCAGGCCGGGTTCGCCATCCACCGCGCGTCCCGGCAGGTTGGCCATGACGAGCATCGCGACGCAGCCGAGCAGGCCGGCACCGGCCATCCAGCCGCCGAAGATTTCCGCCACCGCCGCGCACAGCCCGCCGAGCAGGGCGACGAGTGGAAAAGTGCGGATGCCGGCCATGCGCTTGTGCACCCACTCGCGCTGCATGCCCACCAGCAGCCCGAGGCCGAGCGCTATCGCCAGCGAAACCAACAAGCCGCTCGCCTGGAACAAGCCATCCATCGCGCTGCCAATCTAACACGCCGGTCCGGCCGGCACAACCCGCAGGCGGTGTCCGCGATCATCACTCGCCGCGGAGCCACTCGACCTCCGCGTAGTAGGCGCCGCTCTCGCCTCCATCCGGACGCACCAGCCAGGTTTGCAGCATCACCGGTCCCGGCTTCAGCTCCACCTCGAATTCCGCGCGCTTGGCATCCGGCTTGAGGTCGATGGTCTTTTCCACTCCGCCGATGCCCACCCGCGCCGATTTCATTTCCATCGGCTTGTCGAGATACGGTGCCCAGCGGTGCAGGGAAATCCGGTAAGTTCCCGCGCGCGCCACCTGCAAGGCCCACGGGCCGTTTGTCAGCTCGCCGCGGCGGATCTGGTTCTGGTGCCACACGGCCTGGCCCTTGCCCTGCATCAGCCAATCGTGGCTGTAGAGCGTCATCGGGTTTTCCCCGCCCCCGATCACGTAGCGGATGGTTTTCTGCATGGCCGGCTGCAGGGATTCCCACCAGGCCTCATAGTCGCTGGTCAGTCGCTTCACGATCTCCGGGCGCTCGTCCGCCACATCGGTCTTCTGGCCGGGGTCATGGCGCAGGTCGTAGAGCTGCTTGCCGTCCACCAGCCGCCACGGGCCGCGCATGGCCACCGAGTTCGTCCATTTCGGCGGCAGGAATTCGCGTTGCACATGGACGAAGAGCGTGCGTTCGGGGATGTCCTGTTGTTTGCCTTGGAGCAAACCGGCCAGTGAATGTCCGTCGAGCGCCGGTCCGTCGGGTTTTTTCAGGCCCAGCAGGTCCACCAGCGTGGGCATCACGTCGATGTGCGCGGTCAGCGGTGGCAAGTCCCGGCCACCGGCCAGTCCGCCGGCGGGCCAATGCCAGAATGACGGCACGCGGTGGCCGCCTTCCCATGCGGAACTCTTCCAGCCGCGCATCCCGGAGTTGAAATACTCGTAGCCCGATTCCTGGCAGATCCAGCCCGCGGTGGTGCCGTTGTCGGTCATGAAAATGAGCAGCGTGTTTTCCGCCAGGCCGAGTTCCGAAAGGCATTGGCGGAAGCGCCCGAGGTTTTCATCGATGTTGGCGATCATGCCGTAGAAAACCGCCATGTCCTTCGGCATGCCCGTTTTTTCATAGGGCTTGGAATAGCGTTCCGGCACGATGTAGGGCCAGTGAGGCGCGTTGGTGGCAAGGTAGAGGAAGAACGGCTGCTCCTTTTTCTCCTTCACCCATTTGGCGGCTTGATCGAACCAGACGTCGGTGCAGTAGCCCTCGAACTTTTTCCACTCGCCATTCACCAGATATGTGTCGTCGTAGTAATCGTTGTCCCAAAAATCCGGGCCGCCGCCGATGCAGCCGTCGAGGTGCCAGACCGTGTGGTCGAAGCCCTGGTCCGATGGGCGGCAGGGGAAATTCTCGCCCAGGTGCCACTTGCCCAGCATGGCGGTCGCGTAGCCGTTGGCCTTGAACAGCTCGGCCATCGTCACTTCCTCCGGATCGATCATCGAGCGGCCGTTGATCGTGTGCCACACTCCGGTGCGGGTGGAATACCGGCCGGTGAGCAGCGCGGCGCGTGTCGGCGAGCAGGTCGGGTCCACATGGAAATCCGTCAACCGCACGCTCTCGGCATGCAGGCGGTCCATGTGCGGCGTCTGGAGCACAGGATTGCCGTGCGCCGAAAGGTCGCCGTAGCCCTGGTCATCGGTGATGATCAAAATGACATTCGGTTTCCGGTCCGCCGCGGCGGCCAGGGCTGAAGCCACCAGGAAAACACCGAGAATCGGCCGGATGATGCTGCCATTGGTGCGGTGCATGGCAAAAGCTGCTAGCCTGATGCCCCGAGGGCAATGCCGAATTCTCCTTGCCGGCCGATTGAAACGCCCAAAGTGCCGGCAATGGTGGAAATGCCCCGGACAGGAACCGGACCTGTATCCAAGGTTTTCACCGAACCCGATCATCGCCCCCTCCGCCAAAAAAATCGAAAAAATTGCGATTTGCGGTTTTTCCCGGGGTGCCCCCGCTTTTGACCCACGCCTTGCGGTATCATCGATTTCAAAAATTGCCAGGATCCGCAGCAATCGTCTTTACCGGCTCTGCTTACATCAATTGACTCCAGACATCCATGGTGTTCACGACCCATTCTCTCCATAATGTTTTAGCCCCCGGCTCCCGGATTGTGATCCGTGACGAGGAATGGCTCGTCCGCCGTGTCGATCCCGCATCGGACGGCGGCTACCTGCTGAACTGCGACGGCATCTCCGATCTCGTCCGGGGACGCTCCGCCTTGTTCCTCACCAAGCTGGAGGGCGACGACCGGATCACCATCCTCGACCCCGCGAAAACCGAGCTGGTGTCCGATGCCAGCTCCCACTTCAACCGCACCTTCCTCTACCTGGAGGCGAAGCTCCGCCAGAGCACCCCGAACGACGACCGCATCCACCTCGGCCACCGGGGCGTGATGAACCTGACGCCCTACCAGCTCGACCCGGCGCTCCAAGCCTTGCGCCAGCCCCGCCAGCGCATCCTCATCGCCGATGCCGTCGGCCTCGGGAAAACCCTCGAAGCCGGCATCCTCGCCTCCGAACTCATCGCCCGCGGGCGCGGCCAGCGCATCCTGGTCATCACGCTCAAGAGCATGCTCACCCAGTTTCAGAAGGAATTCTGGAGCCGCTTCTCGATCCCGCTCGTCCGCCTCGACTCGGTCGGCCTCCAGCGCGTCCGCAACCAGATCCCGGCCAACCACAACCCGTTCAATTACTACGACCGCTCGATCATCTCGATCGACACGCTCAAGAACAACCTGGAATACCGGAACTACCTCGAAAACGCCTGGTGGGACATCATCGTCATCGACGAGTGCCACAACGTCGCCGCCCGCGCCGGCGAGTCCGGTCTGTCGCGCCGCGCGCGCCTGGCCCGCATGCTGTCGTCCCGGTCGGACACGCTGATCCTCCTCTCCGCCACACCGCACGACGGCTCGGCGCGCAGCTTCGCCTCATGGAATGGCTCACCGAACGCGTGCTCACCGCCTTCGGCCGCCACCGCGCGCC
>JBMTCD010000295.1:0-3457 GCA_049430545.1 Luteolibacter sp.
CGGTGACGCCCTCCATCTCGAACAGCACCTTGCCGGGCTGAACGCGCGCGACGTAGTACTCGACGTTGCCCTTGCCCGAGCCCATGCGGACCTCGAGCGGCTTCTTGCTGATCGGCACGTCGGGGAACACGCGGATCCAGACCTGGCCGCCGCGCTTCATCTCGCGGCGGATCGCGTCGCGGATCACCCGCTCGTCGTAGGGGCAGACGCTGGTGGCGACCGGCACCCGGTTGGGCGGCGGGGTGTCGATGGTGGACATGTCGCGCGCGCCCATCAGCGCCATGTAGAGCGTGCGGGGAATCGGCGTGGCGGAAAGCGTCAGCACGTCGATCTGGCGGAAGAGTTGCTTGAATTTCTCCTTGTGAGCCACGCCGAAGCGCTGCTCCTCATCGACGACGACGAGCCCGAGGTTTTTGAATTGGACGTCGCCGGAGACCAGGCGGTGGGTGCCGATGACCACGTCCACCGTGCCATCGGCCAGGCCGTTGATGGTGTCGCGGACTTCGCCTGCGGAGCGGAAGCGGTTGAGCAGTTCGATTCTAAAAGGATAGTCCGACATCCGTTCGCGGAAGGTGCGCCAGTGCTGCTCGGCGAGCACGGTGGTGGGCACGAGGACGGCGGCCTGTTTGCCGCCGGTGACCGCCTTGAAAACCGCGCGGATGGCGACCTCCGTTTTTCCGAAGCCCACATCGCCGCAGATCAGGCGGTCCATCGGGCGCGGTTGTTCGAGGTCGAGTTTGGTATGCTCGATTGCGCGGCGCTGGTCGGGCGTCTCGTTGAAATGGAACGAGCGCTCGAATTCCCACATCCATTTCGTGTCCGGCGGGTGGGCGTGGCCGGGTTCGTGCTGGCGCTCGGCCTGGACGCGGAGCAATTGCGCGGCGTAGTCGGCGATGGATTTCTCGGCGGCCTTGCGGGCGTTTTTCCAGGCCGCGCCGCCGAGCTTGTTGAGGTCGGGCGTGCGGCCGCCCATGCCGATGTATTTGCCGACGAGGTGGGCTTGTTCGAGCGGCACGCCGAGCATCGCGCCGTCGCGGTATTCGAGCACCATTTCCTCGCCATCTTCGCCTTGCTGGATGCCGCGGAATTTCGCCAGTCCGTATTCGTAGTGCACCACGAGATCGCCCTCCTCCATTTCGTTCACGGTGGCCTTGGCGCGGGCGGCGCGGGCTTTTTCGATGATGTTGCGGCGCAGCGTGCCGTGCGTGCGGTAGCGGCCGAAGAGTTCGGACGAGGAAAGCACCGCCAGCCGGATCACCGGCAGGGTGAACCCCGCCATCAGTTCGCCGCGGACGGGAGTGAGGCCGAGGTCGCGCTGGAGGTCCTTGCCGGCGAGTTCGGCGAATCGTTCCTGCTCGCCCTTGTTGGCGAAGACCATGGCGATGTCCCAGCCGTCGCGTTTCCAATCGTTGAGCTGGCGGAAGAAATTCTCGCGACGCAGCTCCTCCAACACGAAATCGCCGGCCTCGAAGGAGCCCAGCGGGCTGCCATGGCTGGCGAGCGTGAAATCCTCCTCGCCATCCCGCGCTGCCGCACCTTCAAAGATCATTGCATCGGCAAGATCGATCTCCGAATCCACCGCCACGGTCAGGTCTTCGTCACGTCGGTAATCGGCCACCCTGGCGTCGGATGCCGGCTCGGCGAGCAGCAAATCGGCCTCCAACAGTTTGGTGGTGGATGCCTGCGAATCGAGATCGAAGTCGCGGATCGATTCCAGGTCGGTATCGAAGAATTCGAGCCGCAGCGGCCGCGCGGCCTGCCAGGCGAAAAGATCGACGATGCCGCCGCGCACCGCGAACTGCCCGCGCGCGGCGACGGTGGGGACCCGTTCATAGCCGTGATCGGCGAGCGATTTGGCCAGTTCCTCCGGGTCGAGCGCCATGCCCGGCTTGAGCGTAGTCCGCGATGTGCGCAGCGCGGCGGCCGAGGGGGCGCGGGCTTCAAACGACTCGCTGCCGCAAATCACCACGCATCGGTCCGCGCGGGCGAGAACTTCCAGCACCGCGAACCATTCCGCGGCGGATTCCGGATCGGCGATGGTGCCTTCCTCCGTTTCGGTGGGTGCTTCGGGCAGGACGAGCGCATTGACGCCCCAGAGTTCCATTTCCGCCGCCAGGCGTTCGCGTTGCCGCGGCATGTCGCAGATGATCCAGAGGCGCGTTTTGCGGCGATCGGCCGCGGCTTCACAAACCAAGGAAAGCATGAATCCCTGCGCGGCCTCGGCGACGTGGTCGAGCACGAGTGGGCCATCGCCGGTGGCCAGGGCGGCCAGGCGTGAGACGAAATCCGGATGGGTTACGGCATTGCGCAGCCAGCCGTGTGCGGGATTGTCCTTGCGGGACACGGCCCAGCGATACGCGCGTGGGCCCGGCGCGGCAAGCCGTCATTCGTTCTGCCGGATCAGCAGCCTGCCGCGTTCGCCAAGCGCGATTTCGTTCTTGGCTGCTAGGACTTCTTCATGTGGCTGATGCCATACGGTGCGCGCTCGGGGCGGCTCAGCAGGGCATTGGCGGCCTCGTCGCCATCGAAGCGTTCGTTCACCGGATCCCACTTCAGCTTGCGGCCGAGTTTCATGGCGATCCAGCCGAGGATGCAGGCGCTGGTCGAGCGGTGCGCCTGCTCGGCGTTGGTGACGGCCGGCTTGCGGGTTTGCATGCTGGTGATCCAGTCGAGGTGGTGATCGCCATTCGGGCTTTCGTGCAGGCGGATGTCGTTTTCACCGAGCGGGGTCCTGAAGATGTCCATATTGCTGGCCTGCAGCGCTTTTGCGGCATTGCCGGCGGGCACGGGATCGGAGGAGGTGACGCGTTCCGCGCCGCGCGTGACGAAAATCCAGCCATCGCTGCCTTCGAACCGGATGCCATTGGGAAACTGGTGGTCGATGACCATCGTCACGCCGTTGGCATAACTCATCTCGATGTGATAGGGACCGTGGACGTTCCACAGGCCGGACTTGGGAAACTCCGCCTTGCCATCGACCGCGACCGGGCCGGTGAGTTCGGTGTCCATGCCCCAGTGGCCGATGTCCACGTGGTGAGATCCCCAGCCGGTGATCATGCCAAGGCAGTAACTCTCGATGCGCAGCCAGCCGGGGCGCGGGCCGTAGCGTTCCTTAACACTATCGGCCTGGTGGTGGACGAGGTCCGCGGTGTAGGGGACCACGGGCGTGCAGCCGAGCCACTTGTCGAAATTGAGGTTGGGTGGCACCGGGATTTCCTTGATGCTGCCGCCGGAGGGGTCGCTCGGCAGGCCCACCTTGACGGTGTGGAGCTTGCCGATGCGGCCGTTGCGGACCATTTCGCAGGCGAGGCGGAATTGTCCGCCGGACCGCTGCTGGCTGCCGATCTGGAACATGCAGTGGTTCTTGCGGACAATATCGCTCACCGCGCGGCCTTCCTCAATGGTCATGGTGAGCGGCTTCTGGACATAAATGTCCTTTTTCATCAGCGCCGCGGCG
>JBMTCD010000296.1:0-3448 GCA_049430545.1 Luteolibacter sp.
TGAAGCCACCGACTTTTGCCACCACGCCGGTGGTGGTGGCCGGCATCTCGCGGATCACGGGGGCCCTGTGGATTTCCGCCAGCCGCGGCAGCTCCGCCGGGTTGCCACCTTGTGCGGAAACCAGCTCGTCGAATTTCCGCCGCGCGCTGCCATTATCTAACAATTCTTCAAGCTCCCCGCGCGGAACTCCGGCAATTTTTTCCGCCAGATCCAGCACCACCTGCCGCAAATCCGCCGGGCCGCCACCGTCGAGGCATTCGAGCGCTTCGATCACCTCGAGCGCGTTGCCCACCGCGCGGCCGGTTGGCTCGGACATCGGGTGAAGCAGCGTGGAAACCTCCACACCCATCTCGCGCCCCACATCTACCATGCTCTTCGCGAGCGCCTCGGCGTCGTGCTTCGTGCGCATGAACGCCCCGCTGCCATACTTGACATCGAGCACCAGGCGGTCGAGCGACTCGGCGAGCTTCTTCGACATGATCGACGCGGTGATCAGCGGGATCGACGGCACGGTGCCGGTGACATCGCGCAGCGCATAGAGCTTGCGGTCCGCCGGGCAGAAGCGCTCGGTCTGGCCCATCATCACGACCCCGATGTTCTTCAACTGCGCGGCGGCTTCCTCCAGGCCGAGCCGCACATTGAAGCCCGGAATCGACTCCAGCTTGTCGAGCGTGCCGCCGGTGATGCCTAGACCGCGGCCGGAAACCATCGGCACCCGGCATCCCGCGCAGGCAACCAGCGGCGCTAGCACCAGCGAGACCTTATCGCCAATCCCGCCGGTCGAATGCTTGTCCACCACCGGCGGTCCGGCCGGATGCTGGAAACGATCGCCGCTTTCCATCATCGCACGGGTGAGCGCGGCGGTCTCGGCGGCCGTCATGCCCCTGAAAAACACCGCCATGGCAAAGGCCGACATTTGATAATCCGGTATCTCGCCCGTGGTGTAGCCGGCGATGAGCGTTGCGATCTCGCGGGCGCCGAGTTCCTCGCCATCGCGCTTGCGGGAAATGAGCGTGGGAACGTGCATGACAGTGGATTTCCATGCTGGCTAAACGCTGGTGCCACCATGACCAAGCGGATTTGTTCGCAGGACGCTGCGCCGCAGACAAATTTGCCTCGATTTGACGAATCACAGGCGTATTTTCCGTTTCCACCGCGATTCAGCCCGCCCAGCCATGCCCCGACGCGCCAGTTCCAAACCCAATCCCGCCATCCTGCTCGGAGTGGCCGCCGCCATCGTCGTGGCGGTCTTCGCCGGCAAATCGCTCATCGGCCGCAAGCCGGCGGCTTTCACCGATGTCGCGCCGCTGAACATCGAGGACCTGCTCGAAAACGGCCACATGCTGCGCGGCAACGAATACGCCGTCGAAGGCTCCGTGGACGAAAAACTCCAGTGGACGGCCGACCACGGCCAGGTCATCAGCCTGCGTGTCGATACACCGGGCGGCGACGAATTCATTGCCATCGAGGTCCCTCAGGAACTCAGTTCCACCAACATCGAAATCCGCCAGAAATACGCCTTCCGCGTCCGGTTCCGCGAGGGCGGCATCGCCGTCGCCACCGGCATCAACCGGCTTTGATCACCTACCCGCCCGTTTCCAGCCCATGAAATCCACGATTTCCATCCTCCTCGGCACCGCCTGGCTCTGCCATGCGCAGGTTTACACCCCGCCCGCACAGCCTAGCCAGCCGCAGCAGGCACCCGTCGATCAGGTGGCCCGGCAGGAAAAACCGCAGCCCGCCAGCCCCTTCGGTCAGGAAATCCCGATGCTCGATCCCTCCGCGGAAACCATCACCGTCGGCGGTGTCACCATCCCGCTGGGCGACAACCGCCTGCTCAAGGCGCGCTTCGAGAAATTCCTCAGCCAACCGCCGGAAAACGACGAAGACGCCCAACGCTACCGCGAAAACATCGCCGAAATCCTCGCCACCATCTCGCCATTCCGCAGCGGCGGTCCCGACCTCTACGACGCCTTCAAACTCCTGCCCGCCGCCACCTCCTACCCCGGCGATGCCAACCTCTGCGGCTCGCTCGCCGAGTCGATCTACATGGCCATGCTCGCCAAGCAGGACGTCAACAGCCTCCGCAAACTCAACGATTCCATCGAGGAGGAAAAACAATCTATCATCGCCGAGGGCGATTGGAAGGCGCGCCACGAACGCGAGAATGACCTCGGCCAAGCCCAGCCCGCCGGAAACAAAAAACCCCAGCAAAAAAACCAGGCCGTCGGCCAGGGCACCAATTCCCTGCGCTACACCGAAACCCTCCGCCGCATCGCCGAAATCGAGGCGCTCAAGAAGGCCAACATCGCCCGCACCGAGGCCCAGACGCTGCGCACCAAGGCGCAATACCAGGTCAGCATGGTCCAGTGGTTCGTCCAGCGCCGCTACGAACACGTCGTCATGGCCGCCCGTTTCTACAACCAGATCTGGAAGGACGGCGACACCACCCTGCGCATCGACAAGAACTCGGATGTCTCAAAGCTGTTCTCCGAATCCGTCGGCGTGAATCCCACCGTCGCCTCGCTCGACGCGCTCGCCAACGAGGCCATCCGCGAGGTCACCAAATACGTCGAGGCCTTCGACCTCATGCTCTCGCGCGACGAGCTGCACTCGGCCTCGCAACGGCTCATGGAGGCCTTCGCCCTCGGCGAATTCCTCGGCCCCGTCGCCACCCTGCCATTGGAGAAAAAACGCCGCGTGGCCGATTACGTCCGCGATCTCCACGAACTCTACGGCGCACTCCAGGCCCGCGATTACACCCGCTCCAAGGAACTCGCCGCCAAACTCAAGGAAATCGCCCGCGATTTCCCCTCGTCCAAGATGGATAGCGTCATCGCCGCCCACACGCTCGCCTCGGACATCGCCATCGAGGAGGCCAAGGCCCACCTGCTCGGCGGCGATTCGGACAAGGCTGCGGAAAAAATCCGCACCGCCGCCGAAACCTGGCCCACCAACCCGAAACTCGATGAATTCCGCAACCTCGTGAACAAGAGCAGCGGCATCGTCACCATCCGCAAAGACTTCGACCGCCTGCTCACCGAGGGCAACTACCGCGAAATCGCCCGCCGCCAATACGAAATCGCCCCCGCCATCCAGGGCGACGCCACCCGCGAGGACGCCTTCCGCCAAATCATGACCCATCTCACCAAAATCGAGGCCGCCCTCGGCAAGGCCGCCGAATTCAGCCGCATGGGCCAGAACTGCGCCGCCTGGGAACAACTCGCCGAGCTGCGCGAGGAATTTCCCGACGATCCGAAACTCGGCCGCGAACTCGAACTGCTCGCCCCCAAGGTGGCCGATTTCACCCGCGCCCTCGATCAGGCACGACAACTCGAAAACCGCACCCCCAGCCAGACCGGCTCCGCCCTGTCATGGTATCTCAAGGCGCGCGACATCCACCCGAACAGCAAGTTCGCAGAGGACGCCGTGAAACGCCTCGTCGCCC
>JBMTCD010000297.1:0-3434 GCA_049430545.1 Luteolibacter sp.
ACGACCACAGGTTGGGGGTGATGATGCGATCGCGGGGGATCCAGCGGGCGTAAATTGAGGCGAGGGCCTCGATGGCGGCCTGGCCGGCCGGGTTGTTTTCGCCGCCGATGAGGATGCGGTCCGGGTTTTGAAGATCGGCGACAGCGGTGCCCTCGGCGAGGAATTCGGGATTCGAAAGCACCTCGAAGGTTGCGTTGTTCGCGCTGTTTGCGGCGAGAATGGTGCGGATGGCGCTGGCGGTTTTGACCGGTATGGTGCTTTTCTCGACGATGATCTTGTGACCTTCCGCGACCTCGGCGATGAGGCGTGCGGCGGATTCGATGTAGCGCAGGTCTGCGGCACGGCCGGCACCGATGCCGTAGGACTTGGTGGGGGTGCCGACCGAGACGAAAATCAGGTCTGCGGCGGCGATGGCCTGGCGGATGTCGGTGGTGAAATGCAGGTTGCGGCCGCGAGCGGAGACCACCAACTCGTGCAGGCCGGGTTCATAGACGGGAAGGTTGTCGGTGTTCCAGGCGGCGATGCGTTCCTGGTTCATGTCGCAGACCGTGACCTGGATGTCCGGGCACTTGGCGGCGATCATGGCCATGGTGGGGCCGCCGACGTAGCCGGCGCCGAGGCAGCAGATGGATTTGATTTTCATGGATATTTTTGGAAGATTTGAACTGGTGGATGTGGGAATGAGCGGATGGATGTCTGGCCGGGGCCATGAAACAAGCGAAATGAAAAACGGTGCAACGCGTGATCGCGTGGGAACGGCTCAGCGGGCATTTCTGCCGCGCAGCAGGTGCCAGAGGAATAGGGTGTTGTAGGTGAAGTAGCGCTTGCAGAGCCGCCGGGGTTCCATGGCGAGGCGGTAGGCCCACTCGAGGCCGAGATTCTGGAGGGCGGCTGGCGATTGTTTCACCTCGCCGGCGTGGAAGGCGAAGGCGGCGCCGATTCCGAAATAGACGCCGGGCGGAAGCTGTTCCTTGTGGCGGGCGATCCAGTGTTCCTGTTTCGGGCAACCGAGGCCCACCCAGACCAGGTTGGCGCCGGAGGTGCGGATCATGTCGGAGATGCGCTGGAATTCATCGGGCGGCCATTCCCCAAAAGGCGGCGAGTGCATGCCGGCGATGGCTGCGCCGGGGAAACGTGCCGCGAAGGCCTGCTTGAGCTTGTCGAGGGTGGACTGTTTGCCGCCTAAGAGAAAGTGCCTGAATTCCGGCCGGCCTTGGGTGGCCTTGAGCGTTTCCAGCATCAGTGTGGGACCGTAAACGCGGTCGGTGAGCTTTTGCTCGGGCACCAGCTGCCGGTTGATCGCCCAGACAAGCGGCATGCCGTCGGGGACGATGAGGTCGAATTGCGCCATGCTTTCGCCAAATGCGGCATCGATGCGGGCGAGCGCGGCCACGTGGGTATTGGCTGCTTCCACCGCATGGGCGCGATCCTTTGCGGCGGCTTTTTCCAGCGCCCATTCCACCGCAGCGGCATAGGTGGTGGCGGCGACGGGCAGATCGATGACGGGAACGGTGGTCATCCGCGCGGGAGAGTTGGCTGTTAGCAGCCAGTGAAGCAAGGGTGGCTGGCACCCTCTCGATGAGAGGATAGGTAGCGCCCTCTCGATGAGAGGGCAGAGGATGAATTGGGAATGTGGAGTCCTTGGCGGATTTGAAAGGTCGGGCAAGGGCGCTGCATTCGCGTGCGCGCTCATCGAGGGCGCGCTACCGGGTGCGTGGGATCGATCAGACCCGGCAGAACGGCTCCACGGTGCGTAGATCCGTCTTTTTGGATATGGCGGACTCGCGCGCGGCGGGCTCGGCGAACAGATAAAGTGCGTAGCCGCCGTAGCCTCCGCCGCAGTATTTGCAGGCGATCGAGCCGGCGATTTTCGGCAGCGGTTCCATGCCTTCGTCGAGCTGGGTCGTATGGTAGAGCGAAACGCCCTCGGCAAGTTTCGCGATGTCAGCTTGCAGGACGCCTGCACGGGAGATGCGGGCGCTTTGCGCGATGCGGTCGTAGTCGCGCGGCAAATTGACGACGCCCGGCGTGTCATGGCTGGTGCCGGTCCAGTAGATCGCCATTCGGCCTGCGAGGAAGTCGCCATTGTGCTTGAAATCGAGCACCGGTTTAGGGCCGGAGCGCCACACGCAGAGGCCGGTTTCACGGATCACTGCGGGGTCCTGCCAGCCGACGCCGAGGTCGATTTCCGAGTCCACGCCATCGCGGCCATTGATCAACGCCCAAGCCCCGCTGCCGCCGAGGCCGGCCTGTTTTTCGTAAGGCCACTCGCGCAGGGAAACGAGCGGCGAGATGGCGCAGTTGACGACATATTCGCCTGGGCGGGCGAAGCGTGGCACATCGAGCCAGCCGCCGGCAAAATCGACGCGCAGCGGGGCCTCGGTGGGTGCCTGCACCCAGCGGACGATGGATGAGGTGGAGACCGGCTCAAATCGCGGCGGGGTCTTTGGCAAGACGACATACTCCGCTCCCGTCTCGGCGCATAGCGCGCGCTTCAGATCGGCGTATTTGTCGTCCTCGGTGACGGCCAGGATGTCCGGGCGGAGACGCAGGAATTCCTCGCGGAAATCGATGCCTTCCTCGTGGCCGTGGCCGATGACCACCTCGTCGATCACACGCACGCCTTGAAGCAGGGCGAACTTGTGTTCGTCCGGGATCGATGGCTTGCGGCGCTTGTGGATCCACAGCACCTCGGCGGAGGCGAATGAAACGATCAGATAACCGCCGAGCGCCCTTGCCTGCTCGAAGAACTGGAGATGGCCGGCATGGAGGATGTCGTAGCAACCGGAGATGAAGACTTTTTTCATGGCATTACTCCTTCGACACCGGCACGTGATGGCCGTGGGCTTTCAGCAGGGCGTGGCGCTTGGCTTCCTCCAGATCGGCGGCGACCATTTCGGCGCACATTTCCTCGACGGTGATCTCGGGTTTCCAACCGAGTTTGTCCATCGCCTTGGTGGGATCACCGAGCAGGGTTTCCACTTCCGCCGGGCGGAAGTAGCGCGGATCGACGCGAGCGATCACGTCGCCGGGTTTAACCGCGGGAGCGATTGCGGGATCGACGGAACGGACGACAGCGGTTTCATCGACGCCGGTGCCATTGAACTCGATGCCGATGCCGGCCTCGGCGGCGGACATGCGGACGAACTCTCTAACGGAAATCTGCCTGCCGGTGGCGATGACGAAATCGTCGGCGCATTCCTGTTGCAGCATCATCCACTGCATGCGGACGTAGTCCTTGGCGTGGCCCCAGTCCCGCAGGGAGTCCATGTTGCCGAGGTGGATGCAGCTTTCGAGGCCTTGGGCGATGTTGGCGATGCCGCGGGTGATCTTGCGGGTGACGAAGGTTTCGCCGCGGCGTGGCGACTCGTGGTTGAAGAGGATGCCGTTGCAGGCATACATGCCGTAGGCCTCGCGGTAGTTCACCGTGATCC
>JBMTCD010000298.1:0-3417 GCA_049430545.1 Luteolibacter sp.
TCGATGATGCGTCCGCTGATCTGGCTGCCGTCCGGGCGGGTGATGGTCTCGAAGTGGTATTGGTCGGAAATCACCTTGCCGGGCTCGACGATGGACTCGGCGAGGTCGCGGACGGTGAACCGTCCTGCGAGGTTCGACAAATCCGGTCCGGACGATCCACCCTCGTTGCCGAAGCGGTGGCAGGCGGCACACATCGCGGCACGGAACATCAGGTTGCCGCGCTCTTTGGAGCGGCCGTTGAGTCCTTGTTCGGCGGCCTTGACGATTTCATCGACTGTCCAATTCCGGCCGGGGCCTGCGACCTGCGGCAGGTTCGCGAGCGGGTTGGGAATGGCGGACTCGCCGACGGTGGCGAACTTTTCCTGTTCCTCCGGTGTGCAGTGGGCGAGAGCGTCCTTGCGGATGTTCTTGATGAACCCGCCGTAGCTGGCACCGCCCGAATTACCGGCGAGCCGGCCGAGCCAGGTGAAGTAGCGCTGCCGCTCGTCATCGCGCCATGGACCGGGGACGACGCGAAGGCAATAGGTGAAATGGATGACCTGCGTTGGCGGCAGGTTGG
This sequence comes from Luteolibacter sp., assembly GCA_049430545.1. GTDB lineage: Bacteria > Verrucomicrobiota > Verrucomicrobiia > Verrucomicrobiales > Akkermansiaceae > Luteolibacter. Next base: position 560 of record JBMTCD010000298.1, read on the forward strand.
CGATCATTTTCTCGATGGCCCCCCCATATTGTTTGTTGCGCTTGGCCAGTTCCAGCCAATCGGGTGCGCTTTCCGGTCCCGCAGCATCCATCAGGTTGAGCGTGCGGGCGACGACACCGGGCGCATTGAGATAGGCGAGCATCCGGCACAGTTCGCGGTCGAGCATGGCGTCGCCGGAGGGGAAAGCGGCGTCGATTTTCGCCAGCACCCTGCCGCGGGCCGCTTCGTCCGGTTTGCCATGACGCGCAAAGGCAAGCCCGGCGGCGCGCAGCCAATTGATGCGCTCAGGCGTGCCGAGTTGCCTCCAATCGAGCGATTCCAAGGCTGTCAGGACGGCCGGCACATGCGCCGCTTCGCCGACGCGCGCCAGGCCGATGGCCGCTTGGATCGTCTGCCATGGTTTCTCCGTTTTGGACTTGAGAATCCGGGCCAGCGAATCCGCGCCTTGGTGTTCGAGTGCGGTGCGGGCTTCGAAGCGGGCTATGCGTTCATCCGAGCCAAGATGTTTTTCCGCTTCGGCGGGATTCATCAGCGCAATCGGCTTGGACCGGTAATCGACCGGCGCGGTGGATTCCCCGCCGGTGTAAGTCACGCGCCAGAGGGCGGAGCCGGTGCGGCGGCCGCCAGTGAGGAAATACATCGCGCCGTCGCCGGCGATGACCGCATCGGTGAGAGGCAGGCCGGAGCCGGCGATGAATTCCTCGCGGGTGGCGGTGTAGCCGCGGCCGTGCGGCGTGAGATGCACCGCATAGATCGTGGCGAAGGTCCAATCGAGGCCGAAGATCGCGCGTTGGTATTTGGCGGGAAACTTCGCTCCCTGTCCGGAAACCACCCCGGTGGGCGAGCCGGGGCCAATATCCAACAGCGTTGGCACTGAGTCCTCGTAATATTCCGGCCATTTGCCGGTGCCGTGACGCCAGCCGAACTCGGAACCGGGAGTCACCTGGCAGAAGCGGGTGGGGCGATACCACGGCATGCCGAGATCCCATTCCATGTCAGCGTCATAGGTGACTGGATCGCCATGTTCATTGAATGCAAGGTCGAAGGAGTTGCGGTAACCCGCCGAGACGAGCTCGAGGTTCTTGCCATCGGGGTCGAAGCGCGCGATCCAGCCGCCGGGGGCCATCCGGTTGTTGGCGTGGCCGCGGGCATCCGGTTGGCGCGGCAAAAGTTGGTCCTCCTGCCACACCGGCGTCACCAGCGTGCGGTCGAAATCCGGTGGGTTGGTGTGATTTCCGGCCACCAGCCAGATTTGTCCGCCATCGGGTGAGGGGACCAGTGAATGCGGGCCGTGCTCGCCGCCTCCGCTCAAGGGAATGACGTGCTCGGGCTTGTCCGGCAGTCCGTCGCCATTGCTGTCGGTGACGCGCCACACGCCATTGTTTTTGCCGCCCTCACAGATGCTCACCCAGAGCACATCGCGGTGCCACAGCAGCCCGTGCGCGCCGCGCAGCGGGATGTCGAGCGCTGTGATTTCCAACGCGGCCGCCGGATCATCCGGCAAGGTCACTTGATAGATCCCGCCGTATTGGTCCGCGCAAAGGAGTTTTTTTTTACCGAAGTTCGTGATGGAAACCCAGGAACCCTGGTCCTTCGGGATTTGGTAAACCCGCTCCAACTTGAAACCCGGAGCGACTTGATAACTGCCGGTGACGTCCTCGGGGGCCTGTGCGGCTGCCTCCAGCTTGATGCGAAGTTCCTTGAATTCCACCTTCATCGGCGGGCCGGCGTGGAGCTGCAGGGCGATCACGCCCTTGGCGGCGCGCTTTTCCGGATGGGTGTCGGTGATTTCCGCGGCGAGCTGGTCGTTCACGTAATGCCGGACCGTGTGGCCGCGCGCGACGATGCGGTAGGAGTTCCACTCGGCGAGGTCCACCTGCGGCAGGTCGAGCTTGCCGGTGACGGCCGGCTTTTCGCCGAGGTCGACTTTTTGGCCGCGCTGGCAGGCGATGCCGCGTCCGCGCTCCTCGTAAAGCATTGCGAGGTATTCCTGTTTCGGGTGGAGGTCCATCTGATAGCCGCCGACGATCCACTTGTCCTTGTCGATCACACGGCTGCGGTATTGCACGCCGGAATTGTTCTTGCCGGTGACGCGCGCCTTGCATTCGAAAGTGAAATCAGCGGGTTCGCCGCCTTGCCAGATCAGGAAGCTGTTGGCCGCGGTCTTCTTCTCGGCGTCATTCGACTCGCCGATGATCACGCCCTCTTCGACCCACCACAAGCGCGGGTCGCCGGACCAGCCGTCGAGATTCTTGCCGTTGAACAGAGGCGCCCACTCCGCGCGGCTGGCGATGGTGGAGATTCCCAATGCGATGAGGATGGCGAGTCGTGACATGATCGGGCCAATACGCAGCGATCGCGGGGGATCATTCACAGGAAATCGCGAAGAAGTTTCCGGAAACCGGCGCATTCTTGACCGGGCGCGGGATTTCGTGAAACTGCCCGCATGGAGCCATTTGTCTATCAGGGAAAATCCGCCGAAATTCTGCTGCGTCCGGCCGAGACCGCGGACATTCCGGCGCTAATCAAGCTCAACAAGCGCGCCTTTCCGCTGATGGCGGAGGAAAACGTGGTCTGGAGCGAGCGCCAGATCCGCAATCACCTGAAGCTGTTTCCCGCCGGGCAGATCGTGGCGGTCGTCGACGGCCGGATCGTCGGGGCCGTGGCCTCGCTCGTCATCCAGAGCGGCCGCGACCCCTACCGCGCCCACACCTACGCCGGCGTCACCGATGGCGGTTATTTCCACAATCACGACCCGCTTGGCGACACGCTTTACGGCGCCGATGTGTATGTGGACCCGGAATGCCGCCGCCAGCACGTGGGTGCCGTCGCCGAAGATGAACACCCGCTTGCCGGTG
>JBMTCD010000299.1:0-3294 GCA_049430545.1 Luteolibacter sp.
CGCGCAGCCGCTTGCTGGAGCACGTGGAACAGCTCATCAAGACGCGGCGAGGACGGATAGTCCTGAAGAAATGAGATGATGAAAACCGCGGCTTCGTTGGCCTCGCCAGCCGCGAGCAAGGCCTCGGCAAGTCCAGCTGCAGCCAGATGGTAGCGCTCTGCCGACTGCCCCTGCGGCCGCTCAATCAGGCTGCGGAACAGTGCCGCCGCATCCGCCGCCCGCTTTTCGCGCAACAGGATCATGGCTTCCAGAAACACCTGCAAGGGTGCGTCCTGCTGGCTCACGCTGGTGGCGGCGGGCAGGGCGGCGCGCGCCTCGGAGATGCGTCCGGCGTCGAGCCATACTTCCACCTCGCACAGGCGCGCCTTGGATGCCAGAGCGGAGTCGTCAGTATCAATGAGCAGTTCGAGTGTCTGCAGCGCGGCCGCCTCATCGCCTTGCGCCAATTGCAGATTCGCGATGGTGAAAACCGCGTCGGCATGGAATGGCAGCAGCGGATCGGCCGTGAGCGGGGTCAGGATGGTGATCGCCTCCGCTGTTTTTCCGATGGCGGCCATGGCCAGTCCTTTCCACAGCGAAGTCTCCGGATGGTCGGCGGCGGCCGGTTGCTCCAGGAGTTCCAGCGTTTCGGATGGACGACCATCGCGCAGACGCGCCTCGGCGAGGCGGAGGATGGCGGCAGCCTGTGCGGATTGGTCGAGCGATGGCGAGGACAATACTGCCTCGTAATGGCTGGCGGCGATTTCCCACAAGCCTGCGGCCAGCGCTTCGTCACCGAGTTGCTGCCGGTGCGCCGCTTGCCCGCCAGACAAGGAGGTGGCCAGCGAGGCGAGGAGCAGCAGTGAATGGAATTTCATCCGGCGCGGAGGACGGTTGGGCGTCTCAAGCGGTTTGGGTGGGGTGCGTCGCTGTGGTGCATTGGCAGCCCTTGCCGGCGAGTTTTTCGGCGATGCGGGCGGCGGTGGGGGTGATGGAGAGACCGCCGAGGTTGGTGCAGCGGAGTTCGCGCGGGATCTGGTGGGCCACCTTGGCCATGGCGAGCACGACCTCGTCGAATGGGATCAGGTGCTGGTAATCGGCGAGGGCCATGTTGGCGCAGGACAGCGCGTTGGTGGCGGCCATGACGTTCTTGCCGAGGCAGGGAGCCTCGACGCGGTTGGCGATGGGGTCGCAGACCATGCCGAAGCAGTTTTGCAGGGCGATGGATGCGGCGGCCATTTGCTGGGCGGTGGTGCCGCCGGCGAGGTGGGCGATGGCGGCGGCGGCCATCGCGGAACCGGATCCGCACTCGGCCATGCAGCCGCCTTCCTCGGCGGCGAAGGTGGCGTCGCGGGCAATGAACACGCCGATCAGGCCGGCAACGAGCAATGCCTTGGCCCGCTCGGTTTCATCACAGCCGGTGGCGTCGCACACGGCGAGCACCGCGCCGGGCATCGCACCGCAGGAACCGGCGGTGGGCGCTGCGACGATGACGCCCATCGACGACTTCACCTCCATGATGGCGGAAACGTAGCGGACGATGCGGTTGTTGATGTCTGCGGGAATGAGGCGGCCTTCCTTTTCGGCGCGCTCGAAACCGGGGCTTTGCGAGGGCAGGATGCGGTCGGCATATTGGGTGCCGGCGAGGCCGGTGCGCACCGCGCCGTGCATGATTTTCGCCAGCGCTTTCATGCGTTCGAGCACTTCCTCCGGCGTGATGCCGCCGCGCGCGGCTTCGTAACAGGCGGCGCTTTCCCACAGCGGGCGGTCGGAAAATTCCGGGTGGCTTTCCATTTCCCCGGCACGGGTGAAGGGAACCGAGAGGCCCTTGCACGAGAGGACCGGCAACACCGCGCCGAGCGTGCGGTGGCGGCTGGCACCGAGTTCCGAGGCGAGTTGTGAAACGTCGTCGTCGGATGGACGCTGGCGCGAATCGAAACGCAACAGTCCGCCGGACGGACCGGGGAGCCATTCGATGGTTTCGGCTCCATTGGCAACCGGCGTGTTCTGATAGATGCGCTCGTCGGGTTTGGCAACCAGCCAGAACAGCGTGGAGTTGAGGTCGCCGGTGCCGCCGAGCGGCGTGCCGTCGATGGCCTGCAGTTCAATCATGCCGCCGCCGGTGGAAATCGCGTCGAAGTGATGGATCGTGCCGCTTTCGCCGGTGATTTCGAGGCGGTAGAAATTCGGGTGCGGCGCGTCGTAGGACACGTAATTCACCTCGACTTCGATGCCGGCCTCGGCGAGCGCCTGCGGGTAGGTCGGCAGCCGTTCGTCATCTGGCTCCCAGCCGAGGATGCCGCTGTAGAGGCCGAGGTCGGTGCCCTGTTCCTTGTGGGTGGTGACCAGCGAGCCGTTGGGATCATAGAAGGCTGCCAACCTGCGCACCGGTTCGCCGGCGAGGTCGCGGGCGAGGCGGCCGATCCGGTTGGCGGCGGCGCTGTGCGAGCTGCTGGGCCCTCGCATCACCGGGCCGAGGACGTCGTTGAAGATGCTGGGTGGCGGTTTCATGGCGTGCACTTGATGTTCGATGTGTTGCTTAAATAACCACGGATGGCGCGGGATTCACGGATTTTTCCGGTTTTCCGGACTCAGCTCGCGGCAGTGGTGGGAATGGAAGGAGGTGCCTGGCTTTTCTTCTGCGTGAAAGCGATCGCGCCCATTATGCAGAAAAACAGGGTGTTGAGGATGAGGCCGGTGGACGGGAAGAAGCAGCACGAGGTCACCATGATCACACAGATCGGCAGCAGGAACGCCTTCACCCACACGTCGCCGCGGACGTTGAAAGAGTGGTTCGGATTGGCATCGGCGGCGGCGACGAGACGGTTGTAAACCAGCAGCGCAAACAACGAGCCGAAGCCGATGAGCCCGAAGACCAGCCACATCGTATACGGATTGTAGGTGTCCCAGAGCAATTGACGCGTGGCGAATTCATTCATGCCAAGCTTGTCCTGCAGCATCGGCATCACGTCGCCCTTGGGCAAGGCGGCCACATCCGTGGCATCCGCACCGAGTTTTTCCACCAGATGGCGCTTGGCCAGCTCCACCTTGTCGCCGTTGTTGTGGTAGAGGTGGCCGGCCATGATCGAGCCGATCGACCAGCCGATGCCGACGGTGAAGTTCGAGTATCCCATGTAGAGCCCCTTCTTGCCGGCGGGCGCGATGCGATTGAGGTAGCGGAAATTGCTGGGAGCGGCGGTCATTTCACCGACCGAGTAGAGCATGATGCAGCCTAGAACCCACCAGCCGCTCATCGAGCCCATCAGGGCGAAAATCGCGATGATGGAGAAGGCGGTGCCCAGGGCGATGTTCGTC
>JBMTCD010000300.1:0-3238 GCA_049430545.1 Luteolibacter sp.
TCCTGCCAACCGAGATCGTCGGTGAGGATATGAACAATATTGGGCTTCGGCGGCGGAGCGGACCGGGCTGGCGCGCCGGCAAGCAAGACAGCGGTTAGAAGCAGGAGGCTGGTCGGGATTTTCATGGTCGGAGGGCTTGGTTGTTTTGTTCAGAAATTGTGTGTGGGGTCAGGGTCAACACGGTTTCCTTGTCTGTTTCCAGCGCGACCCAAATTACGAGGTCGGTTCCGTCGAGGGTGGCCCGGTGCCCGTAGCGGAACGCCGGACCCCGCTCGACCACCCGGCCGTCGATTTGCAAATTCACGCCGGAGTCACCCCATCCCGCGATGACAAACGCGGGATTCACTGCCGGATGCCCGGGGTCCGCTTGGATGGTGACGGCGAGCGGCGCCGCTGCGGCGGGGTCTTGTTTGACGATGCGGTAAGCCCGCTCCGGTGCCTCGTACCCGGCCGCGGTGAATTCCTTGCCGGCCACCTCGATGGGCGGCGGCGTGAGCCAGGACCTGGCCAGCGGAGCGAGGTCCGCTGCCGATTTTTCCGTGAGTCCCTGCATCTGCAGACGGGTGATCGAGTTTTCCGTGCGGGCATATTCCGGCCAATCGCGCAAGTTGAAGAGTGAGGAATGGGAAGGCTTCTCCGCGGAAGTGGCGGTGCGGCTCCACGATTTGTCCTGCGACACGGGCCAGTGGTCCCAGTGGTGGAAGATCGAGCCCGGGGCATGTCCCCTGAACACGGTAATCTTGAGTCCGCGGGGATCGACGATGGAAAACGGCTTCTTCGGCGACTTCAGGTTGACCACCTGGATGCAGGGATCTTTCGGCATGTCTGCGAAATCTCCGTGGCGATCCTTTGGCCGGGGCCACTGGTAGTCGCGTGATTCACCGTCCATGTTGGCGAGGCTGACGGCGACCGGTTCGATGTTGTCTTCGGGGCGGGTGCCGGGCTGGTTAATGATGATGGCCTCGTGCCATTCCGAAAACTCGTCCGGTTTTGTCGTGTGGAGGGTGGCCTGGCGGATGGCCGTCCCATCGGGATAAATGGTGAAGACTTCATCCACCCAGTCGCCCCAACCGGTGTTTTCGTCGGCAAAGGGATGCCGGTATTCCACGTCGACGGGCGCGTATCTCCAGTGCACGACGGCGCGGGCATCGTTGTTCTCGAGCACGCGCACGTGCGAGTACCGGCACTGCTTGTCCGACATCGGCTCGATACATCCTTTCAAGCCGGAAGAATTCGCCTTCCGCTCGAGAAATTCATTGTTGAACCAGATGCCGTTGTCCGTGACCCAGTGCGGGATGTAGCTTGTGCCGTGCCAAAAAACGAAACGGTGGCTGCCATCGTCGAAGCGCACCACGACATCGGCTGCATCGCCGATCCGCCACGGTTTATCCCAGGCCGGATCGAATTTCAGCGTGGTCTGGTAAGCACCGAAGCGACCGGGCCCGGGCGGTCCGGAAGGCAACTGCCGGGGCGTTTCGGCCCGCGCCGACGGTGGCACCAGCACAAGCGTGGCCAGCAGGAGAGCAGCGCAAGCTTTCATCAATTCACCAATTGGCATTTTTCGGGAACCAATTGAGCGCGGCCAACTTCGCCTCCGGCACGTCCAGCGCGCGGATGGCTTGGCGCAGTGAACGAAGCACCGGCGCGTAGGTCTTCTCGTTGGCGGGTTGCGAGACAACTTTCTCGCCCTTGGCGATCTGGGCATCCAAGGCTGCGTGATCGAGATTTTTGGCAGCGGCTGATTTGCTTGCCGCGCGTGCTGTCTCGATCAATGAAATCAATCCCGGCTTCCACGCGAAGCCGTCCTTGATCACATCCACTCCTTTGCCACTCACATCAATGGCATCGGGCGAACCGCTGAATGGCGGCAGATGCTCCGAAGTGATCATGAAGTCGTTTTCATCGCGGAGATAAATCACGCCGTGGGTCATGCCGGGCGGGGCTTCAACCGTGATGCGCGAACCCTCGATTGTTGCCGGAGTCTCATGCCATTCCTCAGTCGTCTGCCCCGCACGGAGCAACTTGGATCCATTGGTCGTATAAACCAACTTGGCATCAACGATGCGGGATTTGCCGTTGCCGTCCTCGACCACCATCTCGAGCGTCTTGCCATTTGATGCGGTTTTCACCACGGCGGGCACCTTTTCGCTTCCTGGCTCGGGTGTGCCGGATTTTTGGGCGTTCTTGTAGGGCAACTCGGCCTTGTATTTTTCCATCCATGCTTGGAGGTCGGCCAGCAGGGCGTCGCGTTTCTCCGGCATCTCTTCGGCGAGGTTCTTGGTTTCCGATTCGTCCACCGGGGATCCGTCTTCGTTGTAGAGATGGTAGAGGGCGACTTGCGGCCGTTTGGTGTCCATCGTCCCGCCATGATAAAGGCGCAGTTTCCAGCCGTCCTTGATGATGATGGATGAGGTTGGCAGGACGCTCGGGTAGTGGAAATAAAGGGTGTCGCGGATCGATCCATCCGCCTTCACCACTTTGTCGGTTTCACCATGGAGAACCGGCAAGATGTCGGCTCCGTCGAGGTCCAGATGTTTGCCGGGTTTCGCGCCAGCCATGGACATGAATGTCGGGAACATGTCAACGAGGCTGACCGCGGTTTTGCTGTTGAGTGCACCTTCGGGAACCCCGGGTCCGCGGACGATGAACGGAATCCGGATGCCGCCTTCTTCCAGGGTGAGTTTGCCGCCGTCGAGGGGACGGTTGTCGGTGATGGTTTCCTGTTTATCTTTCCCTTCGCCGTGGGCCACCGGGGATCGTTGCAATCCGCCATTGTCGGAACTGAGGATAACGTAGGTGTTGTCGATCAGCTTATGCCCCGGATTGCGCGGATCGTCCGTGTGTTCCAGAAAGTCGAGGATTTTGCCGACCTGCCAGTCGAGCGAATCCAGCATGGCGGCGTAGTACGGATTCTTCTGACCCGGGCTGCCATCGTTGATCATTCCGGGGTCGGTCGGGAACGGGATGCCCATCTTTTCGCAGTAGTGTTCCAAGCGCTTGCGGTCGCGGGTGGAGAAAGGCCCGTGGACGAACGAGGGGCAGAAGTTGAGGAAGAATGGCTTGTCTTTCACCTGGTCCATCCAGCGTGTGGACAGGTCGACCACGGCATCGAAAGGCCGGTCGTCTTCATCGAGGCAGTAGGGATCCTTGGAATCCCGTGAGCTGGGGAAATCGCCGAGACGGTGCGGTGACATCGGGCGCCAGATGCCCTCGAAGTCGGCGGTTTTTTTGTCCTCGG
>JBMTCD010000301.1:0-3221 GCA_049430545.1 Luteolibacter sp.
TGTTAGCCACCACCATCATCGAGACCGGCATCGACATCCCCAACGCGAACACCATTCTCATCGACCGGGCCGACCGTTTCGGCCTGGCCGATCTCTATCAGCTCCGCGGCCGCGTCGGCCGCGCCGGCGAAAAGGCCTACGCCATCCTGCTGCTGCCGCGCGACATGATGACCGTCGGCGACGCCCGCAAGCGCATCCACGCCATCAAGGAATACACCGCGCTTGGATCCGGTTTCAAAATCGCCATGCGCGACCTCGAAATCCGCGGCGCGGGAAACCTGCTCGGCACCAAGCAGTCCGGCCACATCGCCCAGATCGGCTTCGAACTGTATTGCCAGCTTCTCAAGCAATCCGTCGAGCGCCTCAAGGGCCGCCAGGACGCACCGCGCGGCGAATGCTCCTTCAAGGCCGACTTCATCGTCTCCACCGAGACCGGCTGGCTCCGGCAATCTGAAATTTCAAATTTCAAATCTCAAATCCCGGCATTCCTGCCGTCAGCGTGGCTCGCCGAAACCCGCCTCCGCATCGCCGCCTACCGCGAACTCTCCGAAGCCGGCACCGAAAAGGCGGTCGATGCCCTGGAATCCACCTGGCGGGACCGCTTCGGCCGCCTGCCCGAAGCTGCGGAAAACCTGCTCACGATCGCCCGCATCAAGGCGCTCGCCGCCGCTGTGCGGATCTCCTCGGTCGAGATCTCCGGCCAACGCCTGATGCTTCACCGCGGCGGTGACTACATCCTCCTTGAAGGGCGCCGCTTCCCGAGGCTCAGGGCGGAATCACCGGCCGGAAAACTTGCCGAAACGATCCATCTGCTGGAAAGCATGGTATGAATTTGTGGCACGAATCGCGGTTGACGCTGCGGCTGGCGCTGCCGTTGATGATCGGGCAACTCAGCCAGATGCTGCTGGGGGTGGCGGACACGGTGATGATCGGCCGGCTCGGGGTCACGGAACTCGCGGCGCTGACGTTTGCCTCGGCGTTGTTCCATCTGCCGTTGGTGTTCGGGATCGGGGTGTTGACGGCGGTGTCGGTTTTCACCTCGAACCGCCGTGGCGCGGGCGATGCGGCAGGTGCGCGGCAGAGCTGCCGCGACGGGTTGGTGCTGGGCGGTTTGTTGGGGCTGGGGCTGTTCGCGCTGTCGTGGCCGCTGTCCTCGCATCTGGGAATTTTCGGACAACCGGCTGAGGTGAGCGGGCGGACGCCGGTGTATTTCCGGATCGTGATGTTCTCGTTGGTGCCGGCACTCGCCTCGATCGCGCTCAAGAACCATGCCGACGCGCTCAACCGCCCGTGGCCGCCATTCTGGATTTTCCTGGGCGGGGTGCTGCTCAACATCGTCCTCAACTGGATCATGATCTTCGGCAAGCTGGGCTGCCCGGTGCTGGGATTCGAGGGTGCGGCATGGGCCACCTTGATCTCCCGCACGGCGATCCTGCTGGCGATGATGTTCTGGCTGCGCCGCGCTGCGGGGCTTCACGACTGGGTGCCGCGGCGATGGTTGCGCGGGACGAACCGGAGGGAAGCAATGGCGATGCTGGCTCTTGGTTTGCCGGCGAGCGCGCAGATGATCTTCGAGGTGGGTGCATTTTCATTTGCGGCGCTGATGATGGGGCGGATCGGCCCGGACGCGATGGCCGCACACCAGATCGCGGTGACGCTGGCGGCCACCGCGTTCATGGTGCCGCTGGGATTGTCCATGGCGCTGACGGTCCGCTTCGGCGAGGCCCACGGCGCGGGGGAAAACCGGCGGCTGATGTCGATCGCGGTTTCCGGCTGGCTGCTGGGAATCGTCAGTTCGCTGCTGGCGGCGGCGGCTTTCCTGGGATTGGGAAACGCGATGGCGGCGGCATTCACGGATGATCCGGCGGTGATCGGCCTGACCGCCTCGCTGCTGGTGATTGTGGCGATTTTCCAGATATTCGACGGCATTCAGGTTTCCTCCGCGGCGATGTTGCGCGGGCTGCATGACACGCGGGTTCCGGCGATCATCAGCTTCGTTTCCTACTGGATTTGCGGGATGCCGCTGGCAGGCCTGCTTGCCTTCGGCCTGGAGGTGGGCGCGCGCGGTGTGTGGTGGGGACTGGCTGCGGGATTGGCGGTGGCCTGCGTCACCTTGGGTCCGCGTTTGTGGCGGCGCTGCGGGCATGGCCTGAAACCTGAGGGACCGGAAGCGGCGGATCGTGCCGTCTGATGCCAATGACGGGAAATAAGCCGCACGACTGGACGGGAATCCGGTTTCCGGCGGACTGCTAGCGGAGGCGCCTCAATTCCGGCCTTTCTGCGGAGGCTTGGATCCGGGCGATGGCTTCGCGGGTGGCGGCGGTTTTTTGCTGACTGAGGCGCATCGGAAAATCCGGTTCACCGTCGGCGAAGTCCGCGGCGATGGATTCGAGTTGCGGGATGACGGCAGCGGCGTGGGCACCGTAGCTCTCGAGGATCTTGAGGATTTGCGGCGTGCGGTGCTCGCTGGCCCATGGGTTTTGGTCGCGGAGGTAGTCGGCGCAGGCGCGGATGCCTTCTTCGATGTGGTGTTTGGCAAGCACGCGCAATCCCTCGAGGCGGACTTCATCGGCGAACATCTCGCCACTGGGCGCGGGCTCGACGACGGCTTGCAGGATGGCGGGCAGCAGCGGCTTGATTTCCTCGAAGCTGAGTTTGGCGTAAAGCTTGGAAATGTTGCCGCGGCACCAGCCGTCCTCGTTGCGCAGCCCTGAGCGCACGGCGCGGTCGAGCTGCTCGCGGTCCACGCCTTCGAGCGAGGAGCCAAGCACTTGAGAGCGGGAACCGAGCAGGGCCTTGGAAACGAAACGTTGTTGCATGGCCCGCGGATCTTCCTTGGTGGGACCCTGCGCCAGAAGTTCCAGCAACTCCGGCACGGCCTCAGCGGCGGGCTTGCCGATCGCCGCCAGGGCTTCGGCGGCCTGCACGCGCAGCCAGAGAGCGTCGGAACCAAGCGCCTTGCGCAGGGCGGGCACGGCGGCGGCGGCCTTGCCCCGCATCTCGGCGATGGCCTGGCAGGCACCGAGCCGCGCATCGAGCGAGGATGAGTCGAGCAACGCGATGACGCGATCGACGGGCGGATCCTGACGCATGGCTAGGGCCATGCCCGCGCGGCCGCGGAGGACGGGCGACCAGGAACCGAGCATCGCGAGCAGATCGTCGTCGGTCATTTTCCGATAGACACTGGTGCGGTCCCCTTGGAACCAGCCGCGTCCGGGAGG
>JBMTCD010000302.1:0-3212 GCA_049430545.1 Luteolibacter sp.
AGGCCTCGGCGATCTCGGGGATCGGGATGTCGGTGGAATCCAGCAACCGGCGCATCTTCTCGATCTTGGTGCGGCGGATCTCCTCGGCCGGGCTGCGGCCCAAAACAGCCTGGAACCGCCGCTCGAGCGACCGCCGGGCCATCGGGACCTGCTGCAGCACATCGCGTACGTCGATGCCTTCGTGGGCGTGGTCGCGGATGAAGCGCATCACCTGCTGGACCTGCGGGTCGCCGCAGGCCATCAGGTCGGTCGACTGGCGGGTGGTCACGCCGAGCGGCTGCAGACGGATCTCGTGGGACACCGGATCGTCGCCCCGCATCAAGCGGTCGAGCTGCCCGGCGGCCTCGTAGCCGATGCGCCGCACCGGGATGTCCACGCCGCTGAGCGGCGGGTGCACCGCGCGGCCCAGCAAATCCTCGGTCTCCAAGCTGATGATGGCCGCCTCATCGGGAACCTCGATGCCGCTCTCCGCGCAGGCCATGGCAAGGTGCCGGCACAGCGCGGTCGACCAGCCGACGATCCCGACCGGTTTCGGCAGTGCTTCGATCCACCGGCGCCGGTCGTTATGCCGGGCCTCCGTTCCCGCCCGCGGTCCGATCCGTGCGGAGGGTTCATAAATGACGGCCTCGATCCCGGCCTCGCGCATGACGCTCCGGTAAGCCTCGGTCCAGAAGTCGATGAACGGGCGGTGCGGCTCGCCGCAGAACGCGATCTGTTTCAGCCCCTTGTCCCGCAGGTGCTCCACCGCCATCCGCACCACCGCCACCGCGTCGGTGGTCACCCGCGGAAAGCCGATCTCCTGCCGGCGCGAGCCGGACACGTTGACCACCGGCACGCCGTAGGCCTGAAGTTTGGCCGCCAACCGCCGGGTGTGAATGGTCGCGATCACGCCATCCCCGGACCAACCGCGCGGCACCTCCGTGCTCTCGTCCGGCTCGCTCGGCTGCATCTCGAGAAACCACGGGCCGTGTTGCTCGGCATATTGCCACACCCCCTCGATGATCCCCCGGCCATACTCGTTCCACGCTCCCACCAGCAGGGCGACCCGCGGCGATGAGGACCGGTTGGCCTTTCCCCCCGCCTTGCGGGGATGGGATTTGCGGGAGGAGTCCATGGCCGTTCTCTCTACCGCGCCCCTTGGAATCACGCAAGCGGGATGTGACGCAGAACATTAACACCGATACGATTGAGAGCATCACTGTTCCTGCCCCGGCATCAGGACCGGAATGATCTTGTTGCCGCGACGACGATAGATGAGGAAGTCTCGGTCAATACCGGGGATCGATGGGTCTCCCGTGGGTTTTCGCCGCTCCGGAGCCGCGGCAGAGGCGCCAGCAACGGCACCGAAACGGTAACCCCGCCGACCTGCAAGGCTGAAATCGCGCAAACTATTAATTAATATACGCAAAGGTGCATTGACCGACGATGGCGGAGCAGGATATTCCATGCCTCGCAAACCTTGGATGCAGCCGGAACGGAGTCCTGCAGCGGCCAAGCAGACAACCATCAATCCAACATCCAACCCACAAATCGATTAAACTCAAATATCTTGCCATTCTCTCCCTAACAGCCGCCCAGGCCACTGCGGCGGTGATCACTTGGGATGGGTCAGCAAGCACGACCACGAGCGAGGCTGATGTGATCAGCACCGGACTAAGCAATGTCGCCGGCGCCAATTTCGGCGGCGGGACAAACCCGGGGAACCTGGTGGCGAACGGTGTGACGTTCTCCTTTGTGGCGAACAACACACCGACACTGCTCCTCAACGGCATTACAATCAACCCGGGGAACTGGGCGAGCGCCTACCCGAATGCCGCCCTTTCCACCATGCCCGGAGCCTTTGGCACGATCTTGGACAATCAATTCGATTACGATCATCAATCCCCCCAAGCCAATACATCCGTGGACATGACGCTCACCGGCCTGGCAATCGGGCTGCAATACAGGATCCAATTCTTCGCATCCCAGAACGCCATCGTCCTGAATCCCGGCTTTGGCCCCGTCGACTTTCAGGACACTTCGGGCGGGAGCGCGAGCCCCGCACTGTCGATCAACAAGGGGGAACAGTATGTTGTCGGGACGTTTACGGCCGATGGAACCTCGCAGGTCATCCGTGTCAATCCGAGTCTCAACAGCGGGCCGCTGGTATCCGCGTTCGTGATTGGCCGGATTTCCGAGCCACCTCCCCCCACGGACCCAACTCTCAGCCAGGACGTGGTGAACGCCGACCCCGATCTCGACTTCGGAACGGTGGCGGGCAGCGGGCCGTTTTCGGAGTCCCGCACGGTTCGCTTCGTCAACAACGGGCCTACGAATGCCATCGGAATCACTAGCGCTACGGTCACCGGCGATGCGCCCTTCAGCCTCACCGAGGTCGCGATCGACGGCTCCGCGGGAGTGACCCTGCCCCAAACCCTCGCGGTGGGCAGTCACATCGACTTCACCGTCACCGCATCGCTTGCATTGCCAGCCAGCGGACTTGCCGGCAGCCTCGCCATCACCACCGATGCCATAGGGCAGGATCAGAACCTTCCGATTTCGGGTAACTTCGGCGGCACCCCGCCGCTGCCCCCTGTCACCGACGAGGCGCCCGCTGCGGGCAAGCGGGTCCGCGTTACTCCCCCCGAATGGGCCGGCACGAACGTCTATCACACGCTCTACCTGCCAACCGACTGGGTGGCGGGCAACACCTATCCCGTGATCGTCGAGTGGGCACCGAACAGTTCGGGAGGATTCGCAGGCACGGTCGAGGACACGCACCTCGGATTCTACCAGTCAGGTGGCGCAGGCTTTATCTGGGTGACGATGCCCTTCCCGACGACGGCCACAAGCCCTGCCAGCAACGCGATAACCTGGTGGGGCGACAGCCAGAACACGGCCGCCGACTACACCCGGATCAATCTTGCCCGGATTCTCGAAAACTACGGTGGTGATCCGGCGGCGGTGTTCGCGACCGGATTTTCGCGCGGTTCGCTTGCCATCGGACATATCGGTCATTGGAACGACCAAATCGCCGATATCTGGCTCGGATACCTTCCCCTCGGACAGCTCGACGGGTTCAACTGGACCACCGAGGGGGATGAGGCGGCGCGTTTCGCACGCATGAGTGGTCGAGCGTCCTTCGTCACCTATGGCGAGAACGACGGCTTCTCGAACGTGCCGGCCAGCCCTCCGGCCGGCATCACTGCCATGCAAAATGCAGGATTCCCTGT
>JBMTCD010000303.1:0-3204 GCA_049430545.1 Luteolibacter sp.
GTCCTACACGTGTCGGTTTTTGTCAACATGGAACGGTCCGACACAGGGAATGATCCCTCCGCTGCACAGGTCTGGGTCAGCCCTGTTTTTGCTCGAACTCCGCCTTGGCGGCCTTGCGGCATTCCGCCACGAAGTGGTTGCAGGCTTCGCGACAGAGCAGGGGGATGGCCTCGGATTCGGAAACGTCACCGGGGATGCCGTTGTAGCGGCTGGCCTCGCTGTCATCGAGCGGGGTCCCGGGATCGAGTCGCCAGAGGATCCTTTTGGCGCAATTGTGGGCCGGCCCGCAGACTTCGCGGACGAGTTGCTGGGCTCCGGCGTCGCTGATCGTGCGGGCGTAGCGATACATGCCGGTCTGGCGGTTGAGTTTGTCGCGCAGGTCTTCGACTTCGAGCGTGCCTTCGCCGTGGGCGAGGTGCAGGCCCACGGCCGTGGGGTAGAAGTGATCGAGCGCCAGCCGCAGGTGCTCGGCCGATTGCAGCCGCATCAGCCAGCCGCGCTTCAGGTTCACCTGACCCTTGGTGAATCGATAGGTGCCATCTTCGGCATAAGTCGAGATGTCGCGCGCGGCGGCGGGATCATCGCAAACCTCCAAACCGCCGAATTCCATCTTGTGGGATGTTTCGACATCCAGCCAGTGGCAGAGCATGAAACGAAATCCGGAAACATTTGTTTGAATCTCGATTTCGCCAATCCGGTGGACTCCGGAGTCGATGAGATTCTGCAATTTGTGGGCGATCGGCATCTGTTTAAGAAAAATCGATAATTAAATACGCTGAATATTCATTCAGAGTGACTTGTTCGCCGTGTCGAAGTCCTCGACCTGGTCGAGAATCACGTCCGCGATGAGCGGTTCGGTGCCGATGGCGGAGGAGTAGTAGAGGGTCTTGCCGCGGAGGTGGTGGGGGTTGTGGCGGAAGACTTCGCGTTGGCTGGCGGCGGGGCCGACCTCGGGCTCAATGCCGAGCAGGACGGGGATGTCCTGATAGGAATGCAGGCCATCCGAGATGAAAAACGGGACGACGATGACGTTGGGGGTTTCGGAAATTTGGTCCCACTCGGCGATGAACGGTGGTTCCTCCATGTAGGCATCGGTGACGCAGGCATAGCCGGCGCCGGAGGCGGCGATGAGGTCCACCTGGTCCTTGATCGCCTTGGTCGAGTTTTGGTTCAGGCCGGTGCCGTGGCCGGTGATGAGGAGGGTGGTTTGTGCGGGGTCGATGTCCGGGGCGACCTCGCGGGCGCGGCGCAGTATGAGGTCGGTCATGTGCGGGTGGATGCCGACCGGCAGGCAATAGTGGAGGGTTTTCCCGCGGCTGGTGGTGGTGGGGCCGGAGAGTTGAAACTCGCGCGGGATGACGTCCTGGGTGAAGTAACCCTCGCTGATGAAGTCGGGGACGATGTAGATTTCGTCGCTATCCACCTGATAGAGCACCTCGCGCATCGAGGGTTCTTCCTTCCAGAAGCAGCAGTGGACTTCCGCGAAGAGATGGCGGCGGCGGATTTCCGCGGCATGGTCGAAGTAGGGCGTGGAGGAATCCGGGTTTTCGGTGGATCCGTGGCCGACGATGAGGAGGGCGCTGTGGGGCTTGGGGGCGATGGACATGGCGGACACGGGGTGGCTCACGGGGTGGCGCGTTTCAGGAAATCGACCAGGTCGCTGCGCGTTTTGATGAGGTCGGGCGGATTGAAGTAGAACATGTGGCCGCCTTCGAAGATCGTGACCGAGAAATTGTCACGCGATCCCGGGGTGGCCCTGGGCAGGTGGCGCAGCGAATAATTCACGCCTTCGGGAGGCGTGGCGAGGTCGGTGAGGCCGCCCATCACGTGGACCTTGAGGTGCGGGTTGTCGCGCATGGCGGTGGCGAGACGGTTGCTGACGTTGACGATGGAGTTGTTCGCGTTCCACTTCCATGGCTGGACCTTGCCGGTGAGGATTTCATAGGGTTGGCATTCCTTGTAGCCGAGGTCGCGGCCAAGGTAGTCGAGCATGGCGGTGGAAACCGTGCCATAGGCCAGCGAATAGGACGGATCGTAGTCCGGCAACTGCGCGGCGGGATCGGTGCTCTCCCAGGCGACGCGGGCGTCGAAGCGGCCGATCACCTTGCCCTCGGCGCGCAGCAGTTCCGCGCGGAACAGGGTGGAGGAAATCCGCAGTTGGTGTGCTTCCCAGGTGGCGGCGGAAATTCCGGTGAGTTTTTCCAAGTCAGCGGCCAGTGATTTCAGTTCCGCGGCTGGCAGATCGGACCCCTTCAGCAGCGCGGTGGCATAGGGGCCGTAGGCGAAATCGGTGGACTGTTTGACCAGCGCGTCGCGGTCGCCGGAAATCTTGCCGTGGTGATGCGCAACCGAGGTGAACGCGGGCAGGAACACGAGATTGGAGAGGTCGTTGCCGGGGATTTCCAGCAGGGTGGCGAAATCGAGCAACGAGGAGAGCAGGACCACGCCGTTGAGGCTCATGCCATAGCGGCTTTGCAGGTGCTGCGAGAGTCCGGCGACCCGGATGCCGCCGTAGGATTCGCCAAGCAGGAATTTCGGCGAGGCCCAGCGGTCGTGCTCGCTGATCCAGCGGCGGACGAAATCGCCGACCGATTCGATATCCTCGTCGAGCCCATGGAATTCGGAAGGTTTCACGTCCTTTTCCGCGCGGCTGTAGCCGGTGGAGACCGGATCCACGAAGACGAGATCGCACACATCGAGGATGCTGAAGGGATTTTCCTGCACCAACAGCGGCGGGCGGACGGGCTCGGTGCCGTCGCCGGGAAACTTGACGATGCGCGGGCCGAGCACGCCGATGTGCAGCCAGACGGCCGAGGATCCCGGGCCACCGTTGAAAGCGAACATCACCGGACGCTTCGTTTTGTCCTGTATATCGCTGCGCTCGTAGCTCACATGGAAAATCGAGGCGCGTGGATCGCCGTTTTCCTTTTTCAGCAGCAGCTTTCCGGTGGTGGCCTTGTAGGGGATTGACTTGCCATCGATCGTCACCGTCGCTTCGGTGACCACCGGAGCGGGAAGATCCACCTTGGCCGCCTGCTTTCCAGGGCCCTTCGAGTCGGGCGCGGGATCGGCGGCGGAGGTGAATGCAGAGAATAGCAGGCAGGAAAACAATCGAATGGCGTGGCGCATGGCCGGGAGACTAGTGCGCTGATTCCGAAATATCTACGCTAAATGGAGTTGTGGAGTTTGAAAAATTGGGTCGCT
>JBMTCD010000304.1:0-3200 GCA_049430545.1 Luteolibacter sp.
AGGAGGTCGAACTTGGCGTTGTGGGCGATGACGCCCGCGTCTTCGAGGATCGGCTTGATCGGGCCGAGTTCGTATCCGACGGCGCGGAGGTCGATGGTCCAGATCGGGCCGCCGTGACGGCAGAGGGAAAGCAGCCGGATGTCGCCCTTCCACGGGTCGAGTCCGTCGCCCTTGCGCTGGCCATAGGTTTCGATGTCCAGCGCGATGCGGGGGGCGTCCTTCAGGTCGAGGGCAACCCGGTCGAGATCGGTGCGGGTGGAGCAGAAGACGGGCAACAGGGAAATAGGGATGTCGAGGGAAGTTTTCCTATCTCCTATATCTGCACCTGATAATTCATTCTGATTTTTATTTTTTTCTGATGAATTTTCCTCGCGTATATCCGCGTGGTGAATATTTCCCTCAACTTCCCTATTTCCCTGTTTGGAGGTGCTGTTCGAGGGGGTGTCGGCGGGCTTCGAGGGATTTAGGGAAATCGAGGGAAGAAAACCCTCAGCATCGCGGAAGAATCTGTAATCACAGCGGTTTTTTGACGTCTGGCGGATGCGCATGGTGATGCCGCCGAGTTCCCGGCGGTCGAAGCGCTTCACCAGTTTCCCGAAGGTGATTTGTCCTCGCCGCGCAGCGAAGTCGATCCAGTCGAACAGATCGTGGACGGTGTCATTCTGTTGAGTGAAGTTCTGGAACTCATCCCGCAGCACCTCACGGTCGCCGAAGTGATCGAAGGCCAGCGCGAAGAAATCCCGCATCGCCTTGGTCGATTGGTCGCCGGACGTGTGGCTGTCCTCATGCGGGCGGCATGGATCAGGCAGTCCATTGGCATGAAGGATGCCGCCGACCACCCTCCCCCACTCCGGGAATGAGGTGAATGGAGACGGACCAGGCGGGCAGCCCTGCCGCACCCATTCGGCGACGAGTGCCGCCACCGCAGAGAGCAGTTCCGCCCGGTGGATGCGCACCCAGGTCAGGATGTCCGAATGGCGGTAGCGGTGGCCGTTGATGTCGTCGGGCGTGAAGCGCAAGCGGATGCGGCGGCAGCGGCGTTCGATGTCCGGCTCCCAGGTGGCGTTGTTGGCGGAGAACGAGAACTCCGTCTCGTTGGGCAGGATGATCGTTTCGCTCACACCGAGGCGGCGATCCTCCCAGATGCCCGAGTTGTCGGTGGCGGCCTCCAGCGCAGCATAGCGGACGTGGCCTTTCATATTGGCCAGATGGAAGAAGCGGCTGTAGGCCATGAGTGCGGATGTGATGCGTTTGCGCATTTCCTCGTCACCGTCCTTGCCAATGGGGGCGCAGACGATCGAGCGGCCGGTGTAGGCCACATGGGTCACATCGGCGCAGGTGTCCTTGCCGCTGCCCTCGCGGTTGCCGTCGTAGATCCAGAGCGGGGTGCGCCGCCAATCCATCAGGCCGCGGCAGAAGGGGGTGATGAAGCGGGCGAGCGCATGGACACGTGCCTGCTCGTCGTGCCACCAGAACCCGCCATGCTCGGGCAAAGCGAAGAGTTCACCCAGCAGCCATTGCAGCGCCTCGGCATGGCCCATCGAGCGGAGTTGCGGCGCGTGCGGATCCAGCCAGGTCTCGAAGCGGTCGTCGTAGCCCGGTTTTGGATAGACGAGCTTGCCGTCGTCATCGAGGTGGGGGACCGGTACGTCGAGCAGTCGGCGGATGCGCGGCAGGCAGGAGGAAAAGAACCCGTTGGCCAGGGTGATGCGGGCGTCCTGCTCGCTCATGCTTTTGACGATGAACACCTCGTCGCCGGCCTCGTCCTCGCGCAGCACGCCGGTTTCCACGGTGCGCTCGATGGCGGTGACGAGTTCCGCAGCGCGGATGGTGGAGAGCATGAAGCCGGGAATCGCGCCCTTCTTGGTCGCCTTCTCCACGGTGGCGATTTCCACGACGTTGCTGGAGAAACGGAACAGGTCGAGCTTCGGAGCGATCAGGTTGCCGAGTTCCAGACCAAAGGCCCCTTGGGCGCGGCCGAGCGCCGGGAGGATGATGCGCGGGCGGCCGCTGGCGTTGGTGTTGCCGGGTTGCCACACGCGGATGTTGGCGCAGTGGGCGGCGATGATGCCGGGCTTTTGTGCCTCGGCCCACTCGACCAGCTCCCGGATGCCGCGACCGTCGCAATGGGAGTGCAGGCAGCGGAACCCCGGCATGGTTTCGGGCGGGTTGAAAAGAATGGTGTCGGTGCCCGGAGTTTCGGCCGCGCCCTTGCTGTGCTCGTGCTCCCACGGGCAGCGCACCGCCCACTTGTATTGGTCGGGATCGACGCACTCGCCGAGGTGGCCGAGGTCTTCCATGACGCCGGACATGTCGAGCGTGCGCAGGTCCTCCTGCCACTTCGACCACCAGGGTTTTTCCTTCGATGGCCGGCCTCGCTTTTTCGCTTCCGGGGTGACGAAACCGAACCACTGGCAGAGCTGGTGCCATGACACCTCCGGGATGTCGCCGGTCACTTCCCAGGTGTAGGTGTGGCCGTTCTTGTGGATGGATGGTGCGAGCACGAGGTTCAGCCCGTCCAGATAGAGTTCCGCCATCACCTTGTCGTTGATCGCCACGGTGGGTGCCTGCTTGGACTTCATCACCGCCTCGGGAATGTCGCGGCAGATGAATGCCAGGTGCGCGCCGCCGCCGGTGCGTTCCCGCGGCACTGCGGCCAGTTCGGATTGGGTGGCCAGCCATGCCATCACCGAGGCCCCGGCGTCCGGCTTGCTGTCCAGATCGACGTGGATGAACGGCGGGCGGACGACACAGCCGATGTTGTGGTTGGAGCCGTTGCCGAAATGCTTGGTCAGGAAGTCCGGGCTGATTTCCGCTGCGGTGTGTTGCCGCCAGCCCTTGAGGATCGGCTTTTTGCCGCGCTCGTTGTCATCGCCCTTGTTCGGTGGCAGCAGCGGGTGGATGGCCCAGCCGAGGGTGGTGGCGTAGAACTGCGCGGCCTTGAGCCGGTCGTAGGTGTGGATGTCGGGTGGAATGGAAGGCTTCATGGGAGTGATTGGGGAAAGTGGAAGTCGAGGGCGCGCTGGGAGACGACGATGCCCTTGGGCCAGTCTTTGAGGTGGAGTCCGGCGAGCGTGCGGACACGGGAAAGAGCCACGTATGCCTGGCCGGGTTCACGCGCTGCCCTGACGTCAACGAAGGCGGAGTCGAGCGTGAGGCCTTGGCAGTTGTGACAGATGAATCCATCAGCTTGAAACCTG
>JBMTCD010000305.1:0-3147 GCA_049430545.1 Luteolibacter sp.
AAAACGAGAATGGCGACTCGAATGCAAGGCTGAGAATTATCCATGGGACCCGTGCCGGAGGCATCAGTTATGCCCACAGTCTCGGACTCATCCAGCCTTACGATCCAGAGTCCGACACGATGCTGGAGCTCTCCGCAGGCATCAAGCCGCAACCTGATTTCACATTCACAGCCAGCCTGTTCCAGTCATGGATCAGGGACCAACAGATTCCGTTCAAAGTTCCCGGCGGATTGCAGGACATCGACACACTGGTGACAAACGCGGCCCGATCCCGGCGTCGCGGGGTGACTCTCGCATCCATCTGGCAGCCACTTGAAGGCCTCATCTTCAGCGGCAATCTCGCCTGGACTCACACCGAATTCACGAGCTTCGACGACGAAGGGATCAACCGCTCCGGGCAGATGTTTCCGAATGTGCCGGAGTGGACCGCATCGCTGGCAGCCTCCTACCGCCATTCCTCCGGATGGTTTGGAAACCTGCGCGCCAGCCGGGCGGACAGCAGCTACAGCGATCTTCGAAATCCGGAAAAAAGCGCGCTTGAAAGCCGCGAGCTGCTATCCGCCCGGCTCGGCTACGGCTGGGATCACTGCAGCGTCTATCTCTTTGGAAACAACCTGCTTGACGACCAATACCTCCTTCAACGCGCTGACAACACTTCAAGTGGCCTGCCGCCATCAGGTCTGGTCGGCCCGCCGCGCATGCTTGGAGTCGGGGCGGAATTCCGCTGGTAAAACGAATGTTTCCGGCTCCGCCATGAACAGCCCCGGTTTTCTGATACTATGCCAAACGGCGACGCATGAGCAGACCGGCTGCGAGCAGACTGGCAGTGGCCAGCATTGCTTCTGGTTCGGGCACCGCAGTGAAGACGAGATTGAGATGATTGCCCTCCACTGCGAGCGAAAACGTTCCGTCATTCAGTGCATTGCTGAATCCGCTGGTGCCATTGTTTGCCCCAGAATGAATACTGAAAAGACTCGCTTCAAAACCGCTGATGCCACCATCCGCCGTGGCGATGGTCCACGAATAGGCCCTGGAGGGGTCGAAGTTCAGAGCGTCGCCATCGAAAGCAGTATTGCTGGAGAGTGACCAGAGGTTCAGGTTGAAAGGGTTTTCCGCAGAAAGCGCGGAGAGGTCCAGCACCCCGGTAATGGCGATGGCATCCCATCCCGTGCCGGCCGTTTCAAGGGCGTCAACAAGCTGCCAGTTATAGTTTCCTCCAGCGAGCCAGGTTACATTTCCATTAACCGTGAGACTGCCGGGGCTGTTCCCGGGGGCGATGCTCGCGCCGTCCTCCAGAATGAGTGCTCCCACGGTTCCGGAACCGCCGAGCGTGCCGCCGGAAACAACCGTGGTGATGGAGGAACTGGAGATGTCACCGTTCACAGTTAAAAGGCCGCCGGCCACCGTGGTGGCTCCGGTGTAGGTGTTGGTGCCGGATAGTGTCAGGTTTCCTGAACCGGTCTTGGTCAGCGCGCCGGCACCTGTAACGGCACCGCCCAACACCACAGAGCCACTTCCTGAATTCTCAAGAATTCCGCCACTGCCATCGAGCGTGATGGAGTTGGAAAAAGTGTTGGCGACCCCATCATTGTTCACCGTGGAATCGAAAACCAGAGCTGCCGAACTGCCAAGAACGACCGTAGCACTGCCGATATTTGAACTATTTCCGACAATGAGCTTGCTGCTTTCCTGAACGGATGCCGTGCCCGTGAACGCGTTGTTGCCGCCGAGACGCAGACCGCCCGAACCACCAATGTCGAGCTGCCCCACCCCATCAATCGTTCCGGTGAAAACACCGCCAGTGACCCCGTCATCGAAGCTTAACTTGCCGCCGGACGCGAGCAGGATGGAATCACCAGCGTCGGAGGCGCTGATCGGAGCCGTCACACCGGTGACGATCTGTTGCCCGGACTGACCGGTGGCACCTGCGAGAATGGCGCCACCGCTATTGTCATAGGCCCAGCTGTGAATCACTCCGTTAGAGCTGTTCGCCGTGAGCACGATCCGCATCCACCCGTAGAGCAACACGTCACCGCCCGTATCCAGCTGGAACCCCAGATAACCCGGTTTCCCATCCTCAAATTGAGCCGCGGCAGGCCCGATGTGGCCTGAGGCGTCTTCGGCCCCCGAGCCTCCCCAATCCGAGGAGAAAGCCAGACTGCCATCAATCACCGAGGTGGCGGAGATCCGGACGATTGTGTCCTCATTGCCAATACCGCTGCGGGCCGGTTGGAAACCCGGAGAGTTCGCGATGCCGATTCCGCCAAAAAACGGGTTCACGTCCCAGTCTCCGGATGCGGAAACAACGGGGTCCGGATTGGACAGGTTCACGTTGATATAGACTCCATCAAAATCCTGCGGGATTGGAATGTCTTGGGCTCCGCTGAAGACGATCGAGGACCATGCCGTGCCGGCAAACCCCAGCAGTATGCAACAACAGCCCAGCACCCCGAGCCGGATGGATGAACCAAGCCAAGGGGAGGAATTTAAAACAAGTGTGGGCGTTTTCAACATCACCGGGATTGGACCTTCACGCGGAAATAGTTCGCCTTCCGGCCGTTTACAAAAAACGGATAGGGAACGGAAACCACCTGAATCTCGCCATCATCCGCCAACACCGAGGGAGTCGAGGTGGAGGCTCTCCAAGATGTCAGTTCACCACTGAACTCGACCGTATAGGACAGCCCGGCTGTGGCAAAATCCTTCCGACGCGAGAAGACCGCTCGAAAACCGAACCCCTTCAGCCCACCCGTCGCGTAGGATACCGGCAAGCCTGCGGCAAGCACCGTGTTTCCGCTCCACTGCACCGAGGCACCCGACGAAAGCGATGGATCGGTGCCAAAAGCGAACTCCTGCAGGTTGCTCAAAGCATCACCGTCCGGGTTCGCAGCTGCTCCCGCCTGCGGCGACTCTTCGCCGAAGTAGCGAACCTGCCATGCGTCCGCCAACCCATCCGAGGCATAACTGCCGAAGTCATCGTTGGTGACGTTGCGCACGGTGATTTCCAGCCAGCCGTCCGTGGCAAGCCAGCTGGCACCCACCCTGGCCAAGCTGTCCTGATAGACCGATCCTGCCGTGACCAGGCAATCACTGCCGATACCGGCGAGCGGACCTGCCGAAACCTCCCAGCCCACCTGCTCCGGGTCC
>JBMTCD010000306.1:0-3191 GCA_049430545.1 Luteolibacter sp.
GCCTCGTCTCGCGCCATTGCACCAGCGGAGTTTCTGTATGATCACATCTTCGGCGGTCGGCAGCCAAGCCTCCCTGCCGAGAAGGGTGAGTTTCCTGCGGCGTGCGAAACGGGATTGGTCGTGCGCGTCGCCACTTAACTCAAACAGTTCGATGGTGAACGGGATTTGCGGAATCTGGATGATCTGCCGCCAAGTGCCCGTGACCATTTCAAAGCTCACTTGCGGATCGATGCGGAATGATCCGGGAAGTTCCGCAAACAAGCGCTCCCGTTCGGCGGTCATGATCCGTAAAACCAAATCCGCATCCTTGGTGGCCCGGGGAACTCCATAGCGGTTGGATGAAAACGAGTCGACGACCATGTAGTCGAGCGACAGCCCGTTGAGAGTGTCAAGCAACACGCCGACTGCATCCTCACCGGTTTTCATGGCAGGCTGTTGCGCTGTAGTTCAAGTCTGCGCAGTTTCGCGAGGCGTTGCAAAAGAAGTTGATGGACTTCTTCCTCGGCCGCTGCGGGCCGGTCATCGCGTATGCCTTCCTTCATTCGCTCGCAAACCCCGGAAAACATCCGGATTCCGGCGAGAATCCCGTCCTCGTCCGACATCATCCGCGCCTGTCTCACTTTCGCGAGCAGGGCGAAGCGCGCGTCGTCGGCGATCCGGTCGTTCATGGCGGGAACCTAGCCGGGAGGGGCATGCGTGGCAAGCCGCTGCTGCGGCGGTGCGTGCCGTTGGGCTTGCGCCGGTCTGCGGGGAAGTGCCAGAACCCGCCATTGCGAAATGGGGAGGCGGATCGAAGGGCATGCAGGCACGTCACTGGCTTCCGTTCGCGCTGATCATCGCCGCCAGCCTGCTCGCGCACATCTGGTCTCTGGGCCCGCAGTATGATCTCGATGATCCCACGGCGATCCGCGACAACGAGGCGATCCGCGAGGGGGGGGTTTAGCTCTTTGTCGCCACGATGTTGTTCCGGGTCTTGTATCTGATTCCCGAGTTGATGCCGGAATACCGGATTTATCCCGGCATGCCGTGGTTTTGCCGCGGGGCCGTGTTGGTGATGGCGGCATTGTGGCGGAAATTTTTCCGCGGTGTTTCGCCGCTGGTTCCGGCGGTTTCTCGAGGAGAACCGCCGCCGCGGCGCACTTGGACTGACGGGTGGACAGCCCCGGGCCCGGCCCTTAGCCTCGCCGCACATGAGCATCATCACCGGCCGGGGGGACTCCGGCGAAACCGACCTGTTGTTTGGCAAACGCATCGCCAAGACCTCGCTGCGTGTCGAGGCGCTCGGGTGCGTGGACGAGTTGAACGCCGCGCTGGGCGTGGCGCGCGCATCCGGCGCGAACCCGGAATGGATCGCGCTGATCGATGTGCTGCAGGAAAAACTCATCGGCCTGATGGGCCAGCTTGCCACGCTGCCTGCGGACATGGAACGTTATCATGGCACGAATTTCCCACTCATTGCCGATGCCGATGTCGATTGGCTTACGGCCGAGGGGCACAAGTATGAAGCCCGCGGCATCCGTTTCACCGGCTGGGCGCGGCCGGGTGCCGAGGGCTGCCATGCCCGCGCGGCGGTGGACTTCGCGCGCACGGTCGCCCGCCGGGCGGAGCGCGCGATCCTGCGGCTGCACGAGTCCGGCGAGCCGGTGCCGGAAAACGTGCGCTTGTTTTTCAACCGGCTTGCCGACGTGTTGTGGCTTCTGGCGCGGGTCGGGCAGGATCATGATTGAGTTGCCGGGTGCCCCGGCGGATGCTGCGGCCCGATGAGTGCGACAAATCAAGCGTCCTGGCTGGCGGAGTTGCAGCGGTTGCTCGGCGCGGGCGGTGTTTCGGTGGATGAGGCGGTGCTTGCCGCGCATGCCGGGGACAAGTGGACGGCGAGTCATTTGCCGGAGGCGGTGGTCTTTGCGGAAAACACGGCGCAAGTGGCGGAGGTGATGCGTTTCGCCGCGGCGCGCGGCCTGCCGGTGACCACGCGCGGCGCGGGCGTGGGCTATGTGGGCGGCTGCGTGCCGGCGCGCGGCGGGATCGCGCTTTCGATGATGCGGATGAACCGGATTCTGGGCATCCACCCGGAGGATGGCGTGGCAGTGGTGCAGCCCGGCGTGATCACCCGGGACTTGCAGGATGCGGCGCGCGCGGTGGGCTGGGATTACCCGCCGGACCCGGCATCGTTGAAGGAATGTTCGATCGGCGGAAACATCGCCACCAATGCGGGCGGACCGCGGTGTTTGAAATACGGCGTCACGCGGAGTTATGTGCTGGGCCTGGAAGTGGTGCTGGCGGACGGCCGTGTGCTGCGCCCCGGCGGTCGCCTGCACAAGAACAAGACGGGATTCGATCTGGTCGGGCTGTTCACCGGCTCGGAAGGAATGCTGGGGGTGATCACGGAGGCGACGCTGCGGTTGATTCCCAAGCCGTCGTGCCGGGCGATGCTGGCGGCGATTTTTCCCGATTTCCCGCTGGCCGCGGCGGCGGTGAACGGGATTCTGAATGCCGGCCATTTGCCATCGGCACTGGAAATCACCGATGCCTTCACGCTGGCGGCGGCGCGCAAGCGGCTCGGCGCGGAGGTGTTCCCGCCGGGCGACGCGCATTTGATCGTGGAGATCGACGGCCGTCCGCGCGCGGTGGCGGCGGAGTTGGAGGAACTTCATGGTCTGTTGGAGAAACTGGGTGCCAGCCATATCGAGCGCGCGCCGGACGAGGCCGGCTGCGAACGGATCTGGCAGTTGCGGCGCGAGTTTTCCTATTCGCTGCGCGACACCGGCCTGACCAAGCTCAACGAGGACATCGTGGTGCCGCGATCGAAGCTGGTCGATCTGGTCGATTTCGCCGGGCACCTGCAGCGTGAAACCGGGATCCCGGTGGCCTGTTTCGGCCATGCGGGCGATGGCAACATCCACACCAACCTGATGGTGGGCGATTACGACGATCCGGCTGTGCGGGAAAAAGCGGA
This sequence comes from Luteolibacter sp., assembly GCA_049430545.1. Classification (GTDB taxonomy): domain Bacteria; phylum Verrucomicrobiota; class Verrucomicrobiia; order Verrucomicrobiales; family Akkermansiaceae; genus Luteolibacter. The sequence continues at coordinate 2,957 of JBMTCD010000306.1, forward strand.
GCACGCGCTGGACCGGCTCTTCGAGTGGGTGCTGGCGCAGGGCGGCGCGATCACCGGCGAGCACGGCGTGGGGCTGGCGAAAAAGCGCTGGCTGCGGCAGGCGATCGGCGAGGTTTCTTTCGACGTGCACCAGGCGCTCAAGCGCGCGCTCGATCCGGACGGGCGGCTCAATCCCGGCAAGTTCCTGTGAGCGCGCTCAGCGTAGGAACTTGATCAGGACGAAGCCGCCGATGAG
>JBMTCD010000307.1:0-3184 GCA_049430545.1 Luteolibacter sp.
GAACCAGAACGGGCAGACGCTAGCCGACAACCTCGACGAGCAGGCCGACGGCATGACGCCCGAGGAATATGTGCAGAAAGTCAAGGACGGCGAACTGCGCGACGAGGTGCTCAGTTTCCAACTCCGCGAGGGCTTCGTGGTCCGCGGCATCCTGCGCAATTACATCACCGATCCCCGCAGCCGCAACCTGGCCAGCCTGATCGAGTGGATCAATACGGCGCACGTCGAGCGAGAACCGTCGTCAAAGGTGCGCATCGCCTGTGTCCAATACAAGGTGCGGAAGATCCACAGCTTCGAGGAGTTCGCGAACCAGGTGGAATACTTCGTCGAGACCGCGGCCGATTACCGCTCGGACTTTGTCATGTTTCCCGAGTTCTTCACCGTGCAACTGCTCTCGGTGCTCGAACCGCTCACGCCGCTCGAAGGGATCCGGCGTCTTTCGGCCGACTTCAGCGAGCCCGTGATCGCGCTCCTATCAGGGCTGGCGAAGAAATTCGGGATCTATATCATCGGCGGCAGCCATCCGCTTGAAGAGGAGTGCAAGTTGTACAACAAATGCCTCATCTTCGATCCCGAGGGCCGTTACATCACCCAGCCGAAGCTCCACATCACCCCCGCGGAGCAACGCTACTGGGGAATCAGCGGCGGCCACGAGCTGTTCGTGCTGCCGACGCCCAAGGCCAAGATCGCCGTGCAGATCTGTTATGACATCGAGTTTCCCGAGGCCTCGCGCTACCTCGCCGACGAGGGCGTGGAAATCCTGTTTGTGCCCTACTGCACCGACGACCGCCACGCGATGCTGCGCGTCCGGCTCTGCGCACAGGCCCGCGCGGTGGAAAACCAGATCTTCGTCGCCACCTCCGGCATCATCGGCAACCTGCCGAGCGTGCCGTCGATGGACATCCACTACGGCCAGGCCGCAGTGTTCACGCCGTCCGATTTCGAGTTCGCGCGCGATGGCATCCAGGCGATCGCGGATTCCAACGTCGAAACCCTGCTGGTCACCGATGTGGACACCGGCGACCTTTACCGCTCGCGCGCCGCGGGTTCGGTCACGCCCCGGCTCGACCGCCGCAAGGACCTGTTCGAGCTGAAGGTGAAACTCCGCAACCTCGACACCTCGCACGAGATGAGCGAGGCGCCGGAGTTTGAATTGCCAAAGTAGCCGGGATCAGATTTCGAGCTGCGGGCGGCCGGGCTCGGGCCAGTCGATGTGGAAGAATTTGCCGCGCGGCTGGTCGGTGCGCTCGTAGGTGTGCGCGCCGAAGAAGTCGCGCTGCCCCTGCAACAGGTTGGCGGGCAGTTTTTCGCTGCGATAGCCATCGTAGTAGGAAAGCGCGCTGCCCATGCACGGGGCGGGCACGCCCTGCAACGCGGCGGTGGCGATGACCTTGCGCCATTGCGGCTGGAGTTTCTCGACCTCGCCCTTGAAGTAGGGGTCGAGCAGCAGGTTGGCGAGCTGGCCGTCGCGCTCGAATGCTTCGGTGATTTTTTGCAGGAAGACCGCGCGGATGATGCAGCCGCCGCGGAAAATCTGGGCGATTTTCCCGAAATCGAGCGTCCAGCCGTATTCCTTCTGCGCCTCGCGCATGAGTTGGAAGCCCTGCGCGTAGGAGCAGATCTTCGAGCAGTAGAGTGCGGCGTGGATGGCCTCGATCAACTCTTCCTTGTCGCCGGTGTAGCGGCTGTCGGGTCCTGTTAGAATCTTGCTGGCGGCCACGCGCTCGTCCTTCACGGCGGACAGGCAGCGGGCAAACACGGCCTCGGCCACGGTGGGGGCGGGCACACCCATGTCGAGCGCGCTGACACTGGTCCACTTGCCGGTGCCCTTCTGGCCGGCGGTGTCGAGGATCAGATCGACCAGGTCGCCGCCGGTGACGGGATCCTTCTGCGCGAGCACCTCGCCGGTGATTTCGATCAGATAACTGTCGAGCACGCCGGTGTTCCATTTCTTGAACACGGCGGCGATTTCCGAAGCAGACATGCCGAGCAGTTTGCGCATCAGGTCATAGGCCTCGCAGATCATCTGCATGTCGCCGTATTCGATGCCGTTGTGGACCATCTTGACGTAGTGGCCCGCGCCGTCGGTGCCGATGTAGGTGGCGCAGGGCACGCCGCCAACGATCGGCTTGCCGGGAGCCGCGCCCTTGAGTTCGCGGCCGGTTATTGCATCCACCTTGGCGGCGATGGCGTTCCAGATCGGTTCGAGGTGCTTGTAAGCCTCGGCATCGCCACCCGGCATCACGGACGGGCCGAAACGCGCGCCTTCCTCGCCGCCCGACACACCGCTGCCGATGAACAGGAAGCCTTTTTCCTTTAACTCCTTCTCGCGGCGGATCGTGTCGGTCCACTTCGCGTTGCCGCCGTCGATGATGATGTCGCCGGGCTCGAAGACCTGGGTCAGGGAATCGATGACCGCATCGGTCGCCTTGCCGGCCTGCACCATGATCACCGCGCGGCGCGGGCGTTTCAGACTGGCGGCGAATTCCTCCAGCGTCGCCTGGCCGACGAGACCGCCGGGCGTGTCCGGGTTTTCCGCCACGAACTTCTCCATGGTGGTGGTGGTGCGGTTGAAAACCGAGATGCGGAAGCCGTGGTCGGCGATGTTGAGGGCGAGGTTCTGACCCATGACGGCCAGGCCGATGAGTCCGATGTCGGAGAGGGGTTCGCTCATGATGTGTGTTCTTATTATTATTAAGATCCGTCCGATCGGACGGATCGGTCTGATCTGTTATCTAACAACCCGTGCGCCGCCGCCGCCGATGACTTTCTCGACTTCCTTGCGCGTGACCATGGAGGTGTCGCCGGGAGTGGTGGAGGCCAGCGCACCGTGGGCGGCGCCGTATTCGACGGCTTTCTGCGCGTCGTTGAACTCGAGGAAGCCGAACTGCACGCCGGAGGCGAACGAGTCGCCGCCGCCGACGCGGTCCATGATTTCGAGATCCGGATACTTGCGGGATTCGTGGAACCGGCCGTCGTGCCAGAGGATGGCGGACCAGTCGTTGACGGTTGCGGTTTTGACGCCGCGCAGCGTGGTGGCGGCGACCTTGAAATTCGGAAACTCCTTCACCGCGGTTTCGATCATCGCCTTGAAGGCATCGATTTCGATGTTGGAGATGTTGTGGTCCACGCCCTCGACCTCGAAGCCGAGCGAGGCGGTGAAGTCCTCCTCGTTGCCGATCAT
>JBMTCD010000308.1:0-3173 GCA_049430545.1 Luteolibacter sp.
CACGTTTTAACCGATTCCCAGGTTTATTCGCGTTCTTGAGCGTTTCGTTGTTTGCGCGTGCTGCGGAAACACTTCCGCTGACCGACCCCGGGCGGCGCATGGCGAGTTATCCCGCGATCCAAGCATGGCTCATGTCAATCGGGGCGGCGATCCCAGGAGCCGACTTCCCTCGCGCAGCAGGCGCAACGCCCCGGGTTCGCCATGGTCCCGTCCGACTCCGGCAGGCATCCGTTTTTCCGGATTGCGCGGGACCGGGTGGCTGGGAATCTTGGGACATGATTTACGCGGATGCGAACGCGACGACGCCGTTGCCGCCGGAGGTGCTGGAGGCCATGCTGCCGTGGCTTTCCAAGCATTACGCGAACCCCTCGGCGGCGCATGCGGAGGGAAAACTGGCGCGGGCGGCCATTGACCGGGCGCGCGGGCAGGTGGCGGCCTTGTTGGGTGCGGATCCGGCGGAGATCGTGTTCACCGGCTGCGGCACGGAAAGCATCAACGCGGCGCTGCATTCGCTCGATTTCCTGTGCGGCGCGGGGCCGGCGGTGGTTTCGGCCATCGAGCACAGCGCGGTGCTGCGCACGGTGGAGCCGCTGGTGCGCGGTTCGCGGGCGGTGGGAGTGGATGCCGGAGGACGCTTGGCGCTGGAGGAATATGCGGCGGCCTTGGAGGGCGCGGCCTTCGTTTCCATCATGACGGCCAACAACGAAACCGGCGTGGTCCAGCCGTTGGACGAGGTGGCGGAGCTGGCCCGCGCGCGTGGCTTGCCGGTGCACACGGATGCGGTGCAGGCGGCGGGGAAAATCCCGCTCGATGTGCGGGCTTCGGGCGTCGATTTGCTTTCGGTTTCCGCGCACAAGTTCCACGGGCCGAAGGGCGTGGGCGCGCTTTACCTCCGCGAGGGGCTGCGCTTCGAGCCCTTGTTGCGTGGCGGCGGCCAGGAGTCCGGGCGACGCAGCGGGACGGAAAATGTGGCGGGCATCGTGGGCATGGGCATGGCGGCGGAAGCGGCCATGCGTTGGTTGGATCAAGGCGGCGACCGCCAGCTCGCCGGGTGGCGTGACCAATTCGAGCGAGCGGTGAGCGACGGGCTTTCCGGCGTCACGGTGAATGGCGACCGCGGGCACCGCCTGCCCAATACCAGCCACTTGTCATTCGACGGCTGCGATGCCGCCGGTTTGTTGATCCTGCTCGACGAGGCCGGGGTGGCGTGTTCGGCCGGCTCCGCCTGCATGACCGGAAAACAAAAGCCCTCGCATGTCCAGGTGGCGATGGGCATTCCCGAGCGCCGGGCGAAGAGCAGCCTGCGCTTCGGCTTTTCCCGCTGCAACACCCGGGAGGAAATCCAAGCGGTGGCTGCGGCCGTGGTCCGCAGCGTGGAAAAACTCCGCCGGGTGCAGGGCGCGGACGTGGGACCGGTGGCGGTTTATTCGCCGCCTTCCTGATTTTCCTGATCGCCGCGGACGCTTCGGCGCTCCTCGATGGATCGCAGCGCGCGTTCGGCGAGGTCGGCGGTGCGATCGTTGTCGGAGTCGCGGTATTTCTCGAGGATGGCGATGGCCCAATCTTCTTTGTGACCGAGCAGGCCGCGGATCACCTTGAGTTGTTCATCGGCGGTTGTGGCGCGGGAAGCGAGGGTTTCCCAGAGTTGGCGGGTGGTGGCGGCATCGAGCGTTTCCTCGTTCTCGGCGGCGAAGCGGGTGACCGCGTCGAAAGCGCGCCCGCGCAGTGGCAGGTCTTCGCTGGCGGCGATGAATTCGTAGAGCAAGGGCAGTGCGGCGGCGTCGTGCCATGAACCGAGGCTGACAATCGCGGCCACTTGGTCGCGAGGCTCGGACAGCGCTTTTTTCACCAACTCGATGGCTTTGTCACCGCCGGCACGGCCGAGCAGTCGCAGCAGCGAGTGGCGGACCACATCCGATGTGGCGCCCTCATAGGCGTCGATCAAGCGATCGGTCAGGCTCTCGCGGCGGGAGGACCTTTTGATGATCTCCGCCGTGGTGTCCTCGGCGGCTTTGCGGACTTCGTGATGGTCGGTGGCTTGGACGACGGCGAGGAATTGCTCGAATTGCTCGTCGCCGGCCATGTGGCGCACGGCCTGGAGCGCGGCCACGGCATTGCGGGGTTCGAGGCCGGGGCGGCTGGCGTAGGCCAGCAGGGTGGGGACGATGGCGGGGTTCTTGCGGCGGCGCAGGACGTCGCGGATAAGGACATCACGCACGTCGGGCAGCATTTCGCGGGTGGTGGCGAATTCGGCGATGCGGGCGTCGATGTCGGTGCCGTCGGTGGCTTTGGCGAGATAGAGTGCCTGATAGACGGTGTTGCGGGCCTCGACCATGCCGGTGTTGGTGGCGGCGTCGAGCAGCAGTTGGAGCGACTCGGCGTTGACGGGCAACTCGGTGGTGGTGGGATCGGCGGCGATCTTGATTTTCTCGTTGTAAATGGCGGTGAGCCGGTTTTCGCGGCTGCGGTCGAGGAGGAACCAAGCCAGCAGCACGGCCAGCAGCGCGAGCATCGCGGCGATCGTCGTTTTGGTGGCGTTGCTGAGTTTTTGTTTGTGTTTCGGCATCATGGGGAAGGGGGCGGTGGCGGCAGCAGCGGGACGGGACCGCGCAGCGGCTGCGGTGAGGAGTGGGGCGGTGGGGATCGGAGCAGCAGGCTTCGGCTCGACGGGCGGCAGATCCTGAGAAGAGGTGTGAACGCTTGGCTTCGATCCCTCGGGAGGCATCAGCGGCTGCGGCGCGGTGACGGTTTTCAGCGTTTCGGCCGCTTCCGGCGCGGGACCAGCGGCAACTTCCCCGTCTGGAGGAGCAAATTGGGAGCCGGTGACGGGCGAGAGGGGTTTCGGCTTGTCGGCAGCAGTGCTTTCGTCGGGTGACGAGGTCACGGCAATCTGCACGGTCTTCACTGGCGTCGCGACCGCACCGGGGATGATCAGTTTCGGGCGCTTGCCCGGGTTGGCGGTCGGTTCGCCGCCGGTGCTCATGGCGGTATTGGGGGTTTTGTCGTTTTGGAGAAATACCGTGAGCGCCTCGCGCGCCGATGCGGGGCGGTCTTCGCGATTGCGGTTGAGGTGCCACATCACCCAGTCGCACACCCACAGCGGGATGTCCGCGCGGACCTCCTGCAGTGGTTTGACGGCATGGTGGAGATGGGAGTGCATCACATCCTGGCCG
>JBMTCD010000309.1:0-3152 GCA_049430545.1 Luteolibacter sp.
GCATGGATCACAGTGGCACAAGTGCCGTCAGGAGGGGCTACCCAACCCATCATCATCAGAGCCCATGAGAGCCCCAACAGAGCCTTATGACGCCCAACATCAGGCCGCCCGAATCAGCATCCCGAACAGGTCCCGCGGGTCGTCCGGGTCCGCAATCATGTCCAGATCTTCGTAGAGCCCCGTTTCCTGCAATTTCGAGCGTATGTAGTTGAGGGCCGAAAAATCCTCGATGGCGAAACCAACGCTATCGAACAAGGTAATCTGGGCTGCGTCACGGCGGCCTTCGGCCTTACCTGCGATCACCTGCCACAGTTCGGTGACGGGATGGTCAGGTGCGAGTTGCTGGACTTCCCCCTCAATGCGAGTCTGCGGCGGATATTCGACGAAGATGGCCGATCGCAGCAGGATATCGCGGTGCAGTTCCGTCTTGCCGGGGCAATCACCGCCCACACCATTGATGTGCACACCACCGCCGACGGTGTTATCCGTCAGGATCGTTGCATTCGCCTTGTCCGCCGTTATCGTAGTGATGATGCTCGCGCCGAGGATCGCCTCTTCGGCTGTGCGGCAGGGTGTGAGAGTTAGCCCCCGTCCGGCAAGATTGCGCGCACATTTCGAGGTAGCCGCAAGGTCGATGTCGAAAAGGCGCACCTCGGTGATGCCGCAGATTGCCTTGAAGGCGAGCGCCTGAAACTCGGCCTGCGCGCCGTTGCCGATGATCGCCATGGTCCGCGCGCCCTTGGGTGCCAGCCATTTCGCGGCCATCGCGCTGGTCGCTGCTGTGCGCAGCGCAGTCAGGATGGTCATTTCCGACAGAAGCACCGGATAGCCCGTCTCCACATCGGCCAGCAGGCCGAAGGCGGTGACCGTCTGCAAGCCGCGCTTCATGTTGGACGGGTGGCCGTTCACGTATTTGAACCCGTAGGTCCGCCCATCCGAGGTGGGCATCAATTCTATCACGCCCGCATCGGAATGGCTGGCGATGCGGGGGGTCTTATCGAATTGGCCCCAGCGTATGAAATCGGCCTCGATCGCGGCGGCAAGGTCGGTCAGCACGGTTTCCACCCCGATGCGATGAACCAGTTTTATCATGCGGTCGACGGATACGAAGGGAACGAGGTTCAGCATCACATGTGGCTCCGTGTCGGGCGGTCAAAGACCTTGCGCCCCATCAGGGATGCAACAAGGTCCACCATCAGCCGCGCGGTGCGGCCGCGTTCGTCTAGAAAGGGGTTCAGCTCCACAAGGTCGAGCGAGGTGACGAGGCCACTTTCGTGTAAAAGCTCCATAATCAGATGAGCCTCGCGGAAGGTCATGCCGCCGGGAACGATGGTGCCGACGGCGGGTGCGATGGACGGGTCGAGGAAATCGACATCGAGCGAGACATGCAGCATCCCGCACGCATCGCGCACGCGCTCAAGGAATTCGCGCAAGGTCGCGACGATTCCGCGTTCGTCCAGTACCCGCATGTCGTGGATGGCGAAGTCATGGGTCAGTAGCGCCGCATGTTCCGCCGCATCGACCGAGCGGATGCCGTAAAGGCAAATGTTCTGCGGCGGGACAGGCTGCGGAAAGGGCGGGAAGGCTTCAAAGCCGTCACGCCCCGCGATATAGGCCACGGGTGTGCCGTGCAAGTTGCCCGAGGTGGTACTCAGCGGCGTGTGGAAATCGGAATGGGCATCCAACCAAAGCAGGAACAGCGGCCGCCCAATGCGCTTGGCATAGGCAGCAGCCCCCGCGCCCGCTCCCAGTGCCAGCGAGTGATCGCCCCCCATGACCACCGGCAGGCCATTCTCCGACAGCGCCTGATCTACCTTTTCGGCCAAGGCCATGGTCCAGCCCACAGTTTCGGGCAGGGAATGGACGGAGAGGTTCGGGCAGGTGGCGGACGGCAGCGCCGACAGGAACAGATCGCCCCAATCCTCGACCCGGTAGCCACGATCGCGGATCACCGCCGCGATACCTGCTACGCGATAAGCGGCAGGCCCCATCAGACCGCCGGGATTACGTTGGCCGGAATCAATAGGGGCACCGATGAGGATGGCATTGGGCATGGTCTTCTCCTTCGCGCTCCAGGATCTTTCCGCTTTGTGGCAAATACTATCCTTGTTATGATCGTTTCGTCGGTATAATTGATCGAAACGGCGACAGGATCACACAAAATGGACGATGCGGACCAGCGTCTTATCCTGGAACTGCGGCGCGACGGCCGCGCCTCGCTGTCCGATCTGGCTGAACGTTTGGGGCTGGGGCGCGCCACGATCCGCGCGCGAATGGAGCGGCTGGCCGCAAAGGGCGAGATCGCGGGATTCACGGTGGTTACGCGCGGGGATGTCAGCGCCTTACCGGTGAGGGCGCTGATGCTGATTGGCATCGAAGGGCGCGGCGGCGAAAAGATCATGGCGCGGCTTGGCGGTCTGCCGCAAGTGCAGGCAGTCCATTCTACCAACGGGCGCTGGGACCTGATCGTGGAACTTGGCACGCAGACCCTAGTGGAACTGGACGAAACCATCCACCGCATCCGCGCGATGGAGGGTGTCACAGTGTCCGAGACAAACCTGCTTTTATCGACGCGCAAGGCGGGGCGTCGGAGTTGACTGCGCCTATCCCTTAGGGTCCAAACTTCAGTAACGCGGTCGTTCCGGTCAAGCGGTTTTGCGCATGTGGGATGCGCCAATTCCGCGGTGACGATCAGAACCACCTACACCACTCCAAGGGACAGCAACTAACGGCGGGGCAGGTGATGGCTTGCTCATGCGGCGCGTCTAACGGCATGGATTCATGAAGTGAATCCTCCAGGTTAGTGTTCTGCAACATGTGTAACCGCCCCATGCGCAAGAGGGATCTTCGAAGCCTGTTGTGGCGCGTCGTCGGGTGCTGACATGTGTCCGGCCTCTGGTGCTGCAAACAGCGGTGCAAAATTTGGCCAAGGTAGCGGCACGATCTCTGAGCAGCCCGCCGAAGAGATCTCGCCCGCCGAGGTACTCGCCAAGGACGGTGATCGGGCAGGTGGGCCAAGGACCGGCGCGCCAGCGGGACGCTTTTTCGGCTTTGATCCCTCCGATCTCGTCTTTGGCGAGGCCGCGGCGCCCATTATCCCGGCAAAGGGCGATTGACCGAACAAACGATCCGGCGCGGCGCCCGCTGCTGCC
>JBMTCD010000310.1:0-3144 GCA_049430545.1 Luteolibacter sp.
CGCTGGAAAACATCCAGGTTGCCGAAATGGACGATCAAGCCACCCCGGCCGTCCCGGCGTCCGGCAAGCTCCGGTTCTACGCCAAGAGCCTCGGTGGCCGCATGATGCTCCGCCAGCTCGGCCCGTCCGGTCTGAGCACACCGCTTCAGCCCTCGTTCTTCCAGAACTTCATCACCTTCATTGGCCCCAGCTCAGGCACCTCGCTGAGCGCCATCGGCAACACCCTCACCAGCGTCGGCACCATCAGCCACCCCAACCCGACCGAAGCCTACGGCTACATGGCCAACATCGTTACCTCAGCCACGGTCAACACCTCTGCCGGAACTGGCACCGCAGGCGCTCTCTGGCTGCGTGGTGATCTGGGTGGCGGTGGCTTCTTTTTCGCCGCCCGATTCGTTTTGCCGGATGCAAGCTACGATGAGACAGGAGCCAGCACCGGCACCCGCATTTTTGTCGGCATGACCAACCTCTCCATGGCGGGCGTGGTCAGCAGCAACTTGCCCGCTGGCAGCCATGCAGGTTTTCACCGGCTCCACGTCAACGGATCAACCCTGGACGCCAACTGGTTCTTCCTGACTGGCAGCGGAACAGGCACCTCACGCACCGACACGGGCGTGGCGTTCCTCCCCGGCAAGATCTACGACGCCTACATATTCTGCGCCCCCAGCGCCAATGTCATCTCCTGGCGCATCGACAACCTCACCGACGATCTGACCGCCAGTGGTGAAACCGCGACCCAGCTCCCGCTCAGCGCCGCCTTCCTGCGTGCAGGCATCCAGCTTGCAACCGTCAACGCCGTCGCCCGCAACATCCGCCTCCAGCGCATCTACATCGAGAGCGACCGGTGAGTGGTGGCCATGAGCGCTTCAACGCTTCCCGATGAGCCTGCCATGCCCTGGGAGCGAGTTTCGGACCAACGAATTTCGAGAATGGCCACGCGGATATTCATCTGGTAATGCGCTCGCGCACCATGATCCGCACCCTCTTTCTGCTCTTCGTTGTTTTCCTCGCCCCGTGCAGCGGGCGTCCGGTGGCAAGTGACCCTTCAACGCTCATTGAGCCGCTGATCGAACCCGCCAAGCTGGCGACTCTCGGCGAGCGGGGTGCCAATCCCAGAATTCAAAAAATCACCGCAATTCTTTGGGATGCGAAGCAGAAGGGCCATGATCCCGCCACGGTGGCGGACAAGGCGGTCGCTCGAATCGGCTGGGCCGGCACTGAGAAGGGCCGGTTGACCGCCGCCGCGATGGTTCGCAACCTGACGATCCTGGAGCGATTGGGAGGCACCACGCCGGAAGACCTGGCAGACATGCGTCGAGGCAAAACCGCCGATGTCAGACTCGGTCCCTATGCGGGAGAAATCATCTCCGTGGACCACATCATCCCGAAAGCCGTCGCCCCGGAACTCGACAAGGTCATCGCCAACCTGGAGCTGATGCCGCTCAGCGTGAACCAGAGGAAGGGAGACAAGGTGACCCAAAGGCAGGTCGCCCTGGCAAAAGATCTCCACAAGGCCGGGCTCTTGTCGGACGAGGGATTTCAGCGTGTCATGGCAGCGAATCGATGAACCTCCTGGCCAGCCTGCTCGAACCGGTCTCGGGGTATCTCGACCTCGGGATGATCGAGGACGCATGGGAGGAACTGGAGAATCTGCCGCCGGAGGTCAAAACCATCGATGCAGTTCTCGAACTGCGTATCCTCATTTACGAGCGATTGGGAAAATGGGAGCTTGCTCGAATCCTGGCAGAATCTCTCGCCAAAAAGTCGCCCGAGAATCCTCAATGGTGGATTCATTGGGCCTATTCACTGAGGCGGGAAAAATCGGTGTCTGATGCTCGGCCCGTTCTTTTGGAGGCTGCCGGCCACCATCCGGACGTTGCATTGATCCCATACAACCTTGCCTGCTATCAATGCGTCGAAGGAGACCTCATGGGGGCCAAGGCGTTTCTCAGGCAGGCATTCAGGATGGACGACAAGCTGAAGCTCGTCGCGCTTGCTGATCCGGATCTGGAACCGATATTTGCCAGCGATTCCAAATGCCCGCCTGAGACATGATCGCTCAACCCGATCAATCAGGGCTCCTTGGAGTGTCCTCGGACCATCAACCACCGGCTGACTTTTTGGACCCGAAGAATGCATCTTCAAGCACCTGCATCACCCACTTGTGGATGCCCGGTTCCTTGCTTTCGCGTGTGCCGGCCACGTTGAGGCGTTTGATCCCGTGCTCCGCAATGAACGACTGCAGGCGCAGCGCCGGATTTTCGAAGAATCCGCCTTGAGAGGGAATGTGAATGCACGGCTTTCCGTGCTTCCGGGTGAATTCAATGGTCCGAAGGGACCCTCCAGTGACTTTGGCTGCGAGTGTGAAAACCACCGTGCCGTCTGAGTCCCTGACGTTGCGTTCCGTCCTCTGGAGGTAAGATGCAGACGGCGTCTCGAACACGTTGTAGCAGGCAGGGATCGGACCGGCCTCAGACCGCCGCCCTTTGGGACACCACCCGCCGTGGGGGAAGTCGTGCTTCAACGCGACGTCCAGAGCGGCAATGTCGGCCCCGGTCTGGCCTCCCGAAATGAGCTTCTCGATCACGCGAGGAGCATGCCCGATCTCGCCCGATTGTGAAGCCGGTTCGACATCTCAGCAGGGTTCTGAATCAGGACCGGGCTTCCACCTGATAGGTCTTCTTCAACGCTGACAGCACGGCATCCAAGTCGTAGAGGTTGAAGCGCGGCGAGATCTTGATGCAGGGGATGACCCGCCTGGCGACCCATCCGTCAATCGTGCGGGGACTGACGGACAGGCGCTTGGCGAGTTCCTTCTTCTGGATGAGGGAAGGTTCGATGGTGTTCATGGTTACGCAGCGTTATCCGTGTCAACGCACTCATTACCGCGACCAGCCCCCAACCTTCGCCATCGGCCTCGAAGACCCCATTCCAGTCCTTCCGGTTCCCAACTGAGCGGCGGCGTGATTGAGAACCACTTGGCAGAATCCTCTTCCGTGACGACCTCACGGTAGTGGCGGAAAATCATCTTCGGCGAATTACCAGCCTCCAGAGCGGTCCGGGCGACGTCGCCGGTCTCAGCCACCCGGTAGCTGATGAACGAGTGTCTGAGGGCATTCTGACGCCATCCACCGGGGATCCTCG
>JBMTCD010000311.1:0-3134 GCA_049430545.1 Luteolibacter sp.
ACTTCACGCCTTTGGCGTCGGCGGCGGGTTGGCCGGATTCGGAGACGCTGGCGGCGACTTTCGTGGGGACGAAGACTGTGGCCGTCGTGTTGGCGGGGATTGTTACATCCATCGTGAGTTTTTCGCCCTCGCGTTTCCAATTGCTCACAATCTTGCCATAGGGCGAGTCGTGGTGACACTTCACCCAAGTGATGTCACCGACGACGGCGGGCTTGATGATGATGTTTTTGAAGCCCGGTGCGGCGGGGTCCGTCTGGATGCCGGCCAGTCCGGCGTAGAACCATTCGGTGATGTGGCCGAGCATGAAGTGGTTTTGGGAGGAACTGGGTAAGGCGTCCCAAGCCTCGGTCAATGTGGTCGCGCCTTTCTTGAGTTGATAACCGTAGCCGGGTTTCTCCGACTGGTTGGTCATGGCGTGGATGACATCCGAGCGTCCGCCTTCGTAGAGCGCGCGGAGCAGGTAGTGGAATCCAACATCGCCTGCGGTGAGATTTTTTGCCTCGACATCCTTGATGATGGCATCGAGCGCGCGTTGCCGCATATGCGGTTCAGCTATCCCCATCACCAGCGGAACGGCATTGGCGCATTGAGAACCTGTGGAAAAAATCCCCTCTTTCTCGTTCCAGAAATTCTGGTTGAACGCCTCACGGATCTTGGCGGCCAGCGCGCCATATTTTTCCGCGTCTTCGGTTTTTCCGAGCAGGGCCGCGGTCCGGGATAGGGTGTCTGCGCAGCGGAAGAAGTAGGCGGTGGCGGTGACTTTCGGCGGGGTCAATTGCGCGTAGCCAATCTTTTTTGGGCCGATGTCATACCAATCGCCGAGGCCGTGCGAGACGATCAGATCCTGGGACTTCGATGCGAGGTAATCGCAGTAGCGCTTCATCCGGTCGAAGTAGGTGGCCAGCAGGGAAACGTCTCCGGTGGTCTCGTAATGCTGCCATGGCACGATCACGAACGACGAGCCCCACTCCGGCGAATCGCGGAAGCCGCCGGCGAAAACTTTATATTCCGGAGCGATGTCCGGCACGAGGCCGTTGTCGAGTTGGGCCTGGGCCATGTCGCCCATGCCCTTGACATAGATCGGGGCCATATCCCACTCGTAGCGGAGTGCGTAGCCGTGGAGATGGTATTGCTCGAGCCATCCGAGTTTCTCCCGATGCGGGCAGTCCGTGATCACGCTCATCAGGTTGCTGCGCTGCGCCCAGCGGATGAGGGTGCGGATGCGGTTGAACAATTCGTTCGAGCACTCGAAGTCGCCGGCGGGCTTCGTCTTGCTGTGCACGACCACGCTTTCCAATTCTGAGATCTCTGGCAAAGGATTGCCATCAGGCGCGCTCAGCTCGACCTGCAGGTAACGCCCGCCGCGGTAGAAGAACTGGGGAAACCATGTCTCGCCCGTGGATTCGCCTTTGAGGGTGTAGGTGTAGAACGACTTGCCGCCGCACATCGGATCGTAGATCCGCCCGTCTTTATCGAGCATTTCGGCGGGAATCATTTTCACCGTCGCACCGGCGACTCCTTTCACTTTCAGGCGAGGCATGAACGAGGCGTTCTGCCCGAAGTCGTAGACCCAGAGGTTGGGGCTGATCTTGTTCACCTTCGCTGCCTTCAGTGTTTCGATCGCACCAATGGGGGGGGCAGCCTGGGAAAGTCCGGTCAGCGCCCCGCCCGGGCCTTTGGTGAGTGTGACTGGCGTCCAGTTGCTGTCGTCATCGAGCCGTTTTTCCAGGCGTGCGTCGTAATCTTCGCCTCCGAACACGCAGGAGAAGGTGATCGGACCGTTGGCGGTTCTCCACGATTCATCGCTGATGATCGTTTGTTCGGTGCCGTCCTCAAAGCGGATGCGCATCTGCAAGGTCAGCATCGGTTGCTCGAAGGACCCGGTCAGCTTGCCATAGCGCCCGCCGGTGACATTGAGGATGCTGAAGAAGCCGTTACCGAGCATCACCCTTAGCTCGTTCTTTCCCTTCCGCAGTTGATCCGTCAGGTCGAAGGTATCGTAGAGGCAGGTTTTGCGGTAATTCGTCCAACCCGGCGCGAGCAGGTCCTCGCCGAACTTCTTGCCATTGAGGAACAGCTCGTGGTGTCCCAGGCCGCAAATGCTCAGCACCGCTTCAGCGACTTTCTTATCGAGAATGAGCTCACTCTTGAAGACTGGCAGGCTTCGCGGCTTGCTGCTCATGCCGTCCGTGAGCGCCTGATGATGCCAGCCGTATTTGTCCACGCTGTCTTTGAACGAGACCGGGGCATTTGCTGCCAGGTTCTTTCCGTTGGAGAGGACTCGTAGCTCGCCGAGGGCGAAGCAGAAGTTGTTTTTCCAAGGATAGAGCTTCGTCGCGGTCACCCGGATGTAGCGTGCCGTGACCTTCGCGGGATGAGCGACTGCGGTGCTTCCGGGGTTAGGCGCGTCGCTCTGAGTATGGTCGGCGATCACGAGCGGCGAAGAGAACTCCGGGTCGTTCGATGCCTCGATCTTGTAGCGTGAGGGAAAACCGAAGCCGTCCCGATTCTCGTGTCGCAGCGATTCAAGGACGACCGATTGCACCTCGGCCGGTTGCCCGAGATCCACCTGCACCCACTTGATTTCATCAACGGTGGTTTCACCGGCGTGATAGCCGATAGCCTTGGCGGCGGGCCCACCGGTGATCCATTTCCCCTGCCAGGGCTTGCCAAGCACGCCGGTCACGAATCGGGCGCGCGGACTCCATTCCCCGGCCACACCCTTCTCGTCCCAAACCCGAACGCGCCAGTCGTAGCGTGTCTGGGATTTCAACTCCGAACCGGCATACTCCACCGCCACCGACTGGTCGGATACGACCTTACCCGAATCCCAGACGCCATCGACGACGATCTGGTAGGCCGTCTGTTTCTGCCCGCGCTCTCCGCTCTCCATCACCCAACTCAGCCTCGGCTTGGCGACATCAATACCGAGCGGGTCCTTGAGGGATTCACAGCGCAGGTTATCGACGACGGGGCCTGCCCCCGACTGGGCATCAGGGGTGGTGATCTCGGCTCGAGAAATTTGGCAGAGAAGCGTGGCAGCGAGTAGGAGTGCTGTTTTTTTCATGTTTTAGCTTATTTGGCCTGCGCTTTGAGGTCCTTCGAAGTGGCCAATCCAATAACGCGGCCTTGGT
>JBMTCD010000312.1:0-3122 GCA_049430545.1 Luteolibacter sp.
CGAAAACCGACAGGGCCGAGGCGAGGAGGGAGAGGCGGGTCATGGTCGTGCGATCGGTCGAACGGCAGCGGCAACTAGCGAGGATCCACCGAGGACAGAGCACATGGTAACACGACACGGGCACGGTGCCCGTGGAAAATTCCCCTGCTAACCGCCTTTTTTTGTTGGTCCGCCAAAGAAAAAGATCCCGCACTGTGTGTGCCGGGGGACGCCGGATTCAGGCGCGGTCCTCGTCCGCCGGAGCTTCACCGGCGGCGACGCCGGGATCCCACCAAGCGTCCATTTTTTCCAGCAAGCGTCCGACGATATCGGGGTGCTTGGCCGCGGGGTCGTCGGCCTCCTTGGGATCGCTGGCGAGGCCGAGAAGGAGCGCGGGGAGAATGGAGTCCAAGCCCACGTTTTACCGTCACACCCCGATTCTCGGAGGTGACAAGCTGAAAGAGGTTGATGACATGATCCATAGGTCGGCTTTGCCATGGCCGCATCATGCCCGGTCTTTGGTGGATCCTGGGGGCACCTGGCCCACCGGAAATTCGATGATCCCCGGCGTCGGGATGTGCTATTGCACCTCGACCTTCAGGGCCGCGGCCGAAGGTTCCTGGTGAGTTTTTTTCCCGGGAGACCCGCTCGGCACATCTGGATAGCTGACGAGGAAATTGTTCTCGTCGGTTAGGTTGATGAAATAATGCGTGGTGCCTGGCGGTAGATTGACGGTGACTTGCGATTCAGGCTGAAGGGTGGCCGGCATGCTAAACCATTCTGCACGCGGTTTCGCCCCGGTGGTGGTGTAGATCAAGCTGGCATCGACGACCCGCGCTCCCTGTTCCTTGTAGCTCACCGTGACTTTCCGGCCTTGCCGTTCGTGATCGACCACAATCGGCACCTTGTTCTTGTTCGGGAGTTCTCCGGAATAATGCGGGTTATACGACGGGTAGGTGGCCTTCATTTCGGTGAGCAACTCGGTCAGGCGCTGATCCATCTCACGGGCTTTCTCCGGCATCGATTCCACCAGATTGTTTTGTTCCTCGATGTCGACCCGGACCGGTTGGCCTTTTTCCGTATTGTAAAGCCGGTAGAGTTCAAGCGGTGGAGCTGTTTTCCGCTTGTTCCATCGGCTGTTGATCCCTCCGACATCATAGTTTCGCATCAGCTTGTAGTCGCCGGTACGAATGGAACTCTCCATCCAGACGCTGCTCGGGAAATGCCACAGCATGGTGTCGCGAACCTTGCCGGTCGCATCCTGCACCAAGGTCGGGTCGGTCGGATCCTTGAGCAGCAGATCCGACAAATCGCAGCCGTCGAACTTCTGTCCGGCGGGTTTGGTGGCGCCGGCCAGTGACACGATCGTGGGGTAGAAATCCAGACCATTCACCATCACATCGGACTCCGTACCCGGCTTGATGCCCGGCCCGGCGATAAGCAGCGGCACACGCACTCCCCCTTCCTGGAGATGGAGTTTGCCTTCATCAAGCGGGGCGTTATCGGTGATGATCTCCTCCTCCGTGCCTTCCATCCCGCCGTTGTCGGAAGTTAAAATAACATAGGTGTTGTCGATCAGTTTGTGCCCCGGCCAGCGCGGGTCATCGGTCTTGGCCAGATAGTCGAACACCTGTCCCAAGTAGTAATCCAACTGCTCGATGCTGGCGCAGTAGAACGGGTTGCTCTGGCCGCCTTGTCGCCATTCCTGCGGGTTCTCGGGCAACTCGACACCCAGTTTCTTGACATACTTGTCGAGCAACGCGCGGCTGCGCATGTGGATCGGGGTATGGACCAGATAAGTGCAGTAATAGAGGAAGAACGGCCGGTCTTTGTTCTCGCGCAGGAAGGTGAGGGCGTCCTCGTTGTTCTGATCACGGGGAAAACCGTTGTCGTCGAGCCTGTATGGATCGCCCTCGTCGCGGGTGGCGAACCCGGTCAGGCGATCCGGTTTCATGGGACTTTGGACCCCATGGTGATCGCGGCTCCAATCAAACCCGACATCGGTCGGTTGTGGTTTAGGGCCCTTCCGGAGGTGCCATTTGCCGCAATGGCCTGTCGCGTAACCCTGTTGCTTCAGGGCTGCCGCCAAGGTGACCACCTCCGGCGCCAGGCTGGCGCGATCCCAAGGATTGATCAAGCGTGACCCTGTGGGATGGTGGGGACGCGGCGGATGTCCACCGGCCACGCCGACATGCTGCGCGCGGGCCGGGTGGGCCCCGCTGAGAATCGCCGCGCGGCTCGGCGAGCAGACGGGCCCCGGAGAATAGGCTTGCCGAAAAAGCACCCCCCGCTTGGCTAAAGCATCCATGTTTGGCGTCTCCACCGGAGACGGTTCATCGATGTCATAGCATTTCACATCCTGCCAACCCAGATCATCGGCAACGATCAGGATCACATTTGGCTGGGGCGGGGGCTCGGTTCCAGTGGCCGCCGCATGACTCACCCGGAGTGCTCCAACGGCAACGGCACTTAGTAATAGACGAACAGGGAGTCTTCGGAGCTTTCGCATAAATAACTGGTTCCAAATCGATTTCAATTCATGGACGCGGAATCGGGTGGCGACTGCCTTGCCGCCCTTCACTTCGATGCCGAGTGTCTTGTCTTCGCCGGGTTTGATCATGCGGGGCGAATAGAATAACCCATGCCCGCCGAAGTAGATATCCTGGGAAGTATCCTCGTGCCCGCCTTTTCGCTTCGCCAATTCGGGATCGGGTGTGGCGTGCCTCTTCACTGTGCGGAGCCCGCTGATTATCGTTTGAGATGCTCATCCAGCGCCTTGGCAAGTCGATCCGCGATCTCGGGATGTTGCTCGATCACATTATGCGCTTCTCCGATGTCGTTGCTTAAGTTGTAAAGAGCCGGGCCGGTGTGTTTCCTTGCTGTTTCTTGGACTTTGAAGTGCATCACTTTGTGATATTTCCAATCACCCGAACGCACAGCCGCCCCCCTGCTGGTATAAAAAAAGTATTCGTGGGGGGATTTGGCGCCCTTTTCTGTCAGCAAAGGCAGGATGTTCTTGCCATCCAGGGCTACGTCCGGCAGTTCTGCGCCGGCAATTGCCGCCAAGGTGGGAAGCAGATCGATGGTGGATGCCATTTCCGAACAAACACTTCCGGCCGGAATCTCCGCCGGCCACCGCATGA
>JBMTCD010000313.1:0-3112 GCA_049430545.1 Luteolibacter sp.
AACAAGTTGAAGGCATCTGCCTACAACCTGATGCCTTTTAGCCGACGTCATGCACTGCAGGCTTTTGGCCTCGCCGCTGGAGCAGCCGCAACCAGCACCTCCATCGGCAAGGCCCTAAGCAAAGAGGCGCAGCTGCTGCGCCAGGAGCTGCAGCAGGAACTCAATGCCGCCCTCGAGGCGGTGGACGAGGTGCCGGCACACTATCTGGACCGCGAGACCGCCCGGGATTTGTTCCGCGCGCTGGCTGCGGATGGCGACGACGACTGGGCCCGGGCGGAATTGCTGTTGGAGCTCGAACCCTCGCCCGGCAGCGGCGTCCATTTCGACCGGCTGATGGACCACATCAACAAGCTGGGCTGGGCCTACTGGCGGCTGCACCGCGCCGAGCGCCGCGCCTATGGAAAGGAGGGCGCATGAGCCGCTCCGCCCGACTCCGCGCCGAGGCCCGCCGCCAAGGCTGGCTGGCGCTGATGATGCTTTCCGTGGCCACGGCCGCGGGCACGTGGGCGGTGGCGGCCTGGCTGCACGGCAGCGCCCTGTGTGGGGTGACGCTGCTGGGGCTGGCCGCCATCGCCCTGCGTTGCGGTGCCTGGCACGCTGCCGAGCGGCTGCGCCTGCGGGCGCTGGCCGACCGGGAAGTCCACTGGCGTACCCTCAGCCTTTTCCGCCTGTGAAGTGCCGCCCCATCATGGCCGATCCGCTGCTCATTCATGCCGCCGGCGTGCGCACCATGACCGAGCTGGTGCTGTTCATCCACATCGGCCGCTGCGGCCTGGTAGGCTGCCGCCGGCGCGACCTGGCGCAGCGCTTCCGGATCGCTTACGAGACGGTGGTGTGCGCCTGCGAACGGCTGGCCGAGTTGAAATTGATCACCGAGGCCAGCCGCGACACCGGCCGCGGCTGTGCGATCAACTACATCGTGACCAGGAAGGGCTGGGAGCTGCTGACCACCCCGGCGGATTTCTCGCTGTTCCCGCAACAACAAGCCGCCATCCCCTGACCCATCATGGCCGGACAAACGATCTATCTCGGCAACGCATGGTGCATGCACTTGTTCTCTGAATCCATGCCATCGCTGGGACTAATTATCGAAGCTGCCACGTCTGATCAGCGTGGGTGCATTCGTGAAGGACGGCAAACTGCCTCGACCGGCACCGTGCGCACGGTCCACCCGGCAAAAGACAACGCCGCCGCGTCCGTTGGCAGTCGGAAGAAGAATCGCGGCCTCGGTGGCATGGATTCAGAGAACGCCGGGCATCTGCCGCGGCGCGAACAACCAACCGAGTCTGAATCGGAATGAAGACGCCCAAACAACCAGCGAGTCGCCGTCGGCAGCATGCCATTGTTCGGCGCGTGTTTTCGCTCCCGCTCTCGGATCAGACGCTTGCCGAGTTTGTGGAGCAGCAGGGGAAACGCCACCGTAAGGGGGTGGCTGGATACCTGCGCGACCTGGTGAGCATCGACCGCGAAAAATGGATGGACATGGAGCAACTCCGAGAACTGGCCCTGTCCAAACTCACCGATAACGAAAGGGCCGCTCTCGGTTATTCGCCGAACAGCCAAGCTATCGCGTCCGTTGGCAGTCGGAAGAAGAATCGCGGCCTCGGTGGCATGGATTCATAGAACGGCATGAAAACAAAACGATCCTACCGCGCCAGAATCTCCGAACGGATGCACTCCGAAAGTGTGCTTCGCGCCGCGCATGATGCCATCGCTGATGCGGTGGAAGAATGGCAGAAGCCAGACAGCCCGGAAGCGTTCTGTTTCGCCATGCAGGGGCTGATGGTTCAACGGGACAGGCTCGCCGCCACGCTCGGCATTATTCGGCACAACGCATAGCATGACCTACGCCGCCACAGATCCCCGCAAGCAGACAGAGCGCCCATCGGCGTTAGGTCCATGCGTTTGTTGTGCCTTGGGGGATGATGTGCGGCTGTATCTTGGTGACTGCCGAGACATCATGCCGCTACTGACAGGCATAGATGCGGTGATCTCTGACCCGCCCTTCAGCGCAAGAACTCACGCGGGGCATGATGCGGTGAAAGGTGATGGGCATACGGGGAACGGGACAAAAACAACCCGTGAAGTGATCAGCTACGCCGCGTGGAGTGATGAAGAGGTGTGGGAGGTGTGCAAAGCCCTGCCTGATCATGGCTGGGCCTGCATCCTGACAGACCATGTGCTCGCCCGCGATTGGGAACGCCGAATGAAGGAAGTAGGCCGCTACGTGTTTGCTCCTATCCCTGTCATTGCTCGCGGACGGTCAGTGAGACTCACGGGAGACGGACCCAGTTCGTGGACTGACTGGCTGATCCCGGCACGCACAAAGGCTGAAATCAAATGGGGCACGCTGCCTGGAGTCTATGAGGGCAGCAAGACGACAATCGAACACAAGGGAGGAAAGCCGCTAAATGCTATGTGCCGCATCGTGGAGGACTACAGCCGCCCAGGTGACACGGTGCTAGACTTCTGCATGGGGGCGGGCACAACCGCTATCGCCTGCCTGAGAACTGGCAGGAAGTTCATCGGCATCGAAAAAGACCCGCAACACTTCGACACCGCCCGCCAACGTATCGAACGCGAGCTAGAGCAAGGGAGGCTCGCGCTATGAATTCGGCACAACGATCAAGTGGAGGCACGCCGCGAATGACTCCGAATCCATCAGCAGCGTTGTCGGCGTTGCCTCGCACGCCTTGTTATCGCTTGCCCGAATCACCTAACGACACACTCAATGAGCTACACCTATTTGCTGGAGCAGGGGGAGGAATCCTCGGCGGAATCCTTCTCGGACATCACCCCGTCTGCGCGGTGGAAATCAACGAGCATTGCCGCAAGGCACTGCTGCAACGCCAACGGGATGGAATCCTCCCATGGTTCCCCGTGTGGGATGATGTCACAACCTTTGACGGGCGACCATGGAAAGGAATCGTCGATGTCGTCTGCGGCGGATTCCCGTGCCAGGACATCTCAGCCGCTGGAAAAGGCGCAGGGATCGACGGAGAGAGAAGCGGTCTGTGGTCGGAAATGGCGCGAATCGTCAGCGAGATTCTGCCGCGATTCGTCTTCGTGGAAAACTCACCAATGCTTGTGGGAAGAGGTCTTGCCGTGGTCC
>JBMTCD010000314.1:0-3108 GCA_049430545.1 Luteolibacter sp.
GCCTCTGCCGCCGCTGCCGGAATGGGTCCAGGCCCAGCCAAAAGCCACCACGCTCCACCACCTCTACGCGCTCCCCCCGGAAATCGACGAAGCCGGCGATGCCTCAGGCCCGATCTTCCAGCGGGCCATCGACCGCTTTCTCGACCTCGATCCCGGCACCATTGGCACCTGGCTGGTCCGCCACAACCAAAGAGACCGCGCTGCCGACCTGCTTGCCGCTGCCGCCCTTACCAGCCCGTCCGCCTACATCGCCCGCCTCCACGCCCTGCTTCGCAGCAAACGCTCCGACGAAATCACCGCCCTGCTCGATGACCCGCCCGATTCCTGCGATCTCGTCGACCTCTGGCTTGCCAGGGCCGCCGCCGCCCGCATGCGCGACGACCGCGCCGCCGAGTCCGAGGCATGGCTCAATGCCCTCAACAATGCCGCCTTCGACCAGTCGCGCAACCGCTTCCTCGAAATCGGCCAATACGCCACCACTCTCGGTGCCGGAACCGTGATCGAGGACTCCTGGGTCGCCGGCGTCCGCATCGGCTGGGGGCCCATCCCGCTCTATCGCGACCTGCGACCGATCTTTGCCTCGCTTTCCGCCCAAAACCGTTCCGAGGACCTGCTCGCCATGTTCCGCACTCTGCTGCGCTTCGAGCCGCACAACGTGGAACTCCTCAACAACTACCACTACCTCTCACTCCTCCACGAGGTCCAGCCTCCCGCCAATACCGTAAGCGCCCTGGAAAACCTGGTGGCTGCAGCTCCCGATCAACCGGAATTCCTTTCGGCTCTCGCCTTCGCCCACCTCATGGCCGATCAACCGGAGCCGGCTCTTGCCTTGATCCCCGCGCTCCGCCAATCGAAACTCGTCGCCCCGATGATGGTCCAGGCTCTGGAAGGCACGGCCCGGGTGCTCGCCGGCCAGGCCGATGCCGGCCGCCAACTCCTCGACCGGGTCAATTGGCGGCTCTTCATGCGTGTCGAGGCCCACGCCTTCCGCAAGATCCTCACCCGCCGCGAAATCAGCGACCTGCCGCTGCCGCCCATGGAGATGCTCGCAACCCCGCCTGACCCGGAAAACACCCCTGCCTGGCGCCGCGCTGTCGAGCGCCTTGAGGAACAACGCGCCAAAGACACCCTTCCTGCGCTCCCCATCCCCCATATCCCCGGCACCGTGAATGCCGACTGAATCTCAGAATCGTCAATCCAGAAACGGCAATATCCGGATGATTGGCATGCAATCTGCTTTCCTAAACTCTGTTTTGTTCTCTCCGTCAAAAATACCCGTTTCCGCACAATCATTTCTACTATGCCAAAGAATGTAAAAATCTTTCTTGCGCCCTCGAGGCTAGGCATGCATTCTCCTCCCCGTCTCCGGTATCAGCGCTGATTACCACAACCGTTTCCCAGCCATCCACACATTCCTGCCTCCCCACCACCTGTCTCTCCAATATGAAAACAAAGCTCCGCTCCGCCGCACTCATCGCCTCGGCCGCGCTCACGCTAGCTCCCGCCGCTCATGCCTCGCTGCTGGTCGGCTGGCATGATTTTGATCAGAATTCAACTAATGAAACCCCTGACTTCGCAGCCAGTGGATTTTCGGGATTTGTCAAAAAAGCCCTTCAAAGCCGCACCGAGGGAGGTGATACCGGTGGTGGCATCGGGGTGTTTTATGGCGACAGCGCATTCAATAGTGGATCTGGATCCGACGGCTATTTGCGTACGGGAGCCAACGAATTCAGCACGTTTTTCACTTTGACCAACACTTCAGGTTCAGCCGTTTCTCTCGGCACATTGTTCTTTGACGCCGCAGCGGGATACAGTAACTCTATCCTCGATGTAGCCTACAGGTATAGCAACTCCACATCCTACCTCAGCCCCTCATGGACCGCCATCGGTAGCACTCTTGGAAGTTTACCCGTCCTCAATCCAAATGTCCCCACAACGTCCGGCGACTTCGCCGATTTTGCTTTGTCTCTCACTGTCGGAGCGTCACCCTTGACTTTGGGTAACGGGCAGTCCATCCAGTTCGCCTTTAAAGGTGGTTCAACGTATATCGACAACATCGCCATCACCGCCATCACCGCGATTCCCGAGCCGGCCGGCCTGCTCGCTCTCGCCTGCCTCTTGGGTTCCGGCCTGATGCTCCGCAGCCGCCCACGCGCTTTCTCGGCTCAAGCTACGGCTTGAAACCCTGACTGCTGGAGCTTCTCACGACAAAAGACGCTTTCGTTCGCGATGGCGTCTTTTTTCGTTTCATTGATGGAGCGCGGACTTCAGTCCGCCCGATCCCTGGTTCTTTCTTCCGTATCCGGATTGATTGCACCAGCCTCAGGTGCACTCTCAGGTGCACTCACTTGCTGCCCACCTGCCACCATTGGATAGCCTGAGAAGAGAGGGCAGGGGACAGGGGAAAAAGAACAGGGCCGTGGCCCCAAGGCCCCCATAAAAAACCGACCAAGCACTCCCGCATGCGCCGCCCGATCGTCATCTTGCTTGCCATCATGGCCACCTTGGCCTCCGTCGAGGCCCTCGCGTGGTGGTGGATGAACCAGACCCCCGCCGGCGGTGGCGAAACGGTATTGGCCTTCCGGCCCACGGTAGGGCTGGCTCTACGAGCCGGCCGTGATTCCGCCAACGGTGCGGAAAGCGAAAGGGCAGAAAAACGGCGAAGGCCTGTAGCCGTTTTGGACAGTAGCGAACGCGACGTGCCCCAAAGGGGTGAGGGCGCGGGCGGCGCGTCCGAATCAAATCGTAGATCGAAGATCGTGGATGACCTCTCATCCTCTCCCAATCAAATATCCACAATCCCCAATCCACAATCGCCAATCTCCCCCACTTCCATTCCACATTCATCATTCAACATTCCAAATTCCTCCACCATCACCCCTCTCCCCGAAAGCTACCGCCAGGACGCGCCGATGCTGCGCTGTTCGGACGGCGAGGTCTTCCGTGTCGATACTCCGGAAAACCTCAGCCTGCACCTCGCGTGGTTCGAGTGGAACGACACCGATACCGGCAGCGTTCTCGAGGCCTTCCGCCACATGCCCGAAGCCTGCTTGGGCTCCATTGGCATGAAACTCGTCTCCAAGGAAAAACCCATCCGGTTTCAGGTAG
>JBMTCD010000315.1:0-3106 GCA_049430545.1 Luteolibacter sp.
GACCCGGCCCTCTACAACTCGACCTGCCCGCCACATCCCTTCCTGTTTGAAAAACGCCGTGTGCACGGTGCCGGATCGCCCGATGCCCTTGTGTTCGATGCCGGCAAGGGCTACGAACTCGTCCCGCGTCCCGCCGCGCGTGCCCTCGTTTCTTACCTGCTATCCATGAAGAAGGATCATCCCGCGCCAGCGGCCTTCGATTTCGCGCCTGCCAAGGATGACAGTAAAAGTTGATTTTCCATATTCACCACGCACTTTCCGACATGTCCGAGCCCAGTCCGAAACCCGATCTCGAGGATTCGATCAACGTGACCGCAGCCCACGACCGCCTGGTCCGGGAGGCCGCCGCGGCTGTGCGTGAAAAACGCATCGAAGACAGCGGATCCGAGCCGATTTCCCTTTGGGTGATCGCCACGTGTGGTGCGGTTTTCCTGATCGCCGGCGGTATCCTCGGCGGGGCGGGCGACCTATTCAACTACGGTGCGGTTTTCAAACCCGGATACGTGCGCACTCCTCCGCCCGGCATGGAGGCATCCGGCCCCGAGCCGAAGGAGGCGCTCGCCGCCTTCATGACCCGCGGATCCAAGATCTACTCGGTGAAGTGCAATGGCTGTCACGGTGCCGATGCCCGCGGCGACGGTGCCAATTTCCCAACGCTCGTCGGCTCCGATTGGATCAAAGGGGCCACCGACCGACTCGCCATGATCATCCTCAACGGTCTCGTTGGTCCGATGAGCACCGGCAAGACCTACGGCGGTGCCGGCGGCATGGCCGCGCAGGGAACAGGACTCAGCCCGGAAGATCTTGCCGGCATCATGACCTACGTCCGCAACAACTTCGGAAATTCCACCGGAGATGTTGTCACCGTGGAAATGGCCAAGGCCGCAATGGAAATCTCCTCGGCCCGCGCCAAGGCGGGCCAGCAAATGACTGCGGAGGAACTCAACGCCGACCACGCCAAGAATCTGCCCGGCGAACCGCTCGATCCAGCCGCAATGGTCGATCCCATCACACTCGCTCCGGTCGCGGAGGCCGCCCCCTGAGACTCCTCACGCATCACGCATTGATGAACCGCCCTCTTGACTGACACTCATCCCAGCACACTTTCACCCATTCCGGCCACTGCCATGAGATGAATCCTGAACAACCAAATTGCCGGCCGCAATCGCGACCAAGCATATTTTGCCATTCTCTCAGCACTATCCGGACTAACGAACGCCGCACGACGCAACCATGAGCGCCTCTTCCAACTCTCATACCGGACACGACGACCACCACCACGATCCGGGATTCATCCGGAAATACATTTTTTCGACCGATCACAAGATGATCGGCATCCAGTATGGCATCACCGCAATGCTCTTTCTGGCCTTCGGGTTTTACCTGATGATGGTCATGCGCTGGAGCATTGCCTTCCCACACCAGCCGCTGCCGGAGTGGATGAGCTGGATTTTCACCGATAACTGGAAGGCCCGTTGGCTTCAGGATGGCAAGGTGACCGGCGAGACCTACAACATGTTCGGTGCCATGCATGGCACGATCATGGTCTTCCTCGGCATCGTGCCTCTCGGATTCGGCGCATTCGGGAACTACGTCACCCCCTTGCAGATTGGCGCGCCTGACATGGCCTTTCCAAGGCTCAACATGTTGAGCTACTGGATTTACCTCGCCGGAGGCCTGGTGATGTGTGCCTCGTTCTTCATGGAATCCGGCGCGGCCAAGTCCGGTTGGACGAACTACTCGCCGCTGGCCGGTTTTGCAGACGGGCAGATCGTCAACCAATGGCTGGCGGGACAGACCCAATGGCTCATCGGCCTGGTGCTGCTCATCACTTCGTCCTTGCTCGGTTCGGTCAATTTCATCACGACCATCATCAACTTGCGCGCCCGCGGACTGACATGGATGCGCCTGCCCTTCTTCGTCTGGGCAATGCTGGTCACCGCCTTCCTGTTGCTGCTGGCCTTCCCGCCGCTGGAGGCCGCCGGGATCATGCAGTTGATGGACCGCGTGGCGCACTCTTCCTTCTTCATGCCGAGCGGCCTGTTCACCAAGACCGAGGGGCTTGCCGATCTTTCCGGCGGTGGCTCGCCTTTGTTGTTCCAGCACTTGTTCTGGTTCCTCGGCCACCCGGAGGTGTATGTGCTGCTGCTCCCGGCCTTCGCCTGTGTTTCGGAAATCATCCCCGCCAATACCCGCAAGCCGCTGTGGGGCTACAAGGCGATGGTTTACTCGGTACTGGTGCTCGGTTTCCTCTCCTTCATCGTTTGGGCCCACCACATGTACATGACCGGCATGGGTGCCTGGGTTTCAACCTTCTTCCAGACCACCACCGTGCTGATTTCGGTGCCCTCGGTGGTCATCATCACCTCGATGCTCATTTCGCTGTGGGGCGGATCCATCCGTTTCAGCCCGCCGATGTTGTGGGCCTGCGCGTTCATTCCGATGTTCGGCATCGGCGGCCTCACCGGCCTGCCGCTCGCCTTCAACCTCGCCGACCTCCACCTGCACGACACCTACTACGTGATCGGTCACTTCCACTATGTCGTGGCTCCGGGCATCCTCTTCGGTTTTTTCGCCGGGATCCTCCACTGGTATCCGAAAATCACCGGACGCTACATGAGTTCCTGGCTCAATCACCTGCACTTCTGGCCAAGCCTGGTCTGCATGAACATCATCTTCTTCCCGATGCTGCTCCAAGGCATGGCCGGTTTCCACCGCCGCTGGTACAATGGCGGCGACGCCTACCTTGACAAGGCCACCGCCGCCACTGGGGACGGCACCAATGTCTTCGCCAATACTGTAGCGCAGAACCTCGATATGAATATCTGGATGTCGATGGGTGCCTGGACCCTGGCGCTCGCCCAGATCCCCTTCATCATCAACCTTTTCATTTCCTGGAAGACCGGCAGGAAAGCGGAGGGCGACAACCCGTGGAACGCCACCACGCTGGAATGGGCCACGCCCACGCCTCCGGGACATGGCAATTTCACCTTCGATCCGGCGGTTTACCGCGGACCCTACGAATACAGCCGACCCGACCGCGATGAGGATTTCCACCCGCAGTGGATCGAGCCCGAGAAGCGCGACCATGGCGACAAACCCGCCC
>JBMTCD010000316.1:0-3091 GCA_049430545.1 Luteolibacter sp.
GTGTAGGCCTTGCACACGCCGATCACCGCTTGGATCGCGGTCGGCGGCAGGCCGGTGCCGGTGCAGGAACCGCCGGCGGTGGTGTTGGAAGAGGTGACAAACGGATAGGTGCCGAAGTCGATGTCGAGCAAAGTGCCTTGGGCACCCTCGAAAAGCAGCGATTTTCCGGATTTCCAAGCTTGGTGCAGCACGGGAATCGTGTTGCTGACGTGAGCTTTCAGTCGCTCATAGGCGTTGTAAACTTCCGCGATCACTTCCTGCGCCGTGAAAGTGGTCAGATCGTAGCGGGCGAGGATTTCATTTGCCTCCGCCACACGTGCCGTGATGCGGGCGGTGGTGAATTCGCGGTCGGCCAGATCCGCCATGCGCAGGCCGCAGCGGTTGATCTTGTCCGCGTAGGCCGGGCCGATGCCGCGTTTGGTGGTGCCGATCTTCTGGTCGCCCAGCGCGGCCTCACGTGCGGCGTCGAGTTCCTTGTGGAAGGGCATCACCACGTGCGCGCGGTCCGAAATGACCAGCTTGTCCGGTGTGATGGAAATGCCTTGGCCCTCGATGCGGGTGATTTCCTGCACCAGCCCCACGGGATCGAGCACCACGCCGTTGCCGATGACGTTGAGCTTGTCGTCCCACAGGATGCCGGAGGGCAGCAGGTGCAGCACGTATTTGACGCCCTTGGCGATGACCGTGTGTCCGGCGTTGTTGCCGCCTTGACCGCGGATCACGACATCGGCGCTCTCGGTGAGGTAATCGACGATTTTCCCTTTGCCTTCGTCCCCCCACTGGAGACCGGTGATGATGGTGTTCATGTTGTAGAAAGGAGATCGGATCGATCCGACGGATCCGACGGATCATTCATGCTTTGGTTCCCTCGATCAACTCCGCGAACTCCTCGAAGAAATATGCCGCGTCGTTCGGGCCGGGAGCGGCTTCCGGGTGATATTGCACGCTGAAGACGGGATGCTCGCGGTGGCGCATGCCCTCGACGGTGCCGTCGTTGAGGTTGACGTGCGTGACCTCGATCTCCGGCGGCAACGAATCCGCGTCCACGGCAAAACCATGGTTCTGCGAGGTGATGGAGATTTTTCCGGTGCGCAGATCCTTGACCGGTTGGTTGCCGCCGCGGTGGCCGAACTTGAGTTTGAAGGTCTTGCCGCCGAAAGCATGGCCGAGCAGTTGGTTCCCAAGGCAGATGCCGAAGATCGGTTTTTTCCCGATCAGCTCGCGCAGCTCGGCGTGAATGTAATCGAGTGCCGCCGGATCGCCCGGGCCGTTGGAGAGAAACACGCCGTCGGGATTTTTCGCCAGCACTTCGGCAGCGGTGGTGGTGGACGGCACCACCTCGATCTCGAAGCCGGACTGGCGCAAGCGGCGCAGGATGTTGAACTTGATGCCGAAGTCGTAGGCGACGATCCGGTGGCGCACCGGCGGCAGGTTTTCGTATGGACCTGCATGTCCGGTCGAAACATTGGGAAGCACCCACTGGCGCGATTCCTCCGCCCATTTGAAAGCCTTGGGAGTGGTGACCTCCCTGACGTAGTCCATGCCGGCCATCGACGGTGATGTCTTGGCGGCTTCGACCGCTTCCTGCGCGGTCAGTTCGGTGCTCAGACAGGCGCGCATCGCGCCGAGCGAGCGCAGGTGCTTGGTGAGCGCGCGGGTGTCCACGTCCTCGATGCCGAGGATGCCATGGGCGGAGAGGTATTCGTCGAGCGACTGGGTGGCGCGCCAGTTGGACGGCACCTCGCACAATTCGCCGATGACGAATCCGCGGATGTGCGGCTCGCGTGACTCGGTGTCCTCGGGGTTGACCCCGTAATTGCCGATCTGCGGGTAGGTCATCGCGACGATCTGGCCGCGGTACGAGGGATCGGTGATGACCTCCTGGTAGCCTGACATCGAGGTGTTGAAACAGATTTCCCCGGTGGTGGTTCCGGCGGCTCCAAACGCGGTTCCATGGAAACAGCGTCCGTCTTCGAGGGCGAGAATGGCGGATTTCGGCACGGCGGCGCACGCTAGGCACCCTGCCGGGGCGATGCAAGCGTGTAGGCGCGTTCGTGAGAACGCGTCCTTCCCACCGCGGTCACATCCTCCTCGTTCTTACGAACGAGCCTACGATCCCACGTTCTTGCGAACGAGGCTACTCGCGCGCCCGGCTGTCGATGACGATGGTCACCGGGCCGTCGTTGACCAAGGCAACCATCATGTCGCCGCCGAAGACGCCGCGTTTCACGGGCTTGCCGGTTTCACGCTCCATCGCGGCGCAAAACGCCCCGTAGAGCGGCTCCGAGTGCTCCGGCGCACCCGCCCGGATGAACGACGGCCGGTTGCCCTTCTTGGTCGAGGCATGCAGCGTGAATTGGCTGACCACCAGCGTTTCGCCGCCGGTTTCGACCACCGAGAGGTTCATTTTCCCCTCGGCATCGCCGAAAATCCGCATCCGCGCGATTTTTCCCGCGAGCCAATCGACGTCGGACGCGTCATCGATTTCCTCCACACCCAGTAGCACCAGCAAACCGGGACCGATACGGGAAATGGTTTCGCCGTCGATGGTCACGGTGGCTTCGGTCACACGCTGGATCACGGCTCTCATTGGATGATGGGACGACTGCCTGAGAATCACAGATGGCCGCGCTCGCCGAGGATCAGTTGCATCGCCTTGCGGGCGCTGCCGTAGGCCGCGGCTCCGTCGCCGCCGATGGCCCACTCGATGCGGGTGGTGGGTTCGTGCGGTGGCAGCGGGCAGCGTTGATAGGGCAGCATCGCGCGCTCGGCGAATCCTTTGCGCACCTCGCCGATGAACCAATCGCGGAAGCCGGTTTCGGACAAGCCGCCGCCGATGGTGATGAGGCCGGGGTCGAGAATGCTGGCGAGGTCGCCGAGGCCTTGGCCGAGGACGTTGGCTTGAAGGGCGAAGATCGAAAGCGCGAGCGCATCTCCATGCTCGGCGAAGTCGCGGAGCTTGAAGGCTTTTTCCTCGATCGGCGCATCAGAGAGGGCGAGTTCGTGCCGGGCGTTTTCCGGCTTGGCGAGCGCCTTGCCGAGCTGGCGGCGCAGGGCCATGAGTGAAACCCAAGCTTCCATGCAGCCGGCG
>JBMTCD010000317.1:0-3036 GCA_049430545.1 Luteolibacter sp.
CACCTCTCAAGCGTTTGTTTCCCCCCTACTTCATCATCCCGGCCATGGCCGTGGCGAAAGAATCGCCGAGACGGACGAAGAACTTGCCGCTGCCCAGATAATGGTAGGGACGGTCGCTGCCCACAAGATCCCATAGATACATGTTCTTGGCCCATCCGGAGTTGTAGACCTCCAGCGAATCAAGCGCATACTCGGTGTAGCTCTCGACCGCCACGACATTGCCCTTGAATTCCGGCACGGCGGCCGCCGCGCGCTGGGCAACCGAGACTTCGTTCTTGTCCACACCTTCCTTGGTCTGTGAGGTGCCCAGCACCCCGATCACGAACGGCATTTTCGGGGTCTTGTATTCACTGCGGATGTCGTTGATGAACGCCACCATGTTGTCCTTGTAGTTCGCCTTGAATGCCGGATCGAACTGGTCGTTGAATCCCTGGAACCAGACAAAACCGGCGATTTCATATCCGGCGGCCGGATCGTAGGCGGGATGGTTTTCCTTGAGGTTGTCGAGCACCTTGTGCACTGCCTCGTTCATGCTGCGATAAAACAAGCCCGCGTTTTTCACGATCTCTTCGGGATTCCCCTTGGCCTTCTGCTGTTCGTTGGGCTGATAGGGACCGGCGGACGGCGGGCGGAAATCATAATTCAGCGACTTGCCGCCCCACGAGGTCTTGATGATCAGGATCGGGCCGTCGATCTTCTCCGCCATCGAGAGGCCGAAGCCGTATTCCGGGCCGATCTTGGCAGCGCTGGCGCCGTATCCGACACTGAGCTTCCCCGACTTCCGGTTGCTATCCGCGATGGAATTGATGTGGACCCGGTCCGATACGGCGCTCGCCGCGACGACGTCCTTCTTGTAGGCCTCCAGCGCGGCCTTCATCGGTGCCGCCTTTGCTTCGGCGGCCGCCTTTTCAGCGGCATCGGTCATGGCCTTGAACTTCGGGTCCCCAGCGCCGCCGGTCATTTCGTTGAGTTCCTTCGCCAGCGCCAGCGTCTCGTCGTAGCGCTTCTTGGAAAGCTTGCCGTCCTTGCCGAAGACGAGTTTTGACAACACCTCGTCCTTTGGGCCGTCCGCATTGAACAGGGTGGCAATCGTGTGCCCGTTGGCATGGCCGACCGTGTTGGACTGGCCCGCCATGATGAAGACCTTCAATTTCTTGGATTCGGCCTCCGCGGACTGGATGACCACAGAGCATGCCAGCAGCACGCCCGCGATTGATTTTGTGACTGAGTTTTTGTTCATTGTTTTGCGATTGGTTTTGATTGCCGGATTTTTCCGTGTGGGCTTGCCATCCACCAGGTGGAACCGGCACCCGTTGTGTGGCGCAGTTTCAATAACCCCGACCCTGAGCGCAAACTTTGTTTTCAGGAGCACCTATCCGTTGATTGGATATGTTGGCCCGATGCCCGCGTCCGGGATTGCCGGTTTCAACGACTCCGGTGAAGCCCGAAGCCCCGGGTTGGTCCGCTTGCTGCCAGGCACCCGAAAGCCGGCCAAAGCAGGCGGGATTTTCAATTGTCGACAGCGCCCGGCTTCGATTGCCGCCGGCCGGTCGGTCCAAATGACGCAGGCGTTTCAATCCGCGCCCCTATGGCGACGGGGATGGTGCCCACCCGGCGCGGTGAGCAGGACGAGCATCGGTGCCTTGTTCATGGCCGCGCTCCCTTCGGAGAGGAATCAACGCGACGAAGCAATTGCCCCGCACCATGGCGCGCAAAACCCCCGCCGCGGCTTGCGGACGGGGGTTTGGGGGAACGCGATTCGACGATCTGTCAAACCCCCTTGGGCATCTTGGTCCAGGCGCCATTCCTGGCATTGCTCTTCACGCAGGTCTCGATGAAGGCGATGCCCGTCCAACCGTCTTCGACATTGGCGTATTGCGAGCCGTCGCAGGCGAAATTCTTGCCGGCCTTCCATTTGCGGACATCGCTTTCGAACGCGCGGTGCAGGCGGGCGAAGGCGTCGTGGAACGCCTCGGGGTGGCCGGCGGGGATCGTCGGCTCGGCCATCAGGCCGGCGGGCATTTTCTTCGGCAGGAACCCGTCACCGGCAGTCACCGCGCCGCGCCAGTAAACGCGGTCCGGCTGGTCGGGGAGGTGGACCACGAGTTTTTCCGGATCCTCCTGTTTCCAAACAATGGTGCCCTTGGTGCCGGCGATGACGATGCCGAGATCGTTCTTGTGGCCGATGCAGATCTGCGAGGCACGGACGAGCGCCTTGCCGCCGTTGGAGAGCTTGCAGTAAATGGTGAAATGATCGTCGAGCATGCGGCCTTCGACGAAGGTTTCCATGTGGGCGGAAAGCTCGGTGACATCGAGGCCGGTGACATAGCGGAGCTGCATGAGGGCGTGGGTGCCGATGTCGCCGCCGCAGCCGGAGCCGCCGGCACGCTTGGGATCCACGCGCCAGGACGCCTGCTGCTGGCCGGTGGCTTCCAGTTTCGAGGCGAGCCAGCCCTGGATGTAATAACTGTCCACCCAGCGGACGTCGCCGATCAGGCCGCTTTGGACGATGAAGCGGCTGAGGCGCGAAGTCCAGTGGCCGAGATAGGTGTGGGCCACGGCGAAGGGCACATTGAGTTTGCGAGAGGTCTTCACCAACTCGGTGGCCTCCTTGAGGTTCAGGCAGAGCGGTTTTTCGCAGAACACCGCGATGCCGGCCTTCATCGCCTTCATCGCCGGATCGAAGTGCACGAAGTTCGGGGTGACGATGAGGATGTAATCGAGTTTTTCGTCGGCCGGCGCGGTCGCATTGGCGGCGATCATCTCGTCGTAGGATTTGTAGCCCTTGATCGGATACGGCCAGTTGGCGGCCTCTTCGAGCGCCACTTGCGGATCTGGGAAAAGCGCTCCGGCCACCACGCGGCGGGTGCCGTCCATGTGGATGGCTTTCTGGTGCGGCTGGACGATGAAGGCTCCCTTGCCGCCTCCGACGAGACCGATGTTGAGAGGTTGGTTTGACATGTGTTTGTGGGGTTGTGGGTTGGAACTGGGAATCGGGTTGGTTTTTTCAGCTGGTTTCCTGCCATGCGCCGAAGG
>JBMTCD010000318.1:0-2996 GCA_049430545.1 Luteolibacter sp.
GAAGCCGGCGCTCACTTCGCCGCGTCCTTCTTGTGGACGGCGGCGATGGCGGGCTTGTCGAACTCGATCATGGTGCCCTCGGCGACTTTCACGACCACGGTGTGTTCCTTGACGTTGTGGATGATGCCATGGATGCCGGCGGTGGTGACCACCTTTTCTCCGGCTTGAAGCGAGGCGATGCGGGCCTGCAGTTCCTTGCGCTGGCGCTGTTGCGGTCGGATGAGCAGGAAGTAGAACATCACCACCATCAGGACCATCATCACGATGGGGCTGCCAAGCAGGCCGGCGGGGCCTTGGGGAGCGGCGGGTTGGGCTTGGGCGAGAAAGGTGATGAGCGGGGTCATGATGGATTGGTTTGGGTGTAGCGGCGGATGAAGGAGTCCTTGAATTCCGGGAAATT
The DNA here is from genome assembly GCA_049430545.1 of Luteolibacter sp. Classification (GTDB taxonomy): domain Bacteria; phylum Verrucomicrobiota; class Verrucomicrobiia; order Verrucomicrobiales; family Akkermansiaceae; genus Luteolibacter. Next base: position 401 of record JBMTCD010000318.1, read on the forward strand.
CCCGACGGCAATGGCCTCCCTTGCCCCGACGACGAGGCGGAGGAAGAAATGCAGATTGTGAAAGGAAAGCAAGCGCAGAGCGAGGATTTCCCCGGCCCGGAAAAGGTGGCGCAGATAGGCACGCGAGAAGCCGGCCACATGCGGGTGGGCGGTTTCGCAGAGCGGCCGCGGGTCGCGGGCGTGGATGAGGTTCTTGATGTGCAGCGGGCCATCGAGCGTGAAGGCCACACCGTGACGGGCGACGCGGGTGGGCATCACGCAGTCGAACATGTCCACCCCGCGGGCGATCATTTCCAGGATCTGCGGCGGAGTGCCCAAGCCCATCGCATAGCGCGGCTTGTCGATTGGCAGGAACGGGACGGCGTTTTCGATGGCACGGAACATTTCGTGCTCCGGCTCGCCCACCGAGACGCCGCCGATCGCGTAGCCGTCGAAATCAAGCTCCACCAACTCACGGGCCGATCGCTCGCGCAGGTCCGCATAGACCGATCCCTGGACGATGCCGAAATGGAGCTGCCGGCCGGGTCCGGAGCGCGGCTTGTTTTGCGCCACCCAATCCTTGCAGCGGCGCGCCCAACGGGTGGTGAGCGCCAGCGACTTGGCGGCGTAGGCCTCTTCGCAGGGGTAGGGCGGGCACTCGTCGAAAAGCATGGCGATGTCGGAGCCCAGCGCGGCCTGGATTTCCATGCTCAGCTCGGGGGTGAGCAGCATTTTCGAGCCGTCGAGGTGGTTTTGGAACTTCACCCCCTCCTCGGTGATCTTGCGGAGTTTCGCCAGCGACCAGACCTGGAAGCCGCCGGAGTCTGTCAGAAACGGCCGCCGCCAAGTGGTGAAATCATGCAGCCCGCCCATGTCGCGGATCAACTCATGACCGGGGCGCAGCCAAAGATGGTAGGTGTTGCCGAGAATGATCTGCGCGCCGAGTTCCTCCAGTTCGGCCGGATGCAGGGTTTTCACCGACCCTTGGGTGCCCACCGGCATGAAAATCGGCGTCTCCACCGCGCCATGCGGCAGCTCGAGGCGTCCAACGCGCGCGGCGCTGCGGAAATCAGTGGCTAAAACGGTGAAACTCACGTGAGGGCGGGGAGTTAGGCCGGAAAGTCCCGACGGCCAAGCCGAAACGTAAGCCGAAACGTCGGGCCACCCAAATCGAACGCCGAAAAAATCGGAAAAAAATCGAATAATTTTCCACTGGCGCATCTCGGAATTGAGGGTAATTTACGCCCGTTACATCGAAAGCCAAACCATCTATCAAAACCATGAAACTACTGATCAGCGCGTTCTGCGCCACCATCATCGCCTCCCCGCTCACCTTCGCTGATTGCAAGAAATGCAAGGGAGACAAGGAGAAGAAAGAAGAAACCACCTTGATCGCCGGCAAGTGCAAGAAAAAGTGCGAAGAGGAGAAGGATGAAGCCACCCTGCTCGCCGGCAAGTGCAAGAAGGAGTGCGACAAGGAGAAGGACGAAGCCACCCTGCTCGCCGGCAAGTGCAAGAAGGAGTGCGACAAGGAGAAGGACGAAGCCACTCTCGTCTGATTCGAGATCTTCCCATTCCAATTCAACCAAAAAGCCGTCGGCAGCAGCCGACGGCTTTTTTTGTGCTTCCGATGCGAAACAAACAAGGAGGCGATCCGCTCGATCATCCTCGGGGAAAACCCAAAAACCCGCGAAGCATCCCAAGCGGACCGCCTTGTCTTGCGACGACGACAACCAAGCACATTCCGCGTTCCCGTCCATCGGTGAAACGCGAACAAATTGTCACCTGGCGCGGTGTCGGCGATGTGGTGAAATTTTCCGTGTCATCCCGGCCGCTTCGTGGTTCTGATCGGCACGTGAATGCATCGAACGGGAAACAGGTGATCGTTGCTCCATCGCTGTTGGCGGCGGACTTTTCCAAGCTGGGCGACGAGATCCAGCGCGCCGTGACAGCGGGCGCAGATTGGCTTCACCTCGATGTGATGGACGGCCACTTCGTGGACAACATCTCATTCGGTCCCGCAGTGGTCGCCATGGCCGATGCGGCGAACGACATTTTCCTGGACGTGCACCTGATGATTTCGCGGCCGGACCACTACCTGCCGCGCTTCATCGAGGCGGGCGCGGACGTGATCACGGTGCACATTGAGGCCGCGCACGACGTGACCGAAACCCTGCAACGCATCCGTGACGCGGGCCTGCGCGCCGGACTGGCCCTCAATCCCGAGACGCCGCTGGCCGCGGTGGAACCACATTTCGACGCCATCGACCTGCTGCTCTGCATGACGGTGGTGCCGGGCTTCGGCGGCCAGGCGTTTATGCCGGAGGTGCTCGAAAAAATCGAGGACGCCGCCAAGCTGAGGAAAAAGCATGGCCATGGTTTCCTGATCGAGGTGGACGGCGGGATCGACACCCACAGCGCCGCCTCCTGCCGCGCGGCGGGTGCGGACGTGATGGTCGCCGGTTCCTCGACCTTCCGCGCCCCGGACATGGCCACCGCGATCCGGGCGATCCGGGGCGAGTGATATCTACCACATGACTCCCACTCCGGGGTACTGACTATTCTTTAGGATAGACTACAAGATATCCTGTCTGTATGGTCTTCGCATGCCGAAGAT
>JBMTCD010000319.1:0-2988 GCA_049430545.1 Luteolibacter sp.
CCGGCGACAGCCGGACCGGCGCAGCCGGATCACCTCAAGGGCCCCTCATTTCATGGAAAGCCCTTGGCCCGCCATCCGGCGGGAAAGTCGGCTGTCTGCGTAAAGACAGCCCTACCTTTTTTCAAATCCGCCATCCGGCGGACAAGTCGCCGCGATACGTAAGTCACGCCCTGCCTTCACCATCGTCCCCGCGGGCACGGTGGATCCCGGGCCGACGAAAACACACGCGGCGATCCAGCTGCTGTCACCGATATCGATCGGTGCGGTCAGCAGGTCGAAGCTCTCCTTCCTGAAATCATGGTTCCCCGTGCACAGGAAGGCCCGCTGCGAGATGCACACATTCGAGCCGATCCGCACCCGGTCCAGGCTCAGGATCAGCACTTCGTCGCCCAGCCACACGTGGTCGCCGATCTCCAACCGCCACGGCATCGTGATGTTCACCCGCGAGCGGATCACCACCCCCTTGCCCACCTTCGCCCCGAAGAAACGCAACGCCGCCACCTTGATCGGCGACGGCACCGGAAACCACGGCGCGAACAACAGCGAGCGGCAAAGCCACCAGAGCGCTTCCTTCCACCGCGGCACCCCGCGGGAATAGGACGAGTTGTCGAATTTCGAGAGATCGATCATTTGAAGAACGAGTCAGGAGACAGTCTGGATTGGTTCAGGGAACGGAGGAAGCGTTGGGGCCTGTCAGTGGAACCCGGAAATCAGTTGCAGCGTCTCTGCCAGCGGCCGGGCGTGAATGTGCTTCCCCAGAGGAAACGAAAATTGCCCTGGATACACGACGATCAGTTCATCAAGGTGAAGATCGGTGATGGCGGCGTGCATGGATTTGGTGCTGCGCGGGGTTTCGGTGTATTTGAATTCGATTCCCAGACGCCGCCGCCCTCGAATCAAAAGCAGGTCCAACTCGGCTCCGGCGTGGGTCGCCCAGAAATACGCTTGGGCGTCATCGGCCGCTGCCAGGATCTGTTCGATACAGAATCCCTCCCACGAGGCTCCGCACTTCGGATGCCCGCGCAGGTCGTCGGTCGTTTTGATTCCCAGCAAGCCATGCAGCAATCCGCTGTCGCGAACATACACTTTGGGATGGCGGACCAGCCGCTTGCCCTGATTCTCAAACCACGGCGGGAGCGAGCGCACGACGAATGCACCACTCAGGATATCCAGATGGCGTCGGGCAGTCATGGCGGATTCACCCAGTGAGCGCCCGAATTCCGACGCATTCCACACCCCGCCGTGATAATGTGCGATCATCTGCCAGAGCCGACGCAAGGCCTCAGGGGCGGTGCCGATCCCAAAACGGGCAAGATCCCGCTCCAGAAAAGTCCGGATGAAACTGCTACGCCACTTCAGGCTGTCAACATCGGTAGCGGCGAGAAATGCAAGCGGAAACCCGCCGCGCACCCAAAGCCGTTCCAGCTCCGCGCTCCCCACTTCGCCCAAGCCGAATCCGCTCACATCCACAAACTCCACCCGCCCCGCCAAGGACTCCGACGCGCCCCGGATCAGATCCGGGCTTGCGCTTCCAAGCATCAGGAACTTTGCAGGCTGCGGTACACGGTCGGCCAGAACTCGCAAAATCGGCAGCAAGTCCGGGCGCATTTGAATCTCGTCCAACACCACCAACCCCTCCAGCTCCCCCAAGGCCTGCTTGGGCAAACTCAAGCGGGCCGAGTCCACCGGATCCTCCAGATCGAACACAGTCGCCTTGCGCGTGCTCGCAAGATGCCTTGCGAGCGTGGTCTTGCCCGACTGCCGCGGCCCGAGAAGCGCCACCACACGGCTGCGCTTCAAAGCCGTCTCAACCCGTATCTTCAGTCGTTCACGTGCAATCATCCTTGAATAATGCACAGCGCATGTTGGCTTTTCAAGGATTTATACTGTCGAATCCAGGAAACCCGCCTTGGCGAGCACGATTACGGCTGAGGCATTGAAAACCAGAATCATGGGTGGGAGTCCACAAATTCAAAATCCTCCGCCACTCCCTGAAACGGGCTGACCGCCAATCGTGAAAGACTGGCGAGAAATTCCTGCCTCCTGCCTCCTAACCCCTGAAACACCCTGGCACCTCCCTTCCCCTCAGCACCCACTCATACACCTCCTTCATCTGCGCAGCCACCTGCGGCCAGGATGCTTTAGGGACGATGCTGCAGAGGGAGTAAAGAAATGCGTTTTTTACGAGGGTCGATCGTAAGGATGGCCCCGCGCTGGAGTTCTTCCACGGTTTGAAGGATGGCAGAAATGACGGCATTTCCCATGGTCGAAGGACGCACGTCTTCGGCCCGGATTTGGATGACGCTGGGTTCAAGTGCGGTGGTAAGACGAAGGATCGTCCCAAAGTCGAGGTCGTGGGTAAAGACGGCGTGTTGGTTCCGGGCGGCCCATGCCATGATTTCAGAATCCGGGGTGTTTGCCGGTCCAATCCTGCTCCAATGAACCGCCTGAATCCCCGCGAGCGCAAAGGCCTCCTCCCATGCGGGACTGAGATTCATGTCGATGACCAAGTTCATGAATCAAATGCAGGCAAGAGGAAGTTCGTATTCTTCCGTCCGCCAAGTGGCATACGCAAGGGCGGCCCTGATATCCTCGATGGTGAGGTATGGATAGAGCTCGAGGATTTCGGGGATTTCCGCACCCGAAGCGAGCAGGCCCGTGATGGTTCCCACCGTCACGCGGGTTCCACGAATGCAGGGCTTCCCCCCCATGACCGCCGGGTCCATGGTGACACGCTCGATTTTTGGGAATGTGATCATGCGTTGATCTTAGTTGTTTCAAGCCGAATTGTCCAATTGAGAATGGAACGCGGAAGCTTCCTCATTGCATTCCGGCCATGCAGGATGCGCTGCGGGTGACTTTTCCGATCCGCTACGAGCGGCCGTTGGCACCCATGGACGCGAGGGAAGTGGTCCGCCCCCAGAGTGAATTCAGTTGTCCGTTGTCCGTTGTCCGTGGTCTGTTGTCTGTCGATCGCGTCGTGGTGCT
>JBMTCD010000320.1:0-2961 GCA_049430545.1 Luteolibacter sp.
GCTTCCGTTTTGTTCATCTCTTCATCTCTTCCTGGTGATTTGGACTGCCGGAACCACGGTATTGGACGTGTACGTAATAGGCGCCCCGGCTGCGTTCAGCCTGATCGTAGAACCAGGTCTGCAAGCGAGTGCTGCCGGCCTTGAGGCGCACGTCAAAGACGGCTTCATGGTTGGTCTCCGCCACGGCGTGCGTCCGGTCGATATCCTGGATGGTGATACGGGCACGGATGGCCTTGAGCACTGCTGACTCGACCGGGTGCCATGACTTCTCGGGAGGAACGACATCAGTGGTGTCGTTGATCGCAAGGCCCGATTCGACTGGCCAGCGCCGCAGGCGGATACGGTAATCCCCATCTCTTTCCACACGCAGCGCCCAGCAGCCGTTTTGCAGCGGGCCTTTGACGATGTGAATCTGACCCCACGGCATGTCCTGCTGCCGCCCGGTGCGGGTGATCCAGTCGTAAGCGGTGAGCCTTACCGAGGGTTCCGCAGCAGCGCCCACAGGGATCTCCCTGAGGATGTCGTCGCGGCTGCCGACCTTGTTCCACCAGCGTTCGTATTCACTGCGAAGCCGGGTGACCACCTCCGGGTGGGCGGGGGCAACGTTCTTGCTCTGGTCCGGACCCGTCTCCATGTCGTAAAGCTCCCGTCCGTTGATCAAGCGCCAACGCTGGGTCATGACACAGGAGCGCTTCCACTTTTGGGGTTTGATTACGCCCTGCCACTCAACGAACAAGGTCCGATCTTCCCAAGCCACATCTGGATCCCTCAGCAGTGGCGTGAGGTCGCGCCCGTCGAAATGAAGCTCTTCCGGAACGTGCAGGCCACACAGACTGGCAAGCGTTGGCATCAGATCGAAATGTGCCGTCAGTCGATCAACGTCGCGACCGCCGACGATTTGGCCGCCAGGCCAGTGAATTAGACAGGGGACACGGTGCCCACCCTCGTAAGAGCATCCCTTCTGGCCTCGCATGCCCGCGTTATAGACTTCTGAGTGGGTTGTGCCGTTGTCGGTCATGAAAATGAGAATCGTGTTCCGTTCAAGGCCGGCCTTTCTCAGTTCCGTGCGCAGCCTTCCCACATTCTGGTCGATGTTTGCGATCATTCCGTAGAACCGTTGGATTTCCTCCGATTGACCTGCATAAGGTTTCTTGTAGGACGCGGGCACTTGGAGTGGCGTGTGAGGCGCGCTGACCGGAAGATAGATGAAGAACGGCTGGTCGCCGCTCGTTCGTGCGAATTCGATGGCGTGGTCGAACCACACGTCGGTGCAGTAGCCCGGAAACCGTTTCCAGCGCCCGTTATGGCGGTATGTATCGTCAAAGTAGTCGTTAAGCCAGTAATCGGGGGTATGCCCGACCACACCGCCCCCCATGGTGATGACTTCCTCAAAGCCCCGGTCTTCCGGGCGGTAGGGATAGTTGTCACCCAGGTGCCATTTGCCGAAAATCGCGGCACGGTATCCGGCCTTGGTGAACAGGTCTCCCATCGTTGTTTCGCCATCAGGAAGAATGGACGGGCTGCCGACAACATTCCATACGCCGGCACGGCGCGAATACCGGCCAGTCATCAGCGCGGCACGGGTTGGTGCGCACACCGGGTCCACATGGAAATTGGTGAGCCGCACCCCGTCTTTGTGAAGCCGGTCGAGGTGCAGGGCGTTTGGCTGGAGGCTACCAATCATTGAAAAATCCTTCTCATCGCTCCGTTTCTGATAGATTGGAGGAATTGATTATCAATGAGTCGGAACTTCCAGCCAAACGCCCTAGGTCGAGGTGCGGCGTTTTGATTATGGGGTTGCCGTAACAGGCAAGATCACCATACCCTTGGTCATCAGTCATGATCAGAATGACATTGGGGTGCTTCAGGCTTGCAGCCCCGGGGTCCGCGGCAGCTATCGAGGCAGCAACAAACAGGGCCGGCATGAGTTCAAGCAATGCACGCATCATCATCTTGATTCCTTCAGCCGAACGTTGCGTTTAGGGTCCATTCCGATCCGCCACGCAACGGAAGCCCAGCGTGCCCGCGCGCTCCTTGCAGGGAGCCATGAGCAGGTATCGTTGGTGCTGGTCGAGAGTTGTGGTCTTCGGGAAGCGCCGGCGCGAACCGCTGGGCCGGTCAACTGCAACCGCAGCCGCGCAAGACTCGCACCGTAAAACGTGGCTGCGCAAGCACAAACGACTCGCAAAGAAACTCTTGCTGTAGAAGTAATTGGGTCTGCACCCGTTTTCTTCCGTTTGCCCTGTATCTTTGGGTGGCACAAGGCGTATTTGTGCAATCGGTTCAGTCGTGATAAAATCTGCTCGTCCCTCCTCGGCCGCCATGGCCGTTCCCGTCCAGGAAACAAGCACAAGCCATGCAGCATGTCGTATCGTCGCCCGAATCATCTTCATTGCGGCTTCTCTCCTTGTTTTGCCGGCTCTACAATCGTCACTCACGCCAGCGTAATGAAAAGAGCTTCGAATGGAGATGCTTTTTCACCTGTCTTTTTGTTGGATTGATCAACACATTCAGCCGGACATTGCTGGTGATTCCCAAGCGCTTGACCCGGTTCATGGCTTCTTGCCGGTGAGCTCGGCCAGTCGTTTGGTGACATCGGCGGGGCTCAGTCTATCATGATATTGAAACACGGCCTGTTTTTCTTCTTTCGGCGCATCCTTCATCCACTCCTGGATGGCGGTCGCCGCCTCGGCCGCCGCCTGCGGTGACGACGCGGCGAGTGGCGTCACCACCTTCTGAAGCTGATCGCGGGCGGCAATATACCAGCCATTGTTGGAGGAGGTCGCATAGGTCTTGCACAGCCCCCGGATGAGGGTGTGGGTGTCGGCAGCGGGCGCGGCGAGCCGGGCCTTCGCCACTTCCGTGGCCGTTCCGATGGCGCGGAACATGAAGGTGCCCCGCTGCCGGTAGGCAACCGTGTCGAAAAACTCGCCCAGCGAGGCCATGACCTGACTGCTCTCC
>JBMTCD010000321.1:0-2957 GCA_049430545.1 Luteolibacter sp.
CATCGTCGGCGGAGGTGCGGTGATCCTCGGTGCGGAGAATACCTTCACCGGCGACACGCAGCTACAGGCGGGCCGCCTGTTCCTTGGTCGTCAGCTCTGCCTCCAGAACAGCGCACTGAACGTTGGCGACGGCGTCGACGGACTGAACGGCCAGATCTGCTTCCTGAACAGCGGCGGCGGCGGCCTTCCGGAGATCGAAATAACCAACGCGCCGACCATCGGCGGACTGATCGGCAGCCGCAACCTGGCCTCGATTTACAACTCCGCCAACCAGAACAACACCGCGCGCCTCGCAGCCACGGCGATCCTCGGGCTGACCCTCGACGTGGATTCCGGCAAGACGCACACCTACTCGGGTAACGCGCGCCTCGCCACTGGTATGTATCTCACCAAGACCGGTCCTGGCACCCAGGTGCTTTCCGGAGCCAACGACTATACCGGTGCAACCAGCGTCAACCAAGGCACCCTCGCTCTGGTCGGCGGCAGCCATGCCTCGCCGATCACCGTGGCGTCGGGCGCCTCGCTCGGCTTCACCCTTGGCTCGCCATCGACATCAACCGCCGCGCTGGACCTGACCAACGGCACCGTGAAGATCACCGGCACAGTCGACAACGTCTCGGACTACAAACTGATGACCGCCTCGACGATCAACGGTGACCCGGCGCTCGATTCCCCGATCGCCGACTACCAACTCCAGAAGCTCGCGGGCGACACCGAACTCTGGCTCGTCCACACCGGCGCGGCATCGCCCTACACCACCTGGGCCTCCACCAACGCCCCGACTGGAAATCCGGATGACGACTACGATGGCGATGGCGTGAGCAACGCGGTGGAATTCGTGCTCGGCGGCCTTGCGACCACCAACGACCTCGGCAAGCTCCCGACGCTCGCCACCAACGGCACGAACATGACCTTCACCTTCACCCGCACCCAGTCGTCCATCGCAGCCTCCACGGTGGTGACCATCGAAGTGGGCACCAACCTGTCCACCTGGCCGGACAGCTACGCGGTGCCCGATGAAGCCGCCTCCAACAATCCAGGCGTCACCGTGGTCAAGAATTCCCCGACCGACTTCGACACCGTGACGCTCACGGTGCCACAGACTGCCGGCGCAAAATTTGCCCGTCTCAAGGTGGCCATCCTCCCGTGAGTTGGCTTTATTGGCGGCACCCCATCCACTCCATACTCCCGGCCCGGTGGCTCAAGCCCCGGGCCGGATTTGCTACAAGGGCATTGGCGTCAGGTTAAGTCCGAAATCCGAGGTTGAGTGATTTCGGAGGGCGGACCGGGATGCCGCGCGCGGCGAAGTGGCGCTTGGCCTCGCCGACGGTGTGTTTTCCGAAGTGGAAAATGCTGGCGGCAAGCACGGCGTCGGCCTTGCCACGGTCGAGCACGTCCACCATGTGGTCGAGATTGCCGGCGCCGCCGCTGGCGATCACCGGGATGCCCACTGCGGTGGAAACGGCGTCGGTGAGTTCGATGTCGTAGCCCGCCTGGGTGCCGTCGGCATCCATGCTGGTGAGAAGGATTTCCCCGGCACCGCGGTTCCAGACCTCGCGCGCCCATTCGACCGCGTCGAGGCCTACAGGGGTGCGGCCGCCGTGGGTGAAAACCCCCCATTTGCCAGGCCCCTCGCGTTTCGCATCGATGGCGACCACAATGCACTGGCTGCCGAAGGCCTTGGCGCCGGCGTCCACCAGCGACGGCTCCTTGACCGCGGAGGTGTTGATTCCCACCTTGTCCGCGCCGGCGAGCAGCATTTCGCGCATGTTTTCCACGCTGCGGATGCCGCCGCCCACGGTGAGCGGGATGAAACAATGTTCGGCGGTGCGCCGGACCACGTCCACCATGGTCGCGCGGTTGTCGGAGGATGCGGTGATGTCCAGGAAGACCAGTTCGTCCGCCTCCTGGGCGTTGTAGGCCATCGCGCACTCCACCGGGTCGCCGGCATCGATCAGATCGACGAAATTCACGCCCTTGACCACGCGGCCATTGGTCACGTCAAGGCAGGGGATGATGCGTTTGGCGAGCATGGATGTCTGGCAGCGGTGGTCTATCACCGTCGGAGCGAATGAATGATCAACCTTCCGCAGGCAGCGGCCGGCGGGCGGCGTGGCGGGCGAGGAACTCGTCGGCCAGTGCGCCGTAGGACTGGGCACCCAGCCCGGCGGGGTCGTGTTCGAAGATGGTTTTGCCGTGGCTGGGGGCCTCGCCGATGCGGATGGTGCGCGGGATATGGGTGCGGTAGATCTGCTCGGAAAAATAGTTGGAAACCTCCTCCACAACCTGCCGGGAGAGCAGGGTGCGGCCGTCGAACATGGTCATGACGATGCCTTCCAGACGCACGTCCGGGTTGGCTCCGGCATCGCGGATCTGGTCGATGACGTGGACGATTTTCGCAAGCCCTTCGAGGCCGAACCACTCGCACTGGAGCGGAATGAGGATTTCATCGGCGGCGGCGAGCGCCGAGGTCATCAGCACGCCGAGCGAGGGCGGGGTGTCGAGGATGCAGTATTCGAAAAGATCGTTCGGCTTGAGGCCTTGGAGGATGCCGCGCAGGCGGGTGAGGTGGTCGTCGCTGCGGGCGAGTTCGATTTCCACGCCGGCAAGGTCCATTTCGGAGGGCACGAGCGAAAGGTTTTGGCGGCCGGTTTGGAGGATGCGTTCATGCACGGTGGATTCGCCCGTCAACACCGGATACATGCTGCCGCCCTCGGGCGGCTCGACGCCGAGGCCACTGGTGCAGTTCGCCTGGGGATCGAGATCAACGAGCAGCACCCGCTGTCCGCGCAGTGCCAGCCCGGCGGACAGGTTGAGGGCAGTGGTGGTTTTTCCCACACCCCCTTTCTGGTTGGCGACGGCTATGACGATCATGGTGGTTTGGAGCTGGTCGCGGGGACTCTCCCGGCATTGGCCGCTTCATGCAATAATCAAAACCACGGCATGGCGTGAAAATC
>JBMTCD010000322.1:0-2926 GCA_049430545.1 Luteolibacter sp.
TTTTCGTAAAGTGTGAAGGTGGTGCCGTCGATCACCGGTTTGGCCATATGCTCCGGCCCGAGCGTGCCGAATGAGACGCCGCCGGAGATCATCGCCTGCAGGGATGGGGTGCGCAGGCTGAGACCGTCGGCACCGGCGGTGATGTCGATGCCGCTGGAGATCCAGAAGCGGGCGCGATTGGTGACCAGATCGCTGTAATCCCCGCTGATGAAGGCATTGTATGTGACGTATGTGCCGTCTGTGGAGAGTTTGCGGCCTTCGATGCGGCCGACCTCGATGCCGCGGCAGTAAACCGGCGAGCCGACGGTGACCGAGCCGGCTTTTTCCGCGGTGAGCACGAGCCGGCGGCCGGGCACGCTGGAGCTGGTGGCGGGCGGGATCTCGTCGCCGGTGAAGCGGTTTTCGCGCGGTGCGTTTTCCGGCCCCGGGTCCATCTCGATGTAGGCACCGGTGATGAGTGTTCCGACGCCGGACAACTCGGAGGCGGTGATGCGCGGCTTGACCACCCAGAAGCGTGAACCGCGCCGTAGCAGATCGGTGTAGGCATCGTCCAGTTCCAGTTGGACGGTGACCGATTTCAGGTCCTCGGCGAGCTTGACGTCGCGCACAAAGCCAACGCGCACCGAGCGGCAGCGAACCTCGGTTTTTCCGGCGGAAATGCCATCGGCCGTTTCGAAGCGCACCACGGCCACCGGCCCTTGTGTGGCGAAATTCCGGTAAAGCAGCCAGCCGCCGAGCAGCAGTGCGACGAGCGGGACCACCCAGACGATGTTCCAACGCTGTGCCTTGCGCACGACGGGTGCGGCTACCGATGCTGGTGGTTTTTCGCTCAAGTGGGTGACGATTCGTGGGTGGTGGCGGGCGTGCCGGAGTCTTCGTCGAGCCGGTCCCAGAGCAGCCTGGGTTCGAAACGCATGGCCGCGAGCATGGTAAGCACGACCACGCCGGCGAATGCAAGCGCTCCCGGACCGGGTTTCACGGTCACGTAGTTGCCGAGCTGCAGCACGGAAACCAGGATGCCGACCACGAAGATGTCGATCATCGACCAGCGCCCGAGCAACTCGGTGATCCAGTAAACGCGGCCGAGTTTTTCCGGCGACGGATGCGCCTTGCCGGTGGCTGCCAGGCAGAGCCAGGAAAGCGCGGCGATTTTCAGGAAGGGAATCAGGATCGAGGCGGCGAAAATGACCAGAGCGATCGGATAGGCGCCGCTCTGCCAGAAAGTCACCATGCCGCCGATGATCGTGTTGTCGAGCACCACGCCCAGCTCGGTGGTGCGCAGCACCGGCAGGATGTGCGACGGGATGTAAAGCACCGCCGCCGCCGCCATGAGCGCCACGGTGCCCTCGATGCTGGCCGGCTTGCGCAGGTGCAGACGCGAGCCGCAGCGCGGACAGCGTTGCGATTTTTCCGGCGAGACCTTGCCACAAGTGTGGCAGGCGGCGAGCCCGCGGTCGGCGGCCTTGACGAAACTCCCGGTCATGACCGCGCCACCTCCAGGCGGTCCCAAAGCTCGTCGCGGTCGATGCCGGCCACCGCGCCGGCCATGCACAGCATCACGCCGGCGAACGACCAGAAACCGATGCCGAAGCCCACCTCGGCCACCTTGGCGAGTTTCAGCAAACTCACGATCACTCCCAGCAGGAACACCTCCACCATGTTCCATGGCTCGCTGCGGGACATCCACTTCGCGGCGAATTCCGCGCCCGGCGCGGCACGCCCGAACATCAGCGGCAGGCACACATAGATCATGCCTCCCGCCAACACGACCGGCGTCACCATCGTGAAGAGAATCACCGACAAGCCGAGGATCGGCGCGTTTTCATCGATCAACGCGGTGGCCGCGCCAGCCAGTGTGAGTTCGCGCCGCATCGCCGCCGCGTCCATGGTCAGGAACGGAAACACATGGCCCAGCGCCATCAGCAGCAGTGCCGCCAGCGAAAATGCCGTGGCGCGTGCCAGCGAGGCCGGGCGGTTCTGATAGATCACCGCGCCGCAGCGGACACAACGCGCCGCCATACCTTCTTCCAGCGGCGTGAATTCATGCAGCGTGTCGCAGAAATGGCAGGCGCAATAACGCGTCCCGCCGCGCGGCCGCGGCCATGGCAACATCGCCCGCCAGGTTCTGGAAAATCCCTTGATCATGCCAGCGGCGCCGCCACCACGCGTTGTTCCAGCTTGCCGAGTCCCTCGACACAGCACTCGACGAGATCGCCCGCCTGCAGCCAGCGCGGCGGTTCCATGCCCATCGCCACCCCGCCGGGCGTGCCGGTGGCGATCACGTCGCCGGGCAACAGCGTCATGAAGCGGCTGACATAACTCACCAGCTGCCTCACCGAAAACATCATGTCTCCCGTCCAGCTGCTCTGCCTCAACTCGCCATTCACCCGGCACCACAGCCGCAGCTTCTGGGGGTCGGCGATTTCATCGGCGGTCGTCAGCCACGGGCCCATCGGCGCGAAGCTGTCCGCGCTCTTGCCCTTGGTCCATTGGCCGCCCATTTCCTTTTGAAAGGCGCGTTCGGAAAAATCGCAGAATGTCGCATAGCCGGCCACATGGTCGAGCGCCTCGGCCTCGTCCACATATGAAGCCGTGCGGCCGATCACCATGGCCAGCTCCACCTCGTAATCGAGCTTCGTCGAGCCGCGTGGAATCAGCACATCGTCGAACGGGCCGCTCCATGCGCTGGTCGCCTTCATGAAGAGTGTTGGCTCTGTCGGAATGCCTTCGCCCAGCTCCTTGGCGTGGTCGAGGTAGTTTTTCCCCACGCAAACGAGTTTCGATGGACGGTCCACCGGCGGGCCGAGTCGTTCGCGCGGATCCACCTCCATGCCGCCCGGGCAGCCGTCCGCCACCCACTCGGCCAGCGCTGCCAGCCCGTCGCTGGCGAAAAAACCCTCGTCGTAATCGTGGAACTCGCCGCTCG
>JBMTCD010000323.1:0-2918 GCA_049430545.1 Luteolibacter sp.
GTAAATCATAGCCTGAAACCGCCCTAGCCGTGCCGAAGGGATTGCCGCGCGACTCGTCATGGACGAGCGTCAGGTCCACCTGCGCGTCACGGCTTTTGCCGGGCTGCCAGAGGACTCTCGCCTGATAGCGGCAGCGCCGGGTGGCGGCGAACTCGCCGTTGCCGTCGTGGAGGTTCGTGACCTCGCCATCACTCTCGTGGTGATAGGCGGAGAACCGCAGGGCCAGCTCGCCGGGGCACAGGGTGAAGTCTTGGGCGAGGCCACCCCGGCTGGTGCCATGCTCTGCGGCTTCCAGCGAGGCGTTGCCGTAGCGGGAGAAGCCTGCCGGCGTACTTTGGAGCGCCAGCGAGCCGCCCAGCGCGTTCGGCCCAGGCTGAAGGAACTGCGGCCCGCGCCGCAGCTCGGCGCTCTCCAATCCCCAGAGTGCCGGGGGCAGATAGCGCAGCGTGGCGGTGGAGAGCGGCGCGCCGTCCTCCAGCACGGTGATGAGCGGATTGGAAGCGGTGCCCACGGAGTAAAACAGGCCGTCTTGATTGAGCCCCCGCAGGCTGAAAGTGCCCCCGCTGGGATTGTCGGCGTAGCCCCCGGCAGCGGCGGCCAGCAGGTCCTGATAGGTGCCGCGCGTTGCGCATGGGAGAGCCTGCAGCTCTGCGGCCTCGCGTCGCAGGGGATTGCCGAACAATGGGACGGTGGCGGCGCGTGTGGCCTCGCCGGTGACCACCAGTGACTCAAGCACGTCGGGCTGGGCGGCGAGCCCGGGAGTTGGCAGGATCACGAAAAGCAGCAACCCGCCACCCGCATGCCAGTGCCACTTCCGTGCCGGACGAAAGCCGGCTGAACAGGCAAGCGGGAAGTCTGACATGGCAAATGTGGGATTGGCAGCCCAACGTTGGCGCTGGGAAGGTGTCTCAACTATGGATATCACTTGGGAATCCACTACCCAGGTTTCAAAGCTCCTTCGGTATGTGTGCAAGTTCTGCACTAATGCTAGGCAGTCAACTGGGAGGCCCCGGGATTATTGGGAATTCGAGGATTGGACTGCTTGCCGAAGGGCGCTTGGCCGCCATCGGGAGGGGAAAAGCCAGGGAAGAGAAAAAGCGGCAAAATCGGCTCAATAGGCCCTCACCCTCGGTAAGGGCATTTTCGGCAACGTCCAACGCAAGGCCTGCCCGCAACGAGTCATGGCCAGACTGGCCTGCACAAGCGGAACGGTGGTCACCCCCAACCTCACCGAGGTGCTAGGATACGGCAGCCCCAACACGTCAAGATCCCCACACACATCCACGCGACATCCCAGACGCCGCCGCCGCTCAGATCCCCTAACAAGTTTGTGAGCCCTGTGCTCGAACTTACCACGCGATTGGCAAACGAGATCTGCGCTGTCGCCCCGCTGGCCACGGACACTCCAGCGGTGGCGAGTGCCACCACGACGAAGTGTGGTAATTTCTTTCGCCCCTGTCTTCTCACTTTCATGTTTTTGTATTGTTGGATTAGCGCTTCCCGGCCGCGCGAATCGTGGAGGTTGAGAACGGATTGATATGTCCGGACCACCCGGTGCAGGCGGCGGGAGGAGCCCTTGGGGGGGGCGGCTGGCTGATGAGCAAGCCCCAACGGAATCGCGTGCGAATGGAATCGAGTTGCATGGCAACAATCGGTTGTCGGGTTGTCTGAGGATGCAGGGTTTTGCCAGCAGTGCGGGTCCAACCGGTCAGAATGAAGCGGATCGGGTGCTGGGCCGTCCACCGTCGAAATGGGTAAAAATGGGTAATTCGGGCTGTCGGAAACGTCGGGGACTCGACAAGCGGGTCGCCTCGTTTGCAGGATTCAAGGGCCGTCAGCGCACAGGTGAAGCCGCGGCGTGGCAAGGCGAACGAACCTCATTCCGGATGCAAGCAGACGAACCTTCACACTGGCGCGGATGGTGGCCCACTTTGTGGCGCATCTGGGGATGCGTGCTGTGCATGCTGCTGTGGAGTGCATGTCTCGTGAGGGGGGCGGGGCCGGTGATTCTGGACGATCGGACGACCGAGGTGGAACTGTCGCCGCATCTCTCGGTCTATCGGGATGCCAGCGGCCGGATGACGCTGGATGAGGTGCGGCAGGCGTGGACGGGTGGCGGCTTCGCGCCGGTCACCGGGCAGCGGCCGACGCTTGGATTTACTGTGGACGCGGTCTGGTTGCGCTTCGAGGTGCGCCATGGTGGAGCGGCGGCCCGCGAGTGGCTCTTGGAATTGATGACGCCGCGGATGGACGAGGTGCGGGTGTTTTTATTGCACTCCTCGGGCCAGATTGATCATTTCGAGACGGGTAAGGCGCGGTCGGCGCAGTCGCGGGTGCTTGACACCGTGGATCCGGCGTTTCCCTTGCTACTGCAGCCGGGGGAGAGCGTGGAGTGTTTCCTGCGCATTCGATCGGAGACTTCCCTGCAGTTGCCGCTGCGCTTGTCGGGCGTGGGGTCATTGACCCCGGCGGGGCCGGGCAAACAGGAGCTGGTGGCGGTGCTCTTCGGCTACCTGATTTCATTGATTCTTCTGGGATTCGTGTTCGGCCGGGTGGCGCGCGAGCCGAGCTTTCTCCTCTACGCGCTCGCACTTTGCGGAATCTTCGTGGTCTACCTGATTCTGAGCGGATACTGGGCATGGCTTGGATTGCCGGGCGGCGCGTTCGTGGCCAAACAGGGGCTGATCATTGCCGCAGAGTTCGCGTTGATGATGAAGATGGCTTTTTTACGCCGCCTCTTTTACCTCAAGCGGGTGATGGCCGCGGTGGAACGCTGGTCCAAGCGGGCCATGGTATCGATCGTGTTCGTGGCCGCGGCGCTTGTCATGTTGCCCTACCGGATCGCGTTCCCGCTGTGCGTCGGACATTTGCTGGTTTTGGGGATGGGTATGATGCTGCTGGCGACACTCGCATGGTGG
>JBMTCD010000324.1:0-2916 GCA_049430545.1 Luteolibacter sp.
AACCGTTATTTCACCGAGGGGGCCGAACGCGACCTGACCGATCACCTCAAGCGCGACCGCAACCACCCCTGTGTCATCATGTGGAGCATCGCCAACGAGGTGCCCGAGGCCCAGAAATACGGCGAAACCGAGACCGTGCAGGTTCTTCGGGATATCGTCCGCAAGATCGACCCCACCCGCCCGGTCACCGCCGGCATCAACCACATCCGAACCGCCAACGAGACCGGCTTCCTCGATCACCTCGACATCGTGGGCTACAACGGCGGCGGTGGCTCGTGCTTCCTCTACGAGGAGGATCACAAGCGATTCCCCAACCGCCTCATCTATGCCTCCGAGGTGCCGCACTCGCTGCAAACCCGCGGCGAATACCGCACCCACACCAACTACCGCGAAAAGGAACACCAGACGCCCAACCTCACGGAAACCGAGGTCTTCCCCGAGACCGACGCCTGGTATGAATCGTCCTACGACAATGCCGCGGTCCGCATCAACGCGCGCGATTCATGGCATCTCACCAAGACGCTGCCCTTCGTGCTCGGCGAGTTCCGCTGGACCGGCTTCGACTACATCGGCGAATCCGGCGGCTGGCCGCGGGTGCTCGGGAACTTCGGCGTGATCGACCTGGTCCATTTCCCCAAGGACACCTTTTACTTCTATCAGAGCCAGTGGACGGACAAGCCGATGATCCACATCCTCCCGCATTGGAACTGGCCGGGCAGGGAAGGCGTGGTCATTCCCGTCCATGCCTACACCACCGGCGACGAGGCCGAGTTGCATCTCAATGGCAAGTCGCTCGGCATCCGGAAAATCACTGGAAAAAATCCCTATCACCTCGAATGGATGGTGCCCTACACAGCCGGCGAACTCAAGGCCGTGGCCCGCAAGGATGGCAGGGAAATCGCCACTGCCGTCATCCGCACCGCCGCCGCGCCCGCCGGATTCGCCATCGAGGCGGATCAGTCCGAACTCGACCCCCGCCGCCGCGATCTATCTTATATCTCCGTGCGCATCGAGGACGCGGAGGGGAATTTCCATCCCACCGCCGCGCGCTGGGTCACTTTCCGCATCAAGGGGCCGGGCCGCATCGTCGGCATTCACAATGGCGACCCGATGAGCCATCACGATTTCCACGGCGACACCGTCCGCACCTTCAACGGCCTCGCCCGCGTCATCATCGCCGCCACCCCGGGGCCGGACGACGACATCAAGCCGAACGAACAACGCCAGCCCGGCGAGATCGTCGTCACAGCGGAAATCCGCGGCTGGAAATCCAAGGAGCTGCGCCTAACCCGCGTCCACGAGGGCAACCCCGAGGCCGCCTTCGGGCCCGAGGAAGCCGGCGTCCGGCCCACCGATGTCTATGACGAAGGCGTGCCGCCGGTGGATTGATCGCCACGGCAGGGCGCTACCGCCGGGAGCGCCGGCGGCGGGCGCCTCCCGATGATCGCTTCACGGGAGTCGCCATGACTCTCCCGCGCGCATGGCGGTCGGCGAGTGACTCGCTGTGCCAATCGTGCGCATCCCAGCGCGGAATGGACATCCGGATGGTTTTCTCGATTTCGCGCAGGTATTCGAGTTCGTCTTCGGAACAGAAGGAAACCGCGCGCCCTTCGGCTCCGGCGCGCGCGGTGCGGCCGATGCGGTGGACATAGGCCTCCGGTTCATTGGGCAGGTCGAAATTCACCACCAGGCCGACGTCCTTCACGTCCACGCCGCGGGCGGCGACGTCGGTGGCCACCAGCACCGGAGTGAGTCCCTGCTTGAAGCGGGCAAGCGCCTTGTCGCGCTGGGCCTGCGACTTGTTGCCGTGGATGGCGTCGGCCGAAAAGCCGGCCGCGCTGAGGCTCTTCGCGAGCTTGTTGGCGCCATGCTTGGTGCGGCTGAAGACAATGGTGAGTTTCTGGCCCGCGGCGTTCGATTGGGCCCGGCGCAGTTGCTCCAACAGCGGACGCTTGCCCTCGCGGGCGAGAAAGCAAACCTGCTGCTCGATCTTCTCGGCGGTGGTGGTTTCCGGCATGATGCTCACATGCGCCGGGTCGCGCAGAATGCTGTGCGCGAGCTCGACGATGTTTGGCGCGAGCGTGGCGGAGAAGAACAACGACTGGCGTTTCGTCGGCAATAGCGACACGATGCGTTTCACGTCCCGCAGGAAACCCATGTCGAGCATGCGGTCCACCTCGTCGAGCACGAAGAACTCAACTTGTGAAAGATCGATGTGGCGCTGGTCAATCAAGTCAAGCAGGCGTCCGGGAGTGGCGACCAGCACGTCCACGCCGCGGCGCATCGCGTTGACCTGCGGCACCTGGCCGACTCCGCCATAGACGAGCGTCTGGCTGAAACGGATGTGTTTGCCATAGGTGGTGAAACTCTTGCCAACCTGCGCCGCAAGCTCGCGGGTGGGTGCCAGCACCAGGGTGCGGCAGCCTCTTGGCCGGACCTGGCGCGGGTTTTCATGCAAGGCGTGCAGGATCGGCAGTGCGAAACCTGCGGTCTTGCCGGTGCCGGTCTGCGCGCAGCCTAACAGATCCCGCCCCTGCAGCAGCAGCGGAATCGCCTGTGCCTGGATCGGGGAAGGTGTGTGGTAGTCGAGTTCGCGCAGCGCGCGGTGAAGGGGCGCGGCCAGCGGCAACGCCTCGAATGCGGTCGGGGTCATGTCTTTCAGAGTGCCCGCACCCACCGGAAATCGGCGGCGGACGGTGTCGATGAGCGGTCTATCGGATTGGACCTCAAACAATCTCTCATCGATGAAGACCGGAAAAGGGCGGGAACAATCTGGCGTTCCCACTGCGGTGACGCGCACCGCGCGGCAGACTCATAGCCGGATTCGGATGCTTGGCAAGGGTTTAATGGCGCGGCTTTTTGCAGGGTCCCTACACTAGGGAGATAGCGCCACAAAACCCAGCCAAAGAAGAGTTT
>JBMTCD010000325.1:0-2884 GCA_049430545.1 Luteolibacter sp.
GCCCCGCTGCCGATCGCGTTGAACTCGAGCGGCTTGGGCACCATCGTCATGGTGGCGAAGCGCGGGCCTGCCGCGAGATAGGATTTCCTCATCGCCTCGACAAAGGCCGGCGGCCATGGCGGAGGTGTCAGGAACACGCCCTGCCACTTGTCGGGCATGCCGGCGAGCAACAGCGCGAGACGTCCGCGCGCGGCCAGGCGGCGGTTTTCGAGCGGCACGTCGAGCACGTCCTGCGTCCACTCCGCCACCTCGCTGAGCGCCTCCTCCATGGCCAGCAGGCGGGCGGGTTTATCGGGCTCCGTGGCGCGGCGGGAGGAGGCGCGCCAGAGGATGCTGCGGACGAGCTCGGCCACCAGCAGCCGGTTGCGCAGGCGCAGCGCCTGCAAGTAGGCCTCGACGGCGGCATAGGCCTCTTCCCACTCCTGGAGTTCCCCCTCGTTGAGCGGCCGCAGGGTGTTCAGGGAATGACGCGGTAAGCCCATGTTTCGGTGAGGAAATCGCCGCCGCACTTGAGCGAGCAACGGAGTTCGACGGGGCCGATTTCCGCCAGTTTGCCGCCCTCGCCGGCCGGCGCGACCTGGAAGGAAACGCGCCAACGTTTTCCCGGCAATGCCTGCACGGTCACTCCCTTGATGCTGACTTTCGCGCTGTCCGCGCCGACCGCCTCGACCACCGGTTCGAGCGGATCGTCGCCAGCTTGCTCGATTTTCGGTCCGGCGAATTCGACGATCATCGTGCGTTGCTCCGGCTGCCATTCGTGCACGCCGGAGCGGGTGGCGGTCACGTAGCCGCCGGCCTGCGAGGGATCGTCATCCATGGTCCAGTGCTGGCGATAGGAAAACTCGATGCGGTCGCCCGGCTGCGGCGTGGCGGCCGGCTCCCACATCGCGACAATGTTGTCGGACAACTCGTGGGCGGTGGGGATTTCCATCAGCACCACGCGGCCGGCACCCCAGTCGGAAGTCGGTTCGATCCACAGCGATGGCCGGTGGTGATAGTCGGCCTCGGCGTCCTCGTAGGAACTCAGTCGCCGGTCGCGCTGCAAAAGCCCGAAGCCGTCGCATTTCTCCAGCTTGAAGAAGCTGAATTCGAGCCGGTTCGTGTCGTTCGACAAAGGCCGCCACAGGCGTTCGCCGCTGCCCGTGCGGATCGCGAGGCCATCCGAATCGTGCACTTCCGGCCGGAAGTCGTCGAAGCGCCGGCGCGAGTTTTCACCGAACCAGAACATGCTCGACATCGGCGCGATGCCCAGTCGCCGCACTTCCTTGCGGGTGAAAATCACGGCCTGCACATCCACGAACGTTTCGTTGCCCGGATGGATCTTGAACTCGTAGGCACCGGAGTAGGAAGGGCCGTCGAGCAATGCGTAAACCAGCGCGTGCGTGTCCTCCTTGCCGGGCTTGCGCAGCCAGAATTCGCGGAACGAGGGAAACTCCTCCTTGGCTCCATCCACGCCGGTGTCCACCGCGATGCCGCGCGCCGAGATGCCCCAGCGCTGGTTTTTCCCCAGCGCCCGCCAGTAGCTCGCGCCCTGGAAGACGATGAGTTCGTCGAAGTAATCCGGATTGTTGAGCGGGGCGTGCAGCCGGAAGCCGGCGAATCCGCCATCGGGCGGCAAGTCGCCGTGTTGTTCAATCAGTGGGCCGTAGTCGAAATACGCTTCGGCCAGGCGGATCCGTTGCTTGTGGGTTTCGGTGAATTCGTTCAAGGTCACCGGTTCGCGGTACAGGTATCCGGGATGGAAGAACATGGCGTGGAACGGCATTTTCTTTTCCAGCCACAGGGCCTGCTTCGGATTGAAACGGATGTCGCGGTATTGGTCGTAGGTCAACTTGTTCATCCATTCCGGCAAGCGGTTGCCGTCCGGAGCCTCGTATGGCCGGTTGGCGAGATCGCGGGCACGGCTCTGGATCTGCTCGAATCCCACCTCTTCGCGATCCCAAGTCTGGCCATGGATGTTTGCCGTCAGGGCCAGCGCTGCGGACAACAGGAAATGCCTCGTCACGGCTCGCTTCTTAGCTCGGCCCGGAGCAGCGTCAAGAGTGGCGCGATGGAACCCTGATCTTTGCCAGCGCAACAAGAATTCCCCGCCGGCGGCGGCTGCCGGAATAGCGGTTCCGGGGCGGGTGAGGGCTTTTGCTGGAAACGGAGGTCGCTGCTCAACGCTCAATGATCATGCCCGATGTGTTCGCCGAGCAGGTCGCGGCCGAAGTCGTTCGCGCTGTCGCGCCAGACGGCGTGAATGTGGTTGCCGTGGTTCTGCACGTTGGCGACTTCCACCAGAAACGCAGCACCCTGGATGCGGTAATAGTAAGGCTCGCCGCGACCCAGGCCGCCGGCCCAGCCGAATCGGAGGTTTTCCATGTCGGCCTTGATCCTCTCCATGTCGGTCTCCGCGAGCTCCTTGCGGTGACGTTCCGCGTAAACGCTGATGAGTTCCATCAGCGCGGCGCGCTGGGCTTCGGTCATCTCGGAAGTCATCACGCCCACGGGTTCGAGCTGCTTCGCGGCGCGGTCCTCGGCGGTGAGGATATCGCCCGGCGGCTTGTCGGAGTAGACCACCTCCTTGCCGCTTTCCTTGAGCGCGACGGCGAGGGCGCGGGCGAGATCCTCCTCGGCATGCAGAGGGCGGGTTCCCTTCATCTGGTGCTCGATCCTCACTTCCGCGGGGTTTGCGGCGAAGAACGACGGTGTCACGCTCACGGCTTTGCCTTCGGCGATCGTGTAGTTGAGTGAAAGATGGTGGCCTTCGAAGCGCCACGCCCACGTCCCGGTGGCGGAAGGCTCGCCGAAGACGGAGGTGAAGTAGGCCTTGGGGTTTCGGAACTCGGGGCGTTTCTCGATTTCTCCGAGCAAGGCCTCGAGGGCCATGATCGTGTCGATC
>JBMTCD010000326.1:0-2818 GCA_049430545.1 Luteolibacter sp.
CTTGGTAAAACTAGTTTTACCAAGTTTGAGCAACTCTTTGTGGCAAATTGTGGCAAAAATAGTCACCTGACGCGCCAAGCCGATCACAGTGACGGAGAACACGCCTGCGTGACCCCGAACTTGTATCGCACACGATTGGCGTAAGTTTGACCGGGGGCCAGACCGCAGGAGGGAAAATTCGGGTGGTTCGGAGCGTCGGGGAAATTTTGCGGTTCGAGGCAGAGACCCGCGCGGGGGCCGTAGTTCTGGCCGGAGCGGCCGGTGACTGAACCATCCAGGAAACTCCCGTCATAGAATTGGATGCCGGGCTGGTTGGTTGAGATTTCCAGCATTCGGCCACTTCGCGGGTCCGAAAGACGTGCTGCTAAAACGAGATCGTCCGCCGCGTTCGACCGATCGAAAACCCAGCAGTGGTCGTAGTCCACACCTTCCTCGTTTCGCGCAGCGCGGGGCTGGCGGAAATCCATTGAGGTTCCGTCTACCGGTCGGATTTCGCCGGTGGGAATTTTGCCGTCCGTCACCGGAAGGTAGAATTCCGCGAAAAGCTGCAAGGCATGTCCGTCGATATTCGGCGCCTCTCCTCCGGACAGATTCCAATAAGGATGGTGCACCAGATTCACAATGGTCGGCGCGTCGCTGACGGCTTCCGCGGTCCACGTCAACCGCCGCTCCGGCCCCACGCGATACGTCACGGTGGCCCGGAGATTTCCCGGATAGCCTTCCTCTCCGTCAGGAGAGCAGTAGCCGAAGCGAACGTAATCCTCACCCGCGTCCTCGAGGGACCAAAGGCGCTGGTGAAAACCAACCACGCCTCCGTGCAGATGGCAAGGGATGCTGCCGGGCGAATTGTTGGTGGCCAGTTGGTAACGCCGCCCTCCCAATTCGAACCTGCCGTGCGCAATGCGATTACCGAAGCGACCGACCGTGGATCCGAAGCAATAGCCGGCATGAGCCGCGTAATCCTCGGCCCGGGAGAAACCGAGGACGACATGACCCATGTGACCCGCCCGGTCCGGAACTTCCAGCGAGACGAGCGTCGCACCCAGATCGGTCACGGCAACACGAATGCCCGACGAATGAGCAATGGTGAACCGTGATGCCTCGTTATCGTGGTCCGTATGCCCGAAAGGTGTCCTCTTCATTGGGGTTTGATCGTAATCGCCGTGCCTTGAACACGGCCAGCAGATCACGCCGCTTGGCGCATAATTTCCGCGGGCGCGCGCCCGATTCGCAAAAGCGCAGCCATACGCTGCATAGCGGGGGCGGAGTGGTTGAAGAAGCGTTTGTAGGCGCGGCAGAGATAATTGAGGCCGGGGTCGCCGTCCGGGGTGCGGAGGAAGCGGTGTTTGGGGCATTCGCCGTGGCAGAGGTGGCGCACCTCGCACTCGCGGCAGTAGCGCGGCAGGGTGTCGGCTTTGGCTTTGCCGAAGGCGCGTTGGAATTCGGAGTTCACCATTTCGCCGAGCGAGCGGTTGAGGATGTTGCCGAGCTGGTAGCGCGGGTAGACGTAGTGGTCGCACGAGTAGACGTCGCCGTTGTGCTCCATGGCCAGGGCGGTGCCGCACTTCTCGCTGAAGACGCAGAGTCCTCCGCGGTGTTGACCACCCGTCCAGTTGCCGAGCGTGACGTCGAAAATCTGCACGAAGGTCTTACCCACGTCGCGTTTGACCCATTCGTCGAAAATGGCACATAGGAATTCGCCGTATTGCTTCGGCTCGACGCTCCAATCGGTGACCGACAAGCGGCGGTGATCTTCTTCATCCACCCGTGGCGGCGCGGCCAGATCGAGTCCAAGTTTGGTCGCTTCCGCATCCGGCAGGCGCTCGACGAGTGGGATGAATTGGAGGAAGCCGGATCCGATGTCGCGCAGGAAGCGGTAGACATCCAGCGGATGACGCGCATTGGCGCGGTTGACCACGGTCAGGGTGTTGAATTCGACGCGGTGCTTTTTCAGCAGGCGCAGACCGCGCAGGACATCGTCGTAGGTGTCGCGGCCCTGTTTGTCCACGCGGTAGGCGTTGTGCAGCCGGGCGGGGCCGTCGATGCTGAGGCCGACGAGAAAGTTCTCTGCGTGGAGGAATTCGCACCACTCGTCATCGAGTATTGTGCCGTTGGTCTGGATGGCATTGTGGACGCGCTTGCCACCGGCATACTTCCGCTGCAACTCAACCACTTTGCGGAAGAACTTCACCCCGAGCAGCGTCGGTTCCCCGCCCTGCCAGGCGAAGGAAACCTCCGGCACGCTCTGTCCTTGGATGTATTGCCGCACGTAGGTCTCGAGGACTTCGTCGGACATTTTGAAATTCTCGTTGGACGGGAACAGTTTTTCCTTCTCGAGGTAGAAGCAGTATTTGCAGTCGAGGTTACAGATCGGACCGATGGGCTTGGTCATGACGTGGAAAGCCCGCACCGGAGACTGCATCTTGCCGTCTTCCACCAATAGATTTACCCTCCTCCCGCTCCGGTGACCAAAGTCTGTGGAACGCGTCCCCATGCGGCTGAGGCACGTTCGCCGATGGACCGCACAAAATCCTCCTCTGTCCCGCGGCGCACCATGGCCAGCACCGCCCCGCCGAATCCGCCGCCGGTCAGGCGCGCCCCGAGACAGCCTGGAATCTTTCGTGCTTCGAAAGCGAGAAAGTCTAGCTCTTCGCAGTAATTCTCGAAAAGCGTCCGCGAACTATCTTGCGATTCGTTCATCAACCGTCCGACCGTGGCGAGATCACCGGCCCGCAGCGCATCCACGGCCGCGGCCACGCGGGCATTTTCCCCGACCACGTGCCACGCCCGGCGCAAAGGCGCGCCCCGCAAGCGACCG
>JBMTCD010000327.1:0-2796 GCA_049430545.1 Luteolibacter sp.
CACATCGTTGGTTGATTCGTTCATAAATTCGATTTCCGGATTGTGCCGGCGGAGAGCACGGAGGTGCGCTGACGCCGGCCGGGCATCTCACCAGCGGGTTTTTTCTCCCCGCCAGCGCCCGGCGGAGCCGATACGCCAACCGCTTGCCGGATCTTTTCACAAATATTTGCCCGGCTGATTTCCATTTTGAAAACAAGCTACCCACAATCGGGCAGCTTGAATCCCCCCACATACCGGCGTCCGGGGGTCACGGCGCGGAGCCGATCCGCCGGGCGCGGATGCCGACACCGCCGTTCTTGGTGAACCTCTCCACCGCGCCCACCCCGCCGATGACCACCAGGTAGTTGATTTCGCCGGTGCCGAGGTTGTCGGGGGGCTTGACGCCGCCCCTTTACATTTCGTCGCAAATACACAAAAATACACAAAAAAGCGAATCGCGGGCTTTCCTCGTTCGCGTTTCAGTGTATTTTTCTCCGCGTGATCAGGAGCTTCGCGGACAAGGCAACCGAAAAAATCTTTCTGGGTGAGACACTGAGCCGGAAAGAAACCAAAAAATTCGGAACCCTCAATACCATCAAAGCCTTCGAGCGGCTCGCCATCCTCAATGACGCCGATGAAAAATCCCTCCTGCTCATCCCCGCACTCCACTACCACAAGCTCAAGGGAACTTCGAAATTCTGCATCGACGCGAACTCAAGGAATTCACCATGGCGCATCACCTTCCAATGGGAAAACGCGGAAATGAAAAACGTCGAACTCGTCAGAATCGAAGACACCCACTGAATCCAACCGGAAATGAAAACGAAACCAACCGCCATTCCTCGGGATCCCCTCAAAATTCCGAAGCCTGTTTCAAACCCCGCAGCCGCCCTCATCCGGGACACCCTCATCCATCATGGAGTCACCCAGGTCGAGGCGGCGCATGCCATGAACATCAGCAAAGCCCATCTCAGCGACGTGATCCGCCAGAAAAAAGGGGTCAGCGCCGCGATCGCCCTGCGGTTCCAATTCTGTTTCGGGATACCCGGCGATTTGCTCATCCGCCTGCAAGGTCAATTCGATTTCCAAAAAGCCTATCACGACAACAACGGGATCTTGCGGAAGGAAGTCAGAGCCATCGCTTGAGCAGAGTCCACGGCCAGCCAATGGCAGGTGGCTTTCGATTTCAATCCACGCAACTGAATTGTGGGGCAGGCGAGGTATTCGCTTTTCCGCCTGCTCCCGTCTGTCACCGGATCCTCCACGCCCCGCGTGACTCTTGCGCCATGACCGGTCCGAGGGCGACGAGGCCGGCTTTGCCATGCATCGGCTGGAAAGCCTGCACGTTGTAAACGCCGGTAGAGAAGACGACCACGTTTTCCAAGCGAAATTGGGCGGCGTAGTGCAAGTCGGTGCCGCCGATCTGCGGGTTGTCGCAGGTGGGGACGCTAGTCTTTCTTTCTCCACTCCTTGGGCAGCGGCGGGCGGACAGCCGGATCGGCGTTCTCCGCGTGATAGAGTTTGATCAGTTCGGCAAAGGCCTCGTTGCAACGCTCGTTCGGCTTGCCGCCATTGGCCTTGAGTTCGGCGTCGAGCAAGGCGCGCAGGTAGAGCTGCCGCCAGCGCCAGGCTTTCTTCGCCTGGGGCGTCAGCAGTCCATCAACCCGCTGCATTGCGGCATACGCCTCTTCGGCCCCGGGATCGGCATGCGGCTTGGCCCCCCTCGACGGGAACCAGTTCATTTGGAGCTTCACACCTTCCAGCTTGCCGGGCCACCAGCGCCAATGATGATTCTGTTCGAGCGTCTTAACGACACCCGCAATCTCGTCAACCACGTCGGGCGAGAACTCGAAGGCGATGTATTCATTCACCGTCTCCGCCGCCGGCCGGTCGTTCCAGTAGAACTGGCTGTAGACAATCTTTGTTATATCCTCATAGATGCCTTCGGAATAGGGGTAGCCTCCGGAGAGTCCTTTTTTCTGTGCGTTCCAGTGTGCTTGTGCACGGGCGGTGAGCGGCGTGGCACCGAACCCACCCCACGGAAAGGTATTGTGCATGCTGATCTCCGGCAACCCCACGACCGGCAGGCCGTGGCTCAGCGCCGGGGCCGCCCCGCCGGGTTGCTGATCGACTCCACCCAGACCCGAGGCACCCGGGAGGATATTGTCTTCGTTGACCAAACCATCGACCAGATCTTTCCGCTCGCCGAGTTGTTTCATGACTGATGTCAGTTCGGCTTTATCCATATACCAGGTGGAGAGCAGGATCTTCGTTCCTGGCATCTCCTGGCGTGCAAGCTTGCCAACCTCTTCGACACACTTCATGAAACCGTTGGAACCCCACGGCTTGCATTCCGCGCACCCGCAGCCACCCTGGTCGTAGGGCCAGATCCAGATCGACCGCGGCTTGAGGTCGGCCACTCCATCAAACCATTCGCCGAGAAGCTTCAGGATATACTTCATCCCCTCGGGTTTGCTCGGGCAGACCGCGCACGGGTAGTAGCCGCCGCGTCCCGCTCCAGGTGCAGCCCGAAGTCCCGCCGGCGAGTTGCCGTAGGCTTCGTTGCCGATCACCACCAGGGACACGTCCATGCCGATCCGCTTGGCTGCAGCCATGATATCGTGCAGACGCTGGCGGAACTTCACAGCTTCCGGATTCTCGGATCCGTTGAAATGATGCGCATCATACCAGACCACCAGTTCATTCAGACCCCATAGCGCAAGATCCTCGACATACCGCTGGATTTCATCGACAGGCGCCTCGTGATAGAAGTTATGGAAGTGGGTGGCGAAGTAGATTCCCCGCCGCGGCTTCCGC
>JBMTCD010000328.1:0-2791 GCA_049430545.1 Luteolibacter sp.
ATCACAGGGGCAGCTTCGCCTGGTTCGGGTCATCGATGCAGCACTCGATCTCGTCGGTGGTCACCTTGGCCACGCGGCAGGTCAACAACCCTTCTACCACATGACCTGCAGCCAAACGATGCCCTATCCGACTTCGGTTTTCGGATTCAATGGGCTCGGCTTGTTCCAGTCCATGGCAAGCCCGGTGAGTCCGCCGGGATTGTCATTCATCATTCCAAGTGTTGGTCAGGTGGCCATGAAAACCTCTCTTGCCTATCGGGCGGGAGGGCTGAAAACTCCGCCCATGCTCACCCCAACCGTTTCACGCCGCCGCTTTCTCGGCGCGGCCGCAGGCGCTGCGGTCCTTCATCCCATGGCGGGCCGGGCCGAGGATGCGCCTGCGGCCGCCCGCAAGATCAAGATCGGCCTCGTCGGCGCCGGCGGCCGGGGCGCGTGGATCGCCGCTCTGTTCCAAGAGCACGGCGGCTATCAATTCCATGCCGTGGCCGATTACTTCCAGGAGGTGGCCGACAAGGCCGGCGACGCGCTCGTGGTGGACAAAGCGCGGCGTTTTTCCGGGTTGTCCGGTTATCGCAAGGTGATCGAGAGCGGCGTCGAGGCGGTGGTGCTCGAGGTGCCGCCGTATTTCTTTCCCGAGATGGCGGCTGCGGCGGTGGAGGCCGGGCTGCATGTCTTCATGGCCAAGCCGGTGGCCGTCGATGTGCCCGGCTGCCTTTCCATCGAAACCTCGGCCGCCGAGGCCACGCGCAAGCAAAAGGTCTTTCTGATCGATTACCAGATGCCCACCGACCCGGTGAACATCGAGGTGGTCAAGCGCCTCCACGATCCGGGCTTCGGCCCGGTGGTGCACGTCCAGTCCAGCGGAGTCTGCGCCGGCTTCAGTGATCCGCCGCGCGGACCCAACCTTGAAAGCCGCCTGCAGAACCTGATCTGGACCAATGACATCGCCATGGGTTGCGACTATCTCGGCAACTTCGACATCCATGCCATCGACGCGGCGCTGTGGGTCATTGGCGAGAGGCCGGTTTCCGCGTCCGGAAGCTCGCGGATCGCCCGGCCCGAGCCGCATGGTGACTCGCACGACGTGTGCTCGATCATCTTCCGTTATGCCAATGGCGTGGTGCACAACCACTTCGGCCAAGGGCTCCGGAACAGCACGCCGGGCGCGATCCAAGTGACCGCGCACGGCCAGAAGGGCCATGGTGTGGTGAATTACGGCAAGGAGGCCTACCTGCACGGGGCCGGTGAGCTGAGATTCAAGGGCGGGACGGTCGAGAACCTCTACAAGCAAGGCGCGGTCCGCAACATCGCCACCTTCCACCAGCAGGTCACCGGCGGCATTTTCACCAACGACACCGTGCGGCGATCGATCGATGGCTGCCTCGCCTGTATTCTCGGCCGCGAGGCCGCTGAGCGCGGTTTGGAACTGACGATGGAGCAAATCATCCGGGAAAACCGCAAGCTCGAAGTGGACCTGACGGGACTCAAGGCATGAACCGAAAACTCATTCCGATCCTGCTCTCCTGCCTTGGCGCCGTGGCTGTCCCGATCACGGCGGCACCCGCTTTTTTCGCCATGGACACCGGGACCCGTGATGCGGCCCACCAGACGGCGCAATCCCAGATGGCACTGGTCAAGGAACTGGGCTTCGACGGCATCGGGCCCACCTACACTTCTGCCGCCGCCCTGCGCGAAATGCTCACGGAAGCGGACCGCCAGCAATCCAAGGTCTTTGCCGTTTACGAGTCTCTCAAATTGGACGAGCCCCAGCCGCTAAGCGCCCGGATCCAGGATGCCATCGGCCAATTGCGTGGGCGTGACGCCATCTTGTGGCTGACGGTGATGCACAAGGGCATCCCGCCGTCCGATCCTGCCGGTGACGCAGTGGCGGTGGAGGTCTTGCAACAGATCGCAAGACTCGCCGGGACGGCAAAGGTCAAGGTCGCCCTCTACCCCCACGCTGGCAGTTGGCTCGAACGCAGCGAGGACGCCGTGCGCCTCGCCAAGGCAGTCAATCACAAGCATCTGGGAGTGACCTTCAATCTCTGCCATTGGCTCAAGGTGGACGGCAAGGACCTCGAAGCCCGGCTGAAGGAGGCGATGCCTTATCTGATGGTGGTCACCGTCAACGGCGCGGATGCCGGTGCCAGGGATTGGGGAAAACTGATCCAGCCATTGGACAGCGGCGACTTCGATATCGGCCAGCTGCTCGCCATCCTCAAAAATCTGGATTACCAAGGGCCATTCGGACTCCAGCACTTCGGCATCAGGGGTGACGTCCGGGCCAACCTCCAGCGTTCAATGGCCGCCTGGCGCAAGCTCCAGCAGGCACCTTGATCTCGGAGGCTCGTCCAGAAACCACGCGGTAAAGCCCGCCGCTTTGGTCGGTCGTGCCGATGGTCCCCGCAAACACCCGCCCCTCCGGATCGGCGATCACATCGTTGAAGCGCACCAGCCCCGCATCGGTGTATGCGCGAAGCACCTCGACGCCGCGGTCGGGGTGCAGCAACGCCCCCCGGAATTCGGGCCTCCATATGCGCCCCTCGGAGGTCATTTGCACCATGTTGATGACAGAACCGAAAGAGGACTGTCGCCGCCACTTCATTCCACCGGCCGGGCGCGTGGCGGGCGGGCTTCGGATGGCAAGTCCGTGGCGGGTCTGGCTCTGGGCGGCGGTTCCTCGGCCGGCCGGGCACGGGGCGGTGGAGGTTCACCGACGGGCAAGGCGCGGAGCGGGCGCGGGGTGTCGGCGGGGCGCGCGCGGGGTGGGGTTTCCTCGGGGGCGGGGCGG
>JBMTCD010000329.1:0-2772 GCA_049430545.1 Luteolibacter sp.
ACTCGGCGGCACCCACCCGGACGCGCTATCCACTCTCTCCTCACGCTTGGCTCGGCTCGACCGCCAGCTTTCTCCCGAGCAGAAAACCGAGCTGCGCGATCTGGCCAACGGTCAGCCGCTCGCCACTCTCGCGGGCAAGCTCGCCGACGCCGTCGATCCCGATGCCCACATCGCCCGCGCCCGGAGGGATCACGGTCTTTCCTCGCGGCAGGACCCCACGCCCGAGCAAATCGAGGCCGCATCCAAGGCCATGCGCAAGGAGGCGGCGAAACCCTTTCTTGCCGCCGCCCTGCGCAAACGCCTGCTGGAGATCCGGCAACAACTCGATCAGATCATCGACGAACTCAGCGACGACAAGATCCTGCATTCCGCTTACGATGCCAAATCCGAGGAACGCGCCCGCTCGCTGGTGAAATCCTTCGAAGACTGGCTGCGCGACCACAAGGACGAGATCGACGCGCTGGAAGTCTTCTACGGCCTGCGCCACGGCAAGCTCAGCTTCGCCGACATCAAGAAACTCGCCGCCGAAATCAAAAAGCCGCCGCTCAATCTCACCGTCGATGCCCTCTGGCAGGCCTATGCCCGCTTGGAGAAATCCGCTGCCCGCGCCACCGGCGAGCGCCAACTCACCGACCTCGTCTCGCTCATCCGCCACGCCATCCGCCATCAGCAACCCGCGCCCGGCAAGGTGGCGGAAAAGGCCGATGGTTCCGACGCCACGGACTTGGTTCCCTTCTCCGATCAGATCCAGGAGCGCTTCCTGTTCTGGCTCGCCATGCAGGAAAAGGAAGGCGCGTTATTCACCGACGAACAAAACGAATGGCTCAGCCAGATCGTCCGCGTCATTTCCTCCTCCCTGCGTTTCGAGGACGAGCAATTCGATTACGATCCCTGGCTCTCCGCCCACGGCGGCCTCGGCAAGGCCGATGAACTCTTCGGCGACCAACTCCGCCCGCTCATCGATGACCTTAACGATTCCCTCGTCGCATGAGTGACACGCTGCCGGAAAATTGGGCGGAAACTTCGATTGGGGAAATTGTCGCCTTGGCGGGAGATCGGGCGGATCCAGCACAGGCAAATGGTGTTCCGTTTCTGGGTTTGGAGCATATCGAAGCTCATACTACCAGGATTCTGCAGCCGGGAGATGCAGTGGACATGAAAAGCTCGTCGCCGCGTTTCAAAGCGGGGGATGTGCTTTATTCGAGACTCCGTCCCTATCTCAACAAAGTTTGTGTGCCAGACTTCGATGGTCTTTGTTCCGGCGAAATCTATGTTCTTCGTCCGGAAGCTGGCATTGTTTCCGACTTTCTAAAGTTTCGGATCAACTCGTTTGATTTCGTCGATTTCGCGAAACACTTGGACAATGGAGATCGGCCTCGTGTGAAGTATGACGAAGTCAGTCAATTTCGGTTCGGACTTCCCCCAACCAAAGAGCAACAACGCATCCTATCCGTTCTCGAACCCACCCTCGCCAAGATCGACGAAGCTGAGGAAGCGTTGGAGCGGGTGCGGCGCAATCTCGACCGCTACCGCGCCAGCGTGCTCAAGGCGGCCTGCGAGGGGCGCTTGGTTCCCACCGAGGCGGAACTCGCCCGCCAGCAAGGCCGCGACTACGAACCCGCCTCCCAAATGCTGCAACGCATCCTCATCGCCCGCCGCGAAGCATGGGAAAAGGCCCAACTTGAAGCCTACGCCAAGAAGGGCAAGACTCCGCCCAAGGATTGGAAATCCCGCTACCCGGAGCCGCAAGCACCGGACACCTCGGACTTGACCGTGGATGTGAAGGGAGCCATTTACGAGGAACTGCTTTCCCGCACCGCCAAGGAATCACCCAGCGGAGCCGGCCAGTATTTCACCCCGCGCCCGGTGATCGATGCCATGGTTGCCGCGATGCAACCCGGGCCGGACGACACGATCTGCGATCCCGCCGCAGGCACCGGCGGCTTCCTTCTCTCCGCCCACGATTACGTGGTGAAGCATCATCCGAAGCTCAACCCGGACCAAATGCGCCATGTGAAGGAGTATCTCGTTTTCGCCTGCGAACTGGTCCCCACCACCGCCCGGCTTTGCGCAATGAACCTGCATCTCCACGGCATCGGCGGCAAATCCCTGCCGCTGCTCGCCGGACACGACAGCCTCGCCACCAAGCCGGACCGCACCTTTTCCATGGTGCTCGCCAATCCGCCTTTCGGCAAAAAAGGCAGCCTGATGAGCCTCGACGACGAGGGCGATCTGGAGCGCGAGCAACAAATCCCGGTGCGCGACGATTTCTGGATCGGCACCTCCAACAAGCAGTTCAACTTCGTCCAGCACATCCACACCCTCCTCAAAACCGACGGCGGCCGAGCCGGAGTCGTCCTGCCGGACAACGTGCTCTTCGAAGGTGGTGGCGGTGAAACCCTGCGCCGCCACCTGCTCAAATCCTGCGACGTCCACACCCTGCTGCGCCTGCCCACTGGCATTTTCTACAAGCCCGGCGTGAAGGCGAACGTCCTGTTTTTCGACAAGAAACCCGGCTCCGCCAGCGTCCAGACCAAGAAACTCTGGGTCTATGACCTTCGCACCAACCTCCATTTCACCCTCAAGCAGAAGCCGATCACGCTGGCAGACTTCGATGATTTCCTCGCCTGCTACTGCCCCGGCGCGCTTCACAAACGCAAGCCGACATGGAGCCAAGACAATCCGGACGGCCGCTGGCGCTCTTACGACTGGGCGGAGCTGGAAAAACGCGACAAACTCGACCTCGACCTCACCTGGCTCAAGGACGAGTCC
>JBMTCD010000330.1:0-2771 GCA_049430545.1 Luteolibacter sp.
AAGACCATACAGACAGGATATCTTGTAGTCTATCCTAAAGACTAGTCAGTATACGGATTCCGAGCCGACAAATCGCTGGTTTTCCATGGGCCACGCGGATCGTTGTCGCGGTTCTTGTAAGCGGAGTCCTGCTCATCCGAGCGAGGAACGAGATTGGGCCGCCAGATTTCTGCCTTCTTGGCATAGATCACCACGTAGTCGTGATCTTCGGAGAAGTGTTTGGCGGAGTTTTTTGGAGAATACACTTTCTGCCACAGCACGGTGGCGATGAAGTTCGATGCGCCGAAGATTTCATCCATCAACAACCGGAAAGGTCCGATTTCATTATCATCGAGACACACGAAGATCGCGCCATCTTCGGTTAGAAACTGTCGCAACAACGCCAGTCTCGGATACATCATGCAGAGCCAGCGGTCATGTCGGTCGAGGGTTTCGCCTTCCTTGCCGACGACCTTGCCGAGCCATTCGCGGATGACGGGGCTGTTGACGTTGTCGTTGTAGGCCCAGCCTTCGTTGCCGGTGTTGTAGGGCGGATCGATGCAGGCGCATTTCACCTGGCCGGCGTAATGGGGCAGAAGCGCCTTGAGCGCCACCAGGTTGTCGCCGCGAACGACGAGGTTGCCCGCCCCCGGATCGCCCGAGCCGAGATCCGGCACATCCTTGAGGAAGTGGAAGGGCACTTCATGGTGGTGTTTGACGACGGCATCCTTGCCGATCCAGTTGAGCGTGGGCATGCGGGTGATTCTTCTTGGGTGGGGCGGAAATCCGGGAGAACGGTGGTCAATTTCAGCACATGGGGTGGGACAAATACGGGGGCAGGCTGTGATTTATGGGTTGGAAAACTCAAATTCCGACTGCTCGCTGTCCGGCAGTCCTGAAACCTTCATTTTCGTGATCTGGAGCAGCCGGGGCTTCCCGTTCTGGTCGCGCTCGATCTTGCCTTCCACGAGTGCCGGCCTGCCGAGCCATGTCTTGGCCACCGGCTCGGAGATGTCCTTGCCATACACGCAGCGGAGGTCGCTCTGCTGCCCCTCGGTAATCCCCCTGAGATCGAAGCGCCTTGCATCGAGGTCCATCTCGCGAATCTCACCCCGCGCCTGGAAGTCTTTGCCGTCTCTCACGGGGGCGACCACGAGGTGAGCCAGGCTCTTGCGTGTGGAAACGGTCATCGGCCGGACATTGGGGACCTCGATGCCCTTGCCGCCAACGCGAACGGTGGCAACGCCTCCGCGCTGCGTGGGGGCAAGCTCCTTGACCGCGACCAAAGCGGCATCCCTCAGTCTGGGATCTTGGAATACTTCTCTGGCATGTTCCGCAATCGCGTTCTCTCCCTGCCCCTCGACCTCGCCCACGGAAACGCTGAATTGGCGGATGGCGCATACCGCATCGCGAACGGCCATGAAGGTAGGATCATTCTCGCCGAGAATGCTGTCGCTGGACGGAGGGGGATCGGGGATCGAAAAACCGAAGCGAAGGCCCTGGTTTCGCGCCAGCTCGCAGAAGCCAAGTTCCATGTCCTGGGAAAGCCGGAATCGCTTCTTGTTGGGCGGATGCCCGACAATCGTCTTGGCGACGCTGTTGACCTGTTTCTGGACGTGCTGGAAGGTGCGGGTGACCAGGGAAATGCGAGGATGCGCAAGTTTCAGCGCGGGTCCCTCCAGTTCGAGAACGAGGTCGGATTCGTCGAGCATCTTGGCCAGCGGCAGCTCGTTTTCGTAAAGCTCGCGGAGCCACTGGAAATGGTCCGCTGTCATGTCCTCAAAAAATGCGGGATCGGCGTTGCCGTGGACCTTCACCCATTCGTGGGCGGCGGCGATCTGCTCGATGAGGTCCCGCGCCTTGCGGTCCACCAACTGCTGCCAGGGAAGGTTGTCGCCGGGTGGATTCATACGCGCAGACGGACAATCCCCTTCTTGAGAGCTCCGATTTCATTCCCAAAGCGCCAGGCCTCCTCGCCTTTCACATTCTGGAACCATTGGCGGTGATCGCGTCCACGCAAGCCTGGGACGACGACATGGAGAACGACCTTGTAGTTCTCGGCGAACTCACCGCGCACCCGCTCGCTCATGAGGGTCCTCAGGTAGCGGCTCTTCTCGTTCTCGAAGTCGCGGGCTTCCAGAACGACGTCGATGTCGTTGCAGCCTTCCCATTGGGTGATGAAGCTGCCATCAAGATAGATCGTCGTGGTCATGCCCGGGACGAACTCCCCCAGTCGGTCGAGGAACTGGTGGAAGCGGTCCAACAATTTGGCGCGCTCGCCCGATGCAGCGAACATGACGCGCACTTCATCCAACGAACAATCGTGGATGCCTTCGGGCAACACCCCTCCTTCTGTGATGGCAGGTATTGGCATGATGCGGGATCAGGATTGCGAAATACTATCAGTTTTGCCAGCGTTTTCCTGATCCAGCAGCGCCTCTTCCAGTGCCTCGGTGTCCGGGTGGTCCAGTGAGGCCAAGTAGCGTTCCAGCTCGGCAAGATCGCAGGCGCGCAGGTTTTCGATGCCGGCCGTCTCAAACTGCCGGAAGCGGTCTTTTTCCGCCTCGGCAATCTCAGTAGGGAAGGTGACGACAATCCGGGTGAGAGGCGAGCCAAACGCCACCTTCTGCAAGGAACTCAGGAGCTGGTATTCAAGATGACGTTCACGCGGGAAACGGGAGCGGGCCTCGATCACCAAGTCGAGATCGGGCACTTCGAAGTCGAACGGATCGGTTTCCTTTCCCAGTCTGCCACCATAGGGCTCGATGATTTTCAGGATCCTGGATTCCAGA
>JBMTCD010000331.1:0-2760 GCA_049430545.1 Luteolibacter sp.
CGGCGCCATCGACATGCCGAAGGGCCGCGAGTCGAGATGCACGCCGCCGCCGTAGTAGCGGATTTTCCCGCAATGCTCGACGGTGTTGCGGGTGATCTCGTTGAGGATCGGTGCCACCTTCGCCGCCGCCTCGCCAGGGGTGAAAACCTTGGTGTCGTCCATGTAGCCAAGGCGCGATCCTGTCAGGAGGACGCCGCCGCCGCCAGACTGGCGGACCGTGTTCGAATCAAACACATTGCGTCGGCTGTCGAGGTGCAGCCACAGCGCGTAGCCCCCGATGTTCTCGAAATGGCAATTCTTCACCGAACTGTCGTTGGTGTTCTCGAACATGATCGCCGTGTCGGTGTGGACCCGCGCCTCGATATGCCCGAGCATGAAGGTGGTGTGGCGGAAATCGAGGCCGTCGAAATGCACCTGCGCGACATGGGTGCCGGCGTTCACATCGCCCTTGGCGTTGACGATGCGGTTCAGGTAGGGAGCGACAAAGCTCAAGGTGTTCGGGTCCACCCCCGGTTGCGGCATGTAGTGAAGGCGCCCGGCGGTGGTGTCGAGAAACCACTCGCCGGGTTCGTCGAGTTCCTCGCGCAGGCCCTCGATCCAGAACCAGCTGCCGCGGTCGATGGTCCGGTGGCGCTCGCTGTCGGCGATGTCGATGCGACCGGTGCCGGTGTTGACGGAGGTGACCGTGTTCCACTGGTTGAAGAAGCGGGACTGCGGGACGATATTGATTTGAGCGTCCGCTGCCGTGCCCCAGCTTGCCTTGACCAGCGCCGGGGCAATGTCCACGTGCTCCATCCCACCGCCGGTCGCGTAGAGGAAGGGATTTGAAGCGCTCTTGTTCGGGAACCGCGCCCGCGTCGCCCGGCTGCCCTCGACGAACAACTGCCGGAAGTTCCAGTCGCCCGGGCCGAGGCCGATGCCGGGGAGGTCGATATACCAGGTCCCGTCGCCTGCAGCGGTCCACGTCCCGGTGACCGGCTTGCCGCCATCGAGCACCACGGTGGCCCCCGCCGCTGCCTTCCAGGTGATCGGAAACGCCGAGGTGCCGGAATCCTCCGGCCGGAGTTCCATCGGCGCATTCATGCGATAGGTCCCGGCGGCGAAGATCACCTCCACCGCGTCGCTCAGTCCGGCCGTGATCAGGTTGCGAACCAATGTTTGCGCCGCCTGCGGCGTCGCCACCGGTTGCGCGGCGGTGCCGGGGTTCGCGTCGTTACCCGCCGGGGCCGGGGCGACATGGATCCCGGTCGCGGCGGACAGGCTCAACGGCACAAGCGCCGGCGCGAAGAAAAGGGCAATAAGAATACCGGAAGAGACTGACATCGAGGAATGCATGATATGGGGGTTCACGGGAGTCTTGTTCGGAAGCCGACTGGTTCCCCTGAGCGTAAGGCGCTACACCAGCTGCACGACCAACACCATACGCCCAAGCGTATTGTTTTTTACGGGAATGAGTCATGGTTGCGCGGTGGCACCAAGTTCGCCGCCCACATGGGAATGAGCCGGTCCGTTCACGACCTCGTCACGGCGACGTCGTCACGGTGACACTGAGCCTCGCGAACAGCTTGCCACCTGTCGCCAGCGCGCGCGGGATCGACACGTTGATTTCGTGGAAGCCGCCACCGAGGTCGGTGCTGTCGTCGATGGTCACGCCGTTCGTGCCGTGCACGGCCTTGGCCCAGCCACTGAGGTCCGAGCCATATTCGACTGCGATGTCGGTGTTGGCATCCGTCGCGGCGGCATCGCGGCGCTTGAAGGTGAAGATGAAGTGGGTGGCATTGCTGTCATCGAAGGTTGGTGCGTTGCCGGAGTCGTGGGGGGGGGGCGCGGGGGGGCCCCCCCCCCACCACCCACTCGATGCCCGTTTCCAGCCCGCCGCCGTCGAAGTCGAGGGTCGGGCTGTCATCGGTCAGGGTGCCGGACCACGGCCCGGCCGCCCAACTGCCGTATGGATCGCCCGGAGTCCCACCGCCATTATACTGCGTCAGCCTCAGTGCGCTTACCGAGCCCTGCGGGGGACCGGTGGCCGCGGAAATCAGGATCGCGCCGATCGGCTGATTCGGCAACGCAAAGCCGGTCCCCAGGTTGTTCACCGCGCCCAAGGCGCTGTCGGTCCAGGTGACCGTGCCGAAACTCGTCACTCCGTCGTAGCCGCCCGCCGGCGTCAGGTCGAGGGTCACCGTCAGGGTACGCGGGCCGGAATTGCCGTCCGGGCCGTCCGTGCTCCCGCCCGTCTGCGGGCCGATGAACATGTCGAGTTCGCCGGTATCGCGATAGATGATCGTCCCGAGGCCGCTTTGCGCGGCTTGCGTGAAGTCGTTGCTGGTGGCAGGCGCGTTGAGCGTGGAAAACCCGAGCGAGATCCACGACCCGGTGGTCGCCGAGATCGTCATGGTCAGTTCGAACTTCCCGTTCGCCGTCCCCTTCGCATCGTTGATGTAGGAGCCGAGGTTGAGGTGGGCTGATCTCCGCGTGACGCTGACCGATCCATTGTCACGGAATCCGGAGTCAGCCACCCAGACACTCGATCCCCCCGCACTGGTGATGCCGGCATCAAAGGCGTCGGCGCTGGTCCCGTTCAGCGCAACACCCGCGCCACCGAAGTCTTCCTGGATCAGCGTGATGGCAGGGCCCGGAGGCGGTGCCGGAATCAGGATTCCCGCGCTGGCTGCGTGGCTGCCGGGCGAGGAGCCGCTGGCGGCTCCGGGTTTGACTTCGAAGAACAGCGGATTGCCGGCATCGCCCGCCTGCACGAGATAG
>JBMTCD010000332.1:0-2752 GCA_049430545.1 Luteolibacter sp.
CCCAGAAGCGGTCCTGATAGCGGAAGAAAGGCTCCCAATTCCAGGCGGCGCGTCCTCCGGTGGTCAGCAGGATGGCAAGGAAGTTCCCCATGACCGGGCCACCGTTGCTGTGACGGTAAAGAACGCCCCAGTTCGAGCCGTCGCGCGAGGGGTTGGAAGTGTGTTTCTCTCCCCATTCCGGCATGCCCACATGTTCCTGGCGGTAGGTTTCGCGCACCCTTCCATCGGCGGTATACATCTGGCGGCCGACATCGGATTGCCGGACGATGAAGGTCTGGCGGTCCTCATGAAAAACGAAGTGTTGTCCGGCATCGGCCCACTTCAGGAGTTCCGGATCCCTGAGGGCGCAAGCGGCGAGCACCAGCGGCGCCTTGCGCCCGACATTGAGCCCGCCGTTGTCCATGAACACGGTGCCCGCCTTGACCGATCCGTAGATATCGATTCCGTATTGCACCAGCCGGATGTAGAGATTGCGCTTCTGTGCGTTGCTGTAATTCAGGTGGAGTGACAACATGGCATCTCCCAACTGGTGGGCCTGATCCCGGCCGTATTCGGGCATGTTGTTCAGAGGAGAGATATAACGGCTGGGTGAATTGTCCATCTGGGAGAACCAGGGTCGTTGCAAATACCCCTCCACCGTGGACAGCGGTGGTGTGGACGAGACCGGGGAAAGCGATTTCAGGATCGAGTAATCGAGCTGGCTCTCGGTCCAGCGGGAGCTTTTGTCCGTGCCCATGACCGGGGGCCGGAAGGCACCGGCCGGCGGGGGCTGGGCGACGACGGTGAGGATGGCGCCGTCGAGCAGTTGCGGGCGTGTGGCCGCATTGCCCGCGACGGATTTCGACACGCTGGAAACCACCGATCCGGTGCTGATCCGCAGCGACGAGCCGGTTGCGGACGGCGCGACATTGCCGCTGTAGTAGGCACCATAGTGGGTGATGGAGCTGTCATATCCCTGCCCATAGCCTTTGGTGGGATTGACCATTGTGCCGTTGCGCGTCCAGCCGTTGGCATCCCTGCTGCTCGCCGGGTTGATGCTGGTGATGGTGACGGGACCGACCACCCACCAATCGCCGTTGCAGTATTGGCCGACCTGGCGGTCTTCGCTCCATTTCCAGGTGAAGCCATGTTGGGACACCAGGGTGGCGGCCGTTGCGGAAGGCATGAGCAATCCCAAGGAAGCAGCCCCCAGCAATCCGGCGGCGTGACTGCCGCGCGACCGCGCCATGACACCCGCAATGATACAAAATCTGGATGAAAGGATGGAATTCATCGCAATGGTTGGTTTGAATCAAAAGACTGAATGCCGGGACCCGGCAATCGACACAATTGCACTCATTGCAATATGTGGTGAAATGCCCGGTTGTTCATGGTTTTTTTTGAAATCCGGGATCGCGGGGCGGTTCTGCTGCGTGCCGCAGGGCCGTCACCAAGTGATCCATGGTGGCCACGGGGAGTGGTGCTGCATGGGCGAAGCAAATGCGGAGCCACGGGATGGCGTGGCTGTGGCGTTGGCCGGTGAAAAGAATCATGGGGCGGGGTGGCAGGAGCCAGCTTCGCAACAGACGGCGTATCCACCCCTTGGCCATGCCTTTGACCGGCCGGATTCGGATCCTTGGGGATGACAAGGCGCAGGTTTCCTCGCAGGCATCCTCCGTCATGTGGACATCGAAGATGGTGTCCGGGAACCGGCCGAGCAGGCATTCCATGTGTTGCTTCCAGCGCCCCACGCCCATCGGGCAGAGGATGGCGATGCGTTTCGCGGCACGGTGTTTGGAATACCAGCTTGCGAGTCTGGTGCCGAGTTCGATGACATGCCGTCTGCCGGAATGGAGTTCGAAGGGATCGACGTGGCCGGGCAGGCGCCTGAGTTTGACGGTGAGTTCCCGCAAGCCGCCGCCGTTCCCCGCGGCCAGACGCGCGGTGGCCACGACCTTGGGGCGCATGTAGCTCATCTTGAACTGCGAGGCGAAAACCGAAATCAGACGCAGCTTGGCCGGCATCACGTCGCCCACCTCGTGGATGACATGCTCGGTTTCCGCGCCGGCGGCTTCCAGCGCCGCCAGCAGTTGGCCGGTATGCTGCGGAAAGGCCATTGCATAGGGCACGTCCTGATACATCCGGACTTCGAAATGCAAGCCAGCCGCAGCGGCGTGGATCAGTGCGCGCAGGCACGCGTTGCGTGTCATTTCGTGATCGGCGCTGCATCCCACGCCCAGTGGAATCCATATCTCCCTGGCCTCGGTTTGGCCCAACAATTTCCCGATCAGAGCCGTGGCCGCCGCGAGTTCCCCGTCGGTGGCCGGTAGGTTGATGAAAGCGGCGATCGCACGGCGGTTTCTGCGGAACCACTCCGGCGTCCATTTTCCCGAATGGTAGCGCAGCGGCGCATCGAGGCCGTCCAGCACGATGTGTCCGCCGTCCAGCAACCGCATCACGAGTTCCGATTCCCGACGCCGCAGCGCGGTTACCGCATCCACATCGAAGCAATCGCGCCCGATCTTTTGGTAGCTGGTGAAATTGGAGCGTCCGGCCAGGCTGGCCACGGTGAACTCGCATGTCGCGCGGTCTTTCCACATCAGCCCGCCGACACTCAAGATCGCGTCATCCATGTGGGGCTCGATGACGAGGATTTTCCTGCGTCCGGAGTTCGGGCGGCGGGCTTCGGCGAATTCGATCGCCTCGGATGCGTGGAGTTTCTCGATGCAGGCCGTGGCACCGGGAAACCTTTCGACCAGTGCGGAAACCGGAG
>JBMTCD010000333.1:0-2738 GCA_049430545.1 Luteolibacter sp.
TTCTTCAGCGACGTGCGCCAGTGGGGCGTTTACCAGAATTATGGCCACACACCGAACCCGGACCTCAAGGGCTGGGACAACCAATCCCCGTTCCCGCCGGAAATCCACCTTCGCAACCCGGCTCTCCAACAGCGCATCGAAATGCTGCGCGCGGAAACCACGGATCTGCTCGCGAACATGACCGCCCCGGAAAACGAAATCGCCACATGGGCGGAACATGCCGCGGGTTTCCTGAACCGTCATCCCGATGGCTGGCAGAAGCTGATTCCCGCGGGAGCGGAAATGACCGGAGAAGGCTATCAATCCACCATCGCCGACGATGGCTCGGTGGTCATCACCGGCACACCCGGCAAGGATGGCAAGCTGGTGCTGCGCCTGCCGCTGCCGGACGCGCCGGTCCGTTCGATCCGCTTCGAGGCGCTGCCCGACGAAACGAACGGCGGCTTCGTCGGACGTGCCGCCGATGGCCGCTTCGCAGCGAAGACGACATTCGCCATCGAAGATGCCAAGGGCTCCGCGAAACTCGCCATCGCCTGGTCGCAAGCGGACAAGCGCCAGCCACACGGCTACAACGTGATGGGCGACATGAATCCCAGGCTGGAGGACGAGTGGCGCTCCGGCCCGGCGCGCTTTGAATTTCCGCGCGACGCCGCCCGCCACCCGCAACACGCCGTGTTCCACCTGGCCGAGCCGCTCCCCGCGGCTGCCGGCCGCGTGCTGACGGTCACCATGGAAACGAAGGACCTTGGCCGCGCGCGTTTCAGCGTCACGCCCTTCGGCGGCGCAATCCCCGGAGATGCGAATGCCCACCGCGACTCTCTCGGTGAAGCACTCGCCACACCCGCCGCGAAACGCAATGACTCGCAACAACGGGAAATCGCCGCCGCTTGTTTCCATGGCACACGCCCCGAAAACCAGCTCCCCGCCGGGTATGCCGCGTTGCGCGACGCCATCCTCGAGTGCCGCGCGGGATACGCCCACTCGATGATCGTCGAGACGCTGCCCGAGGACCAACTCATCCCGGTCCACTACCTGCCGCGCGGCGACTGGATGAATCCGGGCGAAAAAATACAACCGGCGCTGCCGGGGTTCTTTGCGGGCGCATCCCAGCCGGAGGGCGGCAAACGCCTCACGCGCATCGACCTCGCCAACTGGCTGATGGCCCCGGAAAACCCGCTCACCACCCGCCATTTCGCCAACCGCCTCTGGCAAGCGTTCTTCGGCCGCGGGCTCTCCGGCATCGTGGACGACCTCGGCAGCCAGGGCGAAATGCCATCCCACCCGGAGTTGCTGGACTGGCTTGCGAGCGAGTTCCGCGAATCCGGCTGGGATGTGAAACACATGGTGCGCCTCATCGTCACCAGCAACACCTACCGGCGCGAGGCCGCCACCAGTGAGGAGCTGTTGGAAAAAGACCCCGGAAACCGCCTCCTCGCCGGCCAGAGCGCGCGCAGGCTCGACGCCGAATTCGTGCGCGACAACGCGCTCGCCATTTCAGGACTGCTGCGCCTCGAGATCGTCGGCGGCCCGAGCGCCATGCCCTATCAGCCCGAGGGATATTACGACAACCTCAACTTCCCCATCCGCGACTACCATGCCAGCACCGGCACCGAGCAATACCGCCGCGGCCTCTACATGCACTGGCAACGCACCTTCCTGCATCCGATGCTCGCCGCCTTCGACGCGCCAAGCCGCGAGGAATGCACGCCGACCCGCTTCCAGGCCAACAGCCCGCAGCAGGCGCTCGTGCTGCTCAACGATCCCACATTTGTCGAAGCCGCCCGCGCCTTCGCCGAACGCCTTCAGCGGGAAAAACCGGACAGCGACGACGCAGCGCGCATCCGTCACGCGATCCTCACCGCCCTGACACGCGAACCGCGCGACGGCGAACTGGATTCGCTCCGCAAGTTCCTCTCCGGACAACGTGACCACTATGCGAAAGAACCCGCCAAAGCCGAGGCCCTGCTGCGCACCGGCCTCAGCGGCAGCAACACTTCCGGCAACCTCCCCGAACTCGCCGCATGGACGCAGCTGTGCCGCGTCATCCTCAACCTGCACGAAACCATCACGCGCTATTGACCTCTCATGAGCGACCTCAAAAACGCCCTCTCCAACTACCAGCGCCTCCAACTCGACTGGAGCCGCCGCACTTTCCTGAAGCGCAGTTTCGCCGGGCTGGGCGGGATGGCCTTGTCGTCCTTGCTATCCCGCGCCGCGGCACC
Source organism: Luteolibacter sp. (assembly GCA_049430545.1). Lineage (GTDB taxonomy): Bacteria > Verrucomicrobiota > Verrucomicrobiia > Verrucomicrobiales > Akkermansiaceae > Luteolibacter. Next base: position 2,223 of record JBMTCD010000333.1, read on the forward strand.
GGACCTGACGTTTTTCGGCAACCAGGGCGGCGTGCATTTCCCGGCGCGGGCGAAACGTGTCGTCCACCTGTGCATGGCGGGCGGTCCGTCGCAGTTCGAGTCTTTCGACCCCAAGCCGGCTCTCGACAAGCTGAACGGGCAGGCGTTTCCCGCTTCCTACACCGCGGGCCAGCAGCTCGCGCAGCTTCAGGGCAGCGAACTCATCGCGCGCGGATCGTTCACCAAGTTCAAGCGCTACGGCCAGTCCGGCATGGAAATCTCGGACCTTTTCCCGCACATCGGTTCCATCGCCGATGAAATCTGCCTTGTCCGCTCCATGGTCACCGAGCAGATCAACCACGACCCCGCACACGCGTTCATGAACACCGGCTCGATCCTCAAGGGACGGCCAAGCATGGGCTCGTGGCTGCTCTACGGCCTCGGCGCGGAAACCGAGAACCTGCCGGGGTATGTGGTGATGGTTTCACGCGGCAAGGACCCCGACCAGCCGATCTCGGCGCGCCAGTGGTCATCGGG
>JBMTCD010000334.1:0-2714 GCA_049430545.1 Luteolibacter sp.
TCCCTGGCGCTGTCGGCGTGCCGGAAAGCAGCCCTGTCGAGGCGAGCTTCAAGCCCGCGGGCAGCGTCGAGCCGGTTTTCAAAGCAAAGGTGTAGGCCGGCCTGCCGCCTTGAACTGTGAGGTTTTGGCTGTAGGCCGAGGCGACCTTCCCGCCGGGCAACGACTCCGCCGTCACCCAATCGAAGGGATCGGCCGGCTCGATCGTGATCGTGCAGTTGAGCGTGGCGATTTGCTTGTTGCTGTCGGTGGCGCTGATTACCACCGGGTAGGTCCCATCCGCCGCCGTGGGTGCGCCGCTCAGGATTCCCGTCGTGGCATTGAGCACAAGACCCGCTGGCAATGTCGGCGTGCTCTTCCAACTATGAGGCGCGGTGCCGCCATCCACCGTGAAAGTCGCGGGCGCGAGAGGTTGGTAGCGCTTGATTGTGATCGTCTCGGGGCCGCTCACGCTCATCCCGTAGGCTTGCACCGCCAGCGTGAAGGTGCGCTCGATCACATTCACCGGGCTGGCCGTGTCTTTCACCGTCACCGTAAAGGAAAAGTTCCCTGGCGCTGTCGGCGTGCCGGAAAGCAGCCCTGTCGAGGCGAGCTTCAAGCCTGCGGGCAGCGTCGAGCCGGTTTTCAAAGCAAAGGTGTAGGCCGGCTTGCCGCCTTTGGCTGTGAGGTTTTGGCTGTAGGCCGAGGCGACCTTCCCGCCGGGCAGCGCTTCCGCCGTGACCCACTCAAGCGGACCCGACGGAGTCGAGGCAATCGTCAGAGGGGCGCTTGCGGTCTGGTTTTTTCCGTCCTTCACGAAAACAGAGACGGAGAAGTTGCCCGGGACTCCCATCAACTTGCCGCTGATCAATCCGGTGGTGGAATTGATCGTCAATCCTGTGGGGAGTTTTGGCGTGGTGCTCCAAAAATAGGTGGCTGTGCCCCCAGTCACCGTGAACTGCGCGGACGGGATCGCGAGATATTGCGTGCCTTCGACCGAGGCCGGGCCACTCACGCTCATGCCGTAGGGCTCGATCTCCAGAGAAAAGGTTCGCTCGATGGAGTTGGGAGGATTTGTGGAATCCTGAGCAATGATCGTGAAGCTCGAATTTCCCGCCGTGGTGGGCACGCCGGAAATCAAACCGGTGCTGGAATCCAGCGCCAATCCGGCCGGCAGGGTCGAACCGGTTTTCAATGCGAACGAGTAGGGCGCGATTCCGCCAGACGCTGAAACATTCACACTGTAATCGTGCGCCACCTTGCCGCCGGGCAGAGAGGAATTCGACACCCACGAGAGGGGGGCGAAAATCTGCAGCACAAAATTTCCTGTTACTTTCACGCCGTTGCTTCCGGTGGCGGAAATGGCCAAAGTGAAATTGCCTGCGGGCTGAGAGGCGGAGAGTGTTCCGGAAAGAATTCCCGTGGCAGAGTTGAGCGTCAGGCCTGCCGGCAGAGCAGTCGTGGTGCTCCAGACATAGGGGGATTTTCCCTGCGTGGCGTTGAAGGTCCAGGAGTAGCTCGCGCCCGCGAAGCCAGGATCCATGGGCGTGAGGGTCAGGACAGGCGGGGCGTGGATCACCGCGATGGCGAGAATTTTTTCCACGACTTTGGGAGTGGCTGCGGAATCGGTCACGCGCACTTTGAAGCCGGTCAAGGCTTGGAGTGCGGTCGGCGTGCCGATGATCTGACCAGAGGATGTGACTGACAAACCTGGAGCGAGCTTGCCGACAAGAGTAGGAGATCCTGTTACCAAAGCCCAAGTATAGGGCGCCGTGCCGCCGGTGGCTTCGAGCAGAATCGGCGTCAGGGGTTCATCAAGGTAAGCTTGCGGCAATGTTTGAGGTGTTGTGATGGCCAACGACTGAGCCATGGAATTTGAAGCGAACAGAACAAGGCCCAAGACGAGGGCGAGCGGGTATTTCAGGGAGTTCATAGATATATTTTGAAATGCGTAGGGGTTGCCTGGCTGCTCAATAACAGCTTGTTTAGCGCGTGATTATTTCTGGGGCATTTGGCATGGCAATAAAAAAAGGCGGAGTTTCCTCCGCCTTTTTTTAGATGGTGATGATTAGCTGATCAGCCTAAGAATCGACTGCGTCGATTGGTTGGCTTGGGCGAGCATCGCCGTTCCGGCCTGCTGCAGGATGTTGAAGCGGGCCAATTGCGAGCTCTCAGCCGCCACATCCACATCAATGATGCGGCTGTTGGCGCTTTCGAGGTTGATTTTATTGATCGAAAGCATGTCAGCCGCAAAGGTAAGTCTCGACTGCTCAGCCCCGTTGTTGGCGCGCAGGTTGGCGAGGTTTTGAATGGCCTCTTGGATCGTAGCGATCGCCGCTTGAGGTCCCCCAACCACATCGAGTGCAATCGAGAAAGCCTGCCCATTAGCCGTTCCAACTGTGTAGCTGATGGATTCCAAATCCGCTTGGGTGATGCCCACCACTTGGCCGCCATCGTGCGAGGTCACGACATTCAAGGTGCTGGTGGTGTCCGGAGTGTTAATGCCTATGGCGGCGCCGGCGTTCGCTCCAGCGCTGAAAAGGGAGATGCCATTGAATTCCTCGCTGAGCATCAGGTGCAGCTGCGATTGCAGTTGGCCAAGTTCCGTATTGTAAAGGGTTAAATCATTGGTGGACTTGGTTACATCGGCCGAGAGCATGGACAGCTCGGACATGCGATTCAGCACCTTGTCGGCATTTTTGAGGACCCCATCCTGTGTTTGTAGAAAAGCCAGCGCG
>JBMTCD010000335.1:0-2712 GCA_049430545.1 Luteolibacter sp.
CCAACCTCTACGGGATATTCAGGGACAAAGCCACAGACAAAACCGTCGATGACAGCGTCGACATCCGTGTGGATCCGATCCCTCCGGGAGCCTACTTCGTGCCTGCACCGATGCCCTATTACATGAGGTTCAATGGCGCCATCGGCATGCACACCGGTTATCTGCCCGGCTATCCGGCATCGAGCGGATGCGTCCGGATGCCCAACCACATGGCGGAAAAATTCTTCGAAAACGTGGAGCTCGGCACTCCCGTCATTGTCGAGTGATGTCGCGACACTCCGCCGTGTTGTTCGATTTCGACGGCGTGCTCGTCGATACCGAGTGGGCCATCTATCAGGCATGGCGGCGCACCTTCGAGACGCACGGCCACGACCTGCCGCTGGAAATCTACACCCGCTGCATCGGATCGGATTTCCAGAGCTGGTCGCCGAAAACCCATCTTGAGGAACTCACCGGCCTGGCCTTCGACTGGCACGATCTCGACGCCCGCCGCCAGATCGAAATCCGCGCCGAACTCGACGGAGCCGGCCCCATGCCCGGCGTGCGCAGCCTGCTGGAAAAACTGCCAGCCCGCAGTCTGCCCGCGGCGGTCGTCTCCAGTTCCTCGCACCCATGGGTGGACGGCTGGTTGGAAAAACTCGGGCTTCACCACCATTTCCACGCCACCGTCTGCCGCGGCGACGCTCCCCGCATCAAGCCCGCGCCCGACCTTTTCCTGGCCGCCGCCGAGCGCCTCGCCGTGGACCCGCGCGAATGCCTGGTCATCGAGGATTCCCTCAACGGCCTCAACGCCGCCAAGGCCGCCGGCATGCAGGTCTGGGTCATCCCCAACCGAGTCACCCGCGGACTGGATTTCTCCGCCGCCGACCGCATCTTCGCCACACTGGAAGAATGCGCCGCGTCGCGGCCGTTTTGTTAGACGGCTCACAGCCCGCGCGGGTGGCGCATCACGTGGCCGCGGCCCTGCCGTGTCTCCGGTTTCCAGCGCGGGCCGGTCCGTGCGCCGGGGCCGCCGGTATCCAGCCGCAGTCCGGCCACGGTCACAAAAACATGGCCCTTGCGCACATAGATCGTGATCCAGCGTCCCTCGCCCTTTTTGCCGTAGCGGAAATAACCGCCCGAGGTGAGCGTCCCACGCAACAAGCCGGCCTCGCGCAGCACGTAGGAAACCGTGCCCGAGCAATCGTAGCCGCTGTCGTGGTGCCGCGCGTGTCCCCCGCCCCACTTGTAGGGCTTGCCCTGCAAGCGGTTGCCCGCCGCGATGGCACGCTTCACGGCCAGCGGCGCATTGCGCGGCGCGTAGGCCACCCCGTTTTTCAACAGGGCCGTGCGCCCGTGCTCGAATCGGTAGCTCACCGGCTTGCGCGCCTTCACTTGGTTCGAGCACGAAACCAGACCGCCCGCTCCCAAGAGCAACAAGATCGCCAATACGCCCGGAAAACTCATGACGGGCAGCAAGTTAAACCATTGCTGAATTTCAAGCAACCTTCAAGAATATCAGCCAGCGGCGGGTTGCTGCTGGGAAATGCAATGGAGCGTGCCGCCTTCCTCGACGAGGTCGAGGCAGTCGATGCCGGTGATTTCCCGGCCGGGGAAAAGTTCGCGGATCACGCCGAGAGCGCGGTCGTCATTTTTCGGCTGGCGGAAGGTGGGGACGATGACGCCGCCATTGACGATGAGGAAATTGACGTAGGAGGCCGGCAGGACGGGGAGCCGCCAGCCGGGCACTTCGCAGGCTTCCGGCAGCGGGATTTCCACCACTTCAAATGGCCGCCCGCCGGGGCCATGGAAGGATGTCAGGCGCGCCAGGTTGTCGGCGAGCACACGCCGGTTGGGCGAGGAGGGGTCTTTTTCGACGCAGGCGAGAATCGTCCGCTCGTCGGTGAAACGGGCCAGATCGTCGATGTGGCCGTCGGTGTCGTCGCCCTCGATCCCCCGTTCGAGCCAGAGGATTTCGGCGACGCCGAGTCCTGCGCGCAGGCGATGTTCGATTTCCGGCCGGCTGAGCCGCGGATTGCGGTTGGGATTGAGCAATACGGCTTCGGTGGTGAGCAGTTGGCCCGCGCCGTTCACTTCGATCGCGCCGCCCTCAAGGATCATGCCGCCCTTGTAGACGCGCATGCCGAGCGCCCCGGCGATGCGGCCGGGGATGGCGTCGTCCAGGTCCCACGGCGGGAATTTTCCGCCCCAGGCGTTGAAATCCCAGTCGGTGAGCGCCACTTCACCGGTTTCGCGGTGCTTGAGGAAGATCGGGCCGTGGTCACGGCACCAGACGTCATTGTGCGGGTGATCGAAAAGCTCGACCCGCCCGGGCACCGCACGGGCACGGTCGCATGCGGCGGCGATGGCGGCGTGGTCCGCGGCGGGCGCATTGATGCGCAAGGCTTCGTGACGCGAGATGGCGGCGGCGATTTCCGCAAACTTGCCCCAGATCAAATCCCGCTTCGCCCCGCCCCAGTGGCGTGGATCATCGACCGGCCAGGACAGCCAGACGGCTTCCTGCGGTGCCCACTCGGGTGGCATCCGGAATCCATCGGCAGCGGCATTCACGGAGGGGCGCGTCACAAGGCGTGGTGTGTTGGATCCGGCTGGCACTCACGCCTTGCCGGTACAAGGCAGCGCTCAGTCATCCGCTTCGATGCGCTTGAGAACCTCCACTTTGACGGGGGCCACGCCGCGCTGACGGAAGCCGAGGCGCTCGGCGGTGCCGAT
>JBMTCD010000336.1:0-2671 GCA_049430545.1 Luteolibacter sp.
CCGGTGTGGGGATGGTCCCGCTGAGAAATACCACGCGGCGCATCGCGTCTTCGTGGTTCTCGGGATTCTGCCAGGCGTCGAGCAGATTCAGCGGGGCGCGCGTGCGCCAGTCTTCGCCGAAGCTTTCCAACAGCGGGCGGCTGAGTTCCTGGAAGACCAAGCCACCCTTGACCAGATAGTTCGGCGCGCGATCGAACATCTGGTCGGGCACCAAGCGGGCATCATCGTGATCGCGCTCAAGTGTGACTTGCAATTCGGTGGGTTTCGCATTGCGCAGGAGCGAGAGGGTGACGACATCGCCGGCGGAGTTTTCGCCCCGGATGAGGTGTCCCCATGAGAGGCTGCCGTAGCTCGGATGTTCGTAGAAGCCGCGGCGGTTGATGGGCTGGCCGTCCACGGCGAGCAGGACATCGCCTTTTTCCACGCCTGCCTTGGCGGCGGCGGTGCCCTCGCGCACCGAGCGGATGTAGAGACCGCCATGGTCCTCGGTGAGTCCAAGCCAGCGGCGGAAGGATGGGTCCTCGGTGCGGGTGGTGGAGATGCCCAGCCCGGGCAGGCCGCGGTATTCGCCATCGGCCGCTTCCTGGATGAAGCGCGCGAGGATATCGGTTGAAACGACGTCGCAGAGCTGGTCCTTCGAGTTATAGGCGAGCAGCACGCCGGCGAGTTTTTGCCCGTGGAGCACGGGCAGCGTGTAGCTGCTCGAGGCGCTGCGCATCGAGGCCTTGACGAGATAGGTCAGGAAATTGTGGCTCGGCAGCAGGTTGGGGGACAGCGTGACGCTTTGGAGCAGGCCCGGAGTGAGGATCGGCAGGCCGTTGTCTTCGAGTTGGAGGATCTCGAGAGTGTCGCCGATCTGCGGTGGCGAGGCGATTTCCAGCGGGGTCATGCCCGCGAAGAACTCCTTGCAGCTTTCTTCGGATGCCGGTTCGAGGACGGCGAGGTTTGCCTCGTAATCGACCACCACCACCTTGGCGGGCGCGAAGCGGCTGCCATCGGCCGATTCGAATTCGAGATAGGTGGCATCGGCCACCAGTTCGGCGGTGGTGATGACGCGCGTCGGCGCGATGAGGGCGGCGAGGGCGCGCCTGCGGTCCGGCGGGTTCTTTTCCCACGGCTGCCAGAGGTTCCACGACTGGCGGGTGGAATTGACGCGTATCATGGACGAGCGGACGTCCCACGGCGCGGTGGGTTCCGGTTCGCTTGCCGTGTTTGTCTCGACGGCTGGTCGCGCGGCTTCCGCGGGCGGGGATGGGGCCTTGGGTTTGCAGGACGGCAGGAGAGCGACGAGGAAAATTGTGGATGCGAGGCGCATGGCGTGGTGGCGGAGAAGATGGACGGGATTGTTCAATCGGCAAGGCCGAGAACGTCGCGCATGTCGTATAGGCCGGCGGGCTTGTCCCGCAGCCACAGCGCGGCGTGAATGGCGCCGTTGGCGAAGGTGAGGCGTGAGGATGCCTTGTGGGCGAGTTCGACGCGCTCGCCATCGGCGGCGAAAATCACGGTGTGATCGCCCACCACATCTCCGCCGCGCAGCGTGTGCATGCCGATTTCGCGTGGTTTCCGCGGACCGATGTTGCCGAGGCGGCCGTGTGCGACATCGTCCTTGTAGGAGGTGCCGGTCACTCGGTTGAGCACATCGAGCAGGGTGCGTGCGGTGCCGGATGGGGCATCGATCTTGTGACGGTGGTGCATTTCGACGACCTCGATGTCGAAGCGGTCCTGGCCGAGCACCTGAGCGGCCTTGCGGGTGAGCCAGAACAGGGTATTGACGCCCACCGAGTAGTTCGAGGCAAAGACGACGGGCAGTTTCTCGGCCGCCTGCCGGATCATGGCTCGCTCGTCGTCGGTGTGGCCGGTGGTGCCGATGACCAGCGGCTTGCCGTGCTTGAGCGCGGATTCAATGACTTGGGGGGTGAACGAATGAACCGTGAAGTCGATGACGCAGCCGGCATTTTCCATGGCGGCGTCGAGGTCTTCGCCTGTGTCGTGGGTGGTGGCGACGTTGACTGCGGGATTGGTGGCGGCGGCTTGCAGGAGCGCCTGGCCCATGCGGCCGGATTTTCCGGTGATCAGTAGTTCAAGCATAAGTATTTCAGCATTTCAGCATTTGCCCGCTCATTCTTCCCAGATCATGTGGCTGAGTTGGAGTTGGTTGGCGCGCTCGGCCGCTTCGGCGGAGCGGGGACTTTTGAAGGAGGCGATGCGGCGGGCGCAGGCGATGGCGGCGGGCCAGCGGCCTGCTTTTTCAAGAAGCGCGAGTGCGCGGAAACCGCTCAATTCGAAGTAGTGCCACTCGGTGGGTGGCTGGTCGGTTTCCAGGACCGAGTAGTAGGCGGAAAACGCCGCGCGCTCGTCCGGGATCTGCTCGAGTGTCCGTCCGCGCAGGTATTGAAGGCAGTTATACAGCGCGCTGTGTGGCGCGGCTTCCTCCAGCAGCGAGTCATAAACCGCCAGCGCGCCGGGCAGCGATTCCGGATCGGCGGAACCGCGCGCGTAGATGGCCTCGCCCAGCAGAAGGCCGGTGGGCAGGCGCATGGGATCGGATTTTTCCATCGGCCCGAAGCAGCCGCGGAGGAAATCCTCTGCTTCCGCGAGGCGGTTCATGTCGATCATGAGGCGGGCATTTTCCAACACGGCGATGGAGGCGAGCGGGCCCTTGGCATCGATG
>JBMTCD010000337.1:0-2640 GCA_049430545.1 Luteolibacter sp.
TGGAAATCAATACGCAGAAAATTGCTTAAGCTTTCTTAAAGACCTGAATAGTTACCTTTTTTCGACACTATTGTCTCACCGGTGATTCCGACAAGATGCCCTTCGAGGGGGTGGGGTTGAGGTTTCGGGTGTCAGGGTTCTGGTGGCGGCGGCTTGGGCGGGAACAGGGGCAGAAGGCGGGCAAGATGCCCGCGCTGCGCGCGCAGCCACCATTCCTTCCTTGCCCGCAAGCCATCACGATCGCTGGTCAGCGTGTCCGTGACATGCACATGGGATCTCGCATTTGAACAGATTCGCCAGCCTTCCCGGCTTGTGCAGGGTCGTGGTCTCCTTGGCGGCGGCCATCACCAGGCGGCCACCGATGCCGGATGCCCCATCGGAAGCCGCCGTATGCTGCCGAAGCAAGCAGGAAACTTCGCCTTGCGGCGATCGTGGAAGCAACCGGCGGCTCGTTTGTCAGGAGTGTTCAGGAGTTTTCGGGGCCGATTGCGAGTCTTGCGGACCGCTCGTCGAGAAGCTGGTGGTAAGCATCCTTCTTGGCCTCGGGAAGGTGACTCCGGTCGATCAAGTCGTGCCAGGCGGGCAGGGCCCTCCGGAAGTCGTCGAGAATGGCCCCGACCTGGCGATCGGGAAGGCCCAGGCGCCCGGTGCAGAAGTAGTCGAGCCAGAGCTTGCGGCTGAGGTTCTTCTTCCTGCCATCGAGCGGCAGGGCGGATTCCTCCGCGGCCTGCTCGAGGACGAGCGTGGTGTTGAGGAGGTCGTAGGCCGGGGCGAGGGTGACGACCTGGTCGCGGACGATTACCGAGAAGTTCTTGAGGTGCATGTCCTCGTTGCCGGTCAGGAAGCAGAACAGGAGCCGGCGGGCGAGCTTCGGTTTCTCGATCGCCGGGAAGGTGCAGAACTCCTCGACCACCGTGGCGACCCGTTCGAGCGAGCTGTCGTACTTGGTCTCACGGGTCGCACCGGAAAGCTGGGCGAAGTCTTCCACCGGGATTCGCTTGCGGCGGCCCTCCCGGTCGAATCGACGGATGACGTAGATCCAGCCGCCGTCCGCGGTTGGAATCAGTCCATGAGGCGGGACGTCGATTCCGGCCGCGGCCGCCATGGTCATCGTGAGCGATTCGTTCGCCGGAACATCGTGGTAGGGAAAGGGGTTGGGTTTGAGGATGAAACGGCCACCGGTGTCGGTGATCTCGAACTTGCCCTCCTTGAGACGCAGCACCGCCGACAGCTTGGGTTGGACGCCCTGGATCGACATCTTGCCCGCCCGCAACCTGGCCTGGCGCAATTGCTCGTCATGGGTGAGTTCCAGCGGGGCCAGCCTGGTGAGCCGCGGGTGGAGCGACCGCAAGCCGGCCTTCGAGAAAGTCTCCCCCCCGGCGATCGGCTCCAGCGTGATCGGACAGTACGGCATGCTCAATGTCACCCTTGCTGGTCGGGTTCCACCTCCCGGACCGTAAGCGAGCCGACGAGATCGGCCCCGACCGTCACGAGCTGGCGGAAGGTGTCGGGGCGGTCGATCTTGTGCGTCTTGAGGAGCGACTCCAACTGGAGGCCTTCCGGCAGGAGCCCCTCGAGGGCGGGCGGCAGCGCGGCGAACTCGTAGGGCCCCGGTCGCACCGGCATCGTCAGCGAGATCGGGGGGCCGGCATAGTCCCCGAGGTAGGCGAAGGCCCAGCCGCCCCCGGGACGCTCGGCCAGGTGGCCGGCCAGTTCACCGAGCTGGCGGACCTCGGCACAACGCAGGTTCGGGCGATCACTCATGGTGGTCCGGGTTCAGGCTTTGCCTCCATTGGTCGACCAGTGGCCCCTCGGGTTCGAGCCGCAGGTTCAGCACCCGCAACACCGCCTGCAGCTTGCCCCAGGTGGTCCGACCCCCGCCCGCCTCCAGATCCTGCACGACATACCGGCTCACGCCGGCGTGGCCCGCCAGTTCCACTTGGCTGAGGCCTGCTTCCTTGCGGTGAAAGGCGATCAGGGATGCAAGTTGGTCGGAGTGCATGGAATATCAGGCATAAACGCTCTCTTAAGTCGAGACTACTCGTCCTCTGTCTTCAAGACAAGAAAAAAGGCTGATAAATCATGCAGAATGGCTGATTCTGATGAATGCGCCGTCAAACTGGGCTCCGGAGCCGGTATATGCCTGATAAATCAGGCATCGCTAGAGATCAATGCCGATCATGAGCGGAAAAGATTGTGGATTCGGTTCAGACGCCGGCGGCGCAGTGGCCGGAAATTGGAATCGCCGCTTTCATGCCGCATCCCTCTCGACTAACTTGAAGTTCCTCCGCTTCCCACACCCCGGCGCAGCGCGGGTTCTGGTGCTGAAACCTGATCGCGCGGTGGAGGGAATCGGGAACGCGAATGAGCACCGTTGCCATGGTCTTCAGCAGCAGCGGGATGAGATTGTTGAACGGGCAGATGGGGGCGAAGGGAAACTCAAGGCCGCTTCTGCAAGCGAAAGGGCGGCCCCCCGGGGGAAGCCGCCCTGCTTTTGATTTCCATCGGCGACGGAGGAGACCGGTCGGTACTCCGTCACGGGCCGGGAGTCCGGTGAGCCTATTCGATCTTCAACCGGAAGAAGGCCTTCGGGTCATTCGTCTCATAGGACCACGGCATCTGGACCCCGGCGGTGCCGGA
>JBMTCD010000338.1:0-2579 GCA_049430545.1 Luteolibacter sp.
ACCAAGCGCTTCGATCCCGACGCCGCCTACATTAAAAAATGGGTGCCCGAATTGCGCGATGTCCCGGCGGTGAAGTTGATGGATGCTCCGCCTCCGGGAGTCCGCTTGGTCAAAAACTACCCGACACCGGTTGTGGACCATTCCGCCGCGCGGGACATCACGCTGGAATTGTTCAAATCCTCATTATCCTGAGCTGTGGATCACGAGGCGTTGCCCATTTATGAACTCGACGAGGAAATCGTCAGCACGCTGAGCGAGGGGAACCGTCTCGTCCTCGAAGCCCCGACAGGCTCGGGCAAATCCACGCAGGTTCCCCAAATCCTCCTCGACGGTGGCATTCTGGGGAATGGTCGTTGTGTCATTTTGCAACCGCGGCGCTTGGCCGCCAGGATGCTGGCGGCTCGCGTCGCCAGCGAGCGGGGAGTGAAGCTCGGTGGCGAGGTCGGCTACCAAATCCGCCTCGATAATGTTTCGTCCCGCGACACGCGGCTCTTGTTTGTCACCGAGGGAATTTTGCTCCGCCAAATGCTCGCCGATCCGGAGCTGCGCGGCATCTCGGCGATTGTCTTCGATGAATTTCACGAGCGTCACTTGCATGGCGACATCAGCCTGGCGCGGGCACTGGATCTTCAAGAGACGACCCGTCCCGATCTGAAAATCATCGTGATGTCTGCGACCCTCGACGGAGCAGAACTCGCGACCTACCTCGGCAACGCCTCGTTTTTAAAATCCGAGGGGCGGGTCCATCCCGTGGAAATCCTCCATCTCAGCCACGAACCCCGCGAAGATCCGATCTGGGAAACCGCAACCGACGCCGTGGCGGGGCATTTTGAAGACACCGAGGGGAATATCCTGGTGTTCATGCCGGGCAGTTACGAAATCCAACGCACGATTCGGGAATTGCAGGCGCGTCTCGGCAGCCGCTGCGCGATTCTTCCGCTTCACGGCGAGCTCCCTGCGGCCGAGCAGGACAAGGCGGTAAATCGAGGCGGCGGGCGCAAGATCATCGTTTCCACCAATGTCGCCGAAACCTCGCTGACGATCGATGGCATCACACTCGTCGTCGATTCCGGGCTGGCCCGCATCGCCCGTCATGATTCCAACCGGGGCATCAACACGCTCTTCATCGAAAAAATCAGCGCCGCCTCCGCTGCCCAGCGCGCTGGTCGTGCGGGTCGCACCGCGCCGGGTGTGTGCGTGAGGCTTTGGACCGAGCGCGACCACCAACGGCGTCCCTTGCGGGAACTTCCCGAAATCAAGCGCCTCGATCTGGCTGAGACGATTCTCTCCCTCAAGGCCGCCGGGGTGGGGGATTTGAAAACCTTCCGCTGGATCGAACCACCTGACTCTGCGGCGCTGGATCGCGCCGAGTTTTTGCTCCGCGACCTTGGAGCCTTGGATGCGGAAGGCGCGATCACGGGACTCGGGCGGCGGATGCTGAATTTCCCGCTTCACCCACGCTATGCGCGGATGCTTCTCGCCGCCGAGGAATTGGGCTGTGTTCGCGCGGCTTCGTTGATCGCCGCCATCACGCAAACTCGATCGATGTTGCTCAAGGTGGACAAACGCATCGAGGAGGAGCGAATGGAAATCTTTGGCGGCGGCACCTCGGATTTCTTGGTTTTGATGCGAGTCTTCGAATGGGCACGGTCGCGGGATTTTCGGATGAATGAATGCCGCACCCTAGGCATCCATTCCGACTCCGCGCGTCAGGTTGGGAAACTTTTCGACCAATTCCTCGACATCGCCCACGCCGAGGCCTTGTTGATCGAAGATGTGCCGCCGACCGATGAGGCGGTGGCTCGTTGTGTGCTGGCTGGCTTCGCCGATCAGGTGGCGGTGAGAAAAAATCCTGGGACGCTTGTGTGTGACATCGTTCGTGGCCGTCGAGGGCTTCTTGCCCGCCAAAGTGTGGCAGACGGAAGCCGGTTTCTTGTCGCCGCCGAAATCGCCGAAATCGAGGGCCGGGATGGCGATGCCCGGGTTTTGCTGAGTTTGGCAACTGGCATCGAGGAAGTCTGGCTTCGCGAAATGTTCCCCGCGGATTTTACGGATCGGGCCGAGTATTTTTTCGACAAATCCCAGAACCGCGTTGTGGTGCGCCGCGAGCGGGTTTTTCGGGATCTCGTTTTGGAAAATCGTGACCGCGACGCCGAGCCTGGGCCTGCCGCTTCAAGTTGCCTCACTGACGAGGTGCTTGCTGGAAATCTTCGCCTTAATGGCTGGGATGACGCGGTCGAGCAATGGATCCACCGGGTGAATTTCCTCGCCCGACTTTGTCCCGATCAAGGCCTCCCGACACTTGGCGACGACGAGCGTCATCATATCATTCTTTTGGTTTGTGACGGGGCCACTTGTTACCGCGACATCAAGGACGCGCCTGTCCTGCCGCACGCCAAGTCCCTTCTCACGCATGCCCAGCAGCAGTTGGTCGAAAAACACGCCCCCGAGCGCTTGGAACTTCCCTCCGGACGCCGCGCGAAGATCACCTACTCCGATACAGCCGAACCCTTCCTCGCCGGACGCATTCAGGATTTCTACGGTGTGGATGGCGAACTCAAAATCGCCCTCGGCCGCCA
>JBMTCD010000339.1:0-2565 GCA_049430545.1 Luteolibacter sp.
CGGTCTCAATCCAACCCCAGGCAATCTCGCTGCCAGCGCATCAGCAATTCGTCCGCGGCCTTTTCGCCCGCGGCCAGCGATTCGAGCGCGGCGCGCGGCGCGATGAGCGAGCCCTCGATGTCGAGTTTCCTCGCGACCTGTTCGCGCCGCTTGAGCAGGTCCTCGACGCGGCGCTCGAAGTTGCGGTCGTGCTTGCGGCGTTTGACCAGGTTGCGTTCCGGCCATTGCTCCTTCGGCAGGGCCTCGAGGGCGGCCACTGCGGCGCGGAAACGCTTGACCCGGTCCTGCCGGAAATGCCGTGGCAGGGAAATCGACTTGCCGGAGACCAGGTCATTGCACCACTCGAGCAATTCACGGTTCGGCAGCACCATGAACGACGGGCGGTCCCATGCCCTGGCCTCGGCGTCGCGCCATTCCCACAGCGCGCGCAGGCAGGCGAGTCCGCGGCGGTCGAGCGTGCCGGAGCCGCGGATGCGCCACATTTCCTCCTTCGTCTCGTCGCGCTCCAGCACCTTCTGGCAGGCGGTTTCGCAACTTTCGACGAACCAGTCCCAGCGCTCCAGCTCACGCAGCTTGCCGCTGACGATGCCGCCCATTTCAAGCAGGTAATCGACGTCGTTGAGCGCGTATTCGATCATCATGGGCGAGAGCGGGCGCCTGCCCCAGTCCGCCTTCTGCGAGGATTTCGAGAGTTCCACGCCGAAGTAAACGCTGACGAGATCGCCGAGGCCGAAGCGCCGCACGCCGAGCAGCCGCGCGCCGATCTGCGTGTCGTAAACCACCGCCGGCAAGCGCCCGAACTCGCGCTTGAACATCGTCATGTCGTAGTCCGCGCCGTGCATCCACACCGTGGCCTCTTCAAGATAGTCGCCCAAAGGCGTGAGATCCTTGATCGCCAGCGGATCGATCAGCACCGATTCACCGCCCGCCGCGAACTGCACCAGACACAAGGCCTCGCGATACCGGTGCAGGCTGTTCGCCTCGGTGTCCACCGCGCACAGCGGGGCACCTCCAGGCGGACGGTGTTTTTCCAAATGGCGAATCAGGCTTTCCTTGGTTTCGATCATGGATCCGTGGTTTTGCGCGAGCGGGAGGTGAAATCGACAGGCCGTCAAACGACCCGCAGGGCTGCGGCTTGGGCGGCGTCCAGCTCCACACACTTCCATGGCAGGCCATGCGCGTTGAGATCGGCCATGAAGCCGTCCGGATCGTGTTGCTCCATGTTCCAGACGCCCGGCTTGTTCCAGCCGCCGGCGAGCATCTGCCTGGCCCCGATCATCGCCGGCACGCCGGTGGTGTAGGAAATCGCCTGGGATCCCACTTCCGCGAAGCAGGCCTCGTGGTCGCAGATGTTATAAACATACACCGCTTTCGGCGCGCCATTCTTCACGCCGGTGATCACATTGCCGATGCAGGTGCGGCCGCGGGTGGTCTTGCCAAGCTCGCCGGGATCGGGCAGCACCGCCTTGAGGAATTGCAGCGGGATGATTTCCACGCCGTGGTAAACCACCGGGTCGATGCGCGTCATGCCGACGTTGCCGAGCACTTCGAGATGCTTGAGATAGTTCGGCGAAAACGACATCCAGAAGCGTGCGCGGCGGATCGTGGGAATGTGTTTCACCAGCGATTCCAGCTCCTCGTGATACATCCGGTAGATCTCATAGGTGCCCACGCCGTCCGGGCATTCGAATGACTGGTGGGTGGACATCGCGGGCGTTTCCACGAATGCGCCGTCCTCGAAGTGGCGGCACGGGGCGGTCACCTCGCGGATGTTGATCTCCGGGTTGAAATTGGTGGCGAAGGCCTGGCCGTGGTCGCCGCCGTTCACATCGATGATGTCGAGCGTGTGGATCTCGTCGAAGTGGTGTTTCAGCGCCCATGCGGTGAACACATTGGTCACGCCGGGGTCGAAGCCGCTGCCAAGCAGGGCGCTGCGGCCGGCTTTCATGAAACGCTCCTGATAGGCCCATTGCCAGGAATACTCGAACTTCGCCACGTCGCGCGGCTCGTAGTTCGCGGTGTCGAGATAATCGCAGCCCGCCTCGAGGCAGGCGTCCATGATCGCAAGATCCTGATACGGAAGCGCCACGTTGATGACCAGCTTCGCTTCCGTGGCGCGGATCAGCGCCGCGGTTTCCGCCGGATTGTCCGCATCCACGCAGGCTGTCGCGATCCCGCGGCCGGTGCGGCGCTTCACATCCGCCGCGATCGCCTCGCACTTCGAAACCGTCCGGGATGCCAGGGTGATTTCCCCGAACACCTCAGGCACCATCGCGCACTTGTGCGCCACTACATTGCCGACGCCTCCAGCGCCTATGATCAATACTCGATTCATGAATTTGCTGCCGCAGATTGGCGCATTACACCCTACTGGCAAGTGAGAAGCGGATGCGGGCATGGCACCTCCATTGTTTCCGGATGGGCATGAAAAAAATTTGCGAAATACATGTTGACGCCGGGCCGATCCCGATTATCGATTGCGCGTCGCAAGACAAAAGCGGCCTGATTGAGCGTCCCACGGGTTTTTGGGTTTTTCCCGGGGAAGCCGATGAGGCCGCTTTCTTT
>JBMTCD010000340.1:0-2561 GCA_049430545.1 Luteolibacter sp.
GCCACCTCCTCCTGGTATGAAGGCAAGATAAAAGCGGCCGATTCGATCGGGGAAAAGAAAAAGCCTGCAAAAACCGACTCCGCCGCACCCACCCCCGCCGCCAACTGACGCCCCCTTTTACCCGCACGCCGATGTCTTCCGCCACCACCTCATCTTCCGAACAGGACGCCCTGCTGCGCGCGGGGATCGACCGCTCACTGCGCCATCCGGTGATGTTCTTCCTCACCAGCGGTGCCGCATGGCTCGCGGTCTCCATCCTTCTCGGGATCATCGCCTCGGCAAAAGTTCACTCGCCCACCCTGCTCTCTGGTTGCGCATGGCTCACCTACGGCCGCGTATTCCCCGCCCACCTCAACGCACTGGTCTACGGCTGGGGGATGCAGGCCGCCTTCGCCATCATCATCTGGCTCATGGCCCGACTCTCCCGCAAGGAGTGCACGATGAGCGGCACCATCCTCACCGCCGGCCACCTCTGGAACCTCGGCGTCTCGCTCGGTGTCGTCGGCATCCTTTCAGGAAACGGCACAGGCATCCCGTGGATGGAATTCCCGACCTTCGCATGGCCGGTTCTACTGGTCAGCTACATCGCCATCCTCATCGGCTCGTTCATCCAATTCCGCGTCCGCCCCGAAGGCCATGTCTACATTTCGCAATGGTACCTGCTGGCCGCGATGATCTGGTTCCCCTGGATCTTCATCACCGCCAACACGCTCCTTAACTGCATTCCGGGCCACCCCGTGATGGGTGCCGCCATCAGCGCCTGGTTCCGCTCGGCCTTCATCTTCCTATTCTTCACCCCCGTCGCCCTCGGCGCCGCCTACTACCTCGCGCCCAAGGTCACTGGCCGCCCAATCTTCAGCTACTCACTGGCCAAGCTCGGATTCTGGTCGCTCGCAGTCATCGCCCCATGGGCTGGCATGCAAAAACTCACCGGCGCGCCCATTCCCTACTTCCTCCCCTACCTCGGCGCCGCCGCCACCGCCCTGATCTTCGTGCCCGCTGCCACTGCCGCCTACAACACGATTCGCACGATGCTCTCGGCCGAAGAAACCCTCGCGGTCAGCCCCTCGCTGCGTTTCACCATCGCCGGCATCACCGGCCTTCTTGTCCTCGGCTCCGCCGCGGTCTTCCTCAACCTCCCCGGCTCGACCCTGCGCCTCACACAATTCTCCCTCTCCGGCTACGGATTTGAAATCCTCGCGATCTACGGCTTCTTTAGCCTCGTGATGTTTGGCACCGCCTACTTCATCGTCCCGCGCGTCACCCGCCGCGAATGGCTCTCGAGCCGACTCATCAAAATCCACTTCCTCTTCTCGGTCTACGGCATCATCACCGTCGCGCTGATCACGCTGTTTGGCGGACTCCAACAAGGCATCGGTCAGGAGGACTGGAAACAACCTTGGGCCGCCGCCGCTTCGCGCGCCTACCCCTACGCGGTGGCCAACACGGTCGCATGGAGCCTCATCCTTTTTTCCAATCTATTCTTCCTGCTTCATCTCGCCTTGATGTGGATCGGCCTCGGCCGCCGCAGCTCGCATCCGACCCTCCTCCCCAGCGCCCACGCCTCGAGCCCGCACGGCGCCGAAGGCGACATCGACAACGCCGGACCCGCCACCTCTCACTGATGCCCCATCACCGATTCACCCCATGAGTCTTCGCACCTTCATTCTCGGCCTTTCAGCCAGCTTCGGCGTCGCATGGCTTGCGATCGTCGTCATTCCATTTTTCAAAATGCGCAACCTCGAGCCAGTCCGACTCGACGAAGCGACCGATGGTGCCACCGGCATCTTTTACCCGAAACGCACCGGCCGCATCGCCGATGGCTCCCGCGTCTATGCCCAAAACGGCTGCTACCTCTGCCACTCGCAGCTCGTGCGCCCGACCTACGCCGGCAATGATCTCTATCGCCCGGATTGGGGCGGATTGAAATCCGATGGCGACCGCGGCGACACCCGCCGCGAAACCAACGCCTACGACTTCATCGGCGAGAAGTTCGCCCACATCGGTGTCACCCGCATGGGCCCCGACCTCTCGAACCTTGGCCGCCGCCTCGACGCGCTCCATGCCAAAGGCGAAAGCCCCGAAGCCTGGCTCTACCGCTTCCTCTACAACCCGCGCTCGAATGCCGAACACTGGCAATCGACCTGCCCGCCGCAGCCTTTCCTTTTCACCAAACGCGAGATCAAGGGCAACCCCTCGCCCGTCGCCCTCCCGGTCGATGCCGGCGAAGGTTTCGAAATCGTCCCGGGCCCCGATGCCAAGGCCCTGGTTTCCTACCTGCTCTCTCTCAAGAAAGATCACAAGGTTCCCGCCGCACTCGACTTTGCCCCGGTGAAAAAAGCCGGCAGCTGACATCCATTCCATCCCACTCCTTCCAACATGTCTCTTCCCGAACAAAAGCCAGACCTTGAGGACTCGATCAATGTGAGCGAGGCCCACGACCGACTGGTTCGCGAGGCCGCCGCCTGCATCCGCGAAAAACGCATCGCCGCCAACGGATCCGAGCCGATCTCACTCTGGGTCATTGCCCTCTGCGGCGTGGCCGTCCTCATCGCCGGAGG
>JBMTCD010000341.1:0-2557 GCA_049430545.1 Luteolibacter sp.
TTAAATCGTTCTTTCAGGCCCCAAGTGTAGCCTATGCTAAGGACTAGTCAGTATGCTTTCGACGAGGTGCGCCGTCTCAGGCCGGGCAGGTTTACCGGAGCGGCTTGTTTGCCGCCGCGGCTGGCTGCCGGTTGGCGAGCAGCACGCCGAGGTCGTCCTGACGGGTCTTCACCACGCGATCGCGTGGGTGACATGCGGCCGGTTCCGTGCCATGCTCCGCGCATCGAATTTCCGCACCTCCCGTGGTTTCCGAGATCCGGGAATCCGGTGCCCCCGGCATGGTTTGTGTGGGGGGGCCCGATCGCTGCCCCAACGTGGTGATCGGGGCAGCCTGGGAGGAATAAATTCCTCAGGCGAAGACCGCGCGCAGCGCCCAGTCGATGCCGGAACTGATCAGCGAGATCGCCAGCGAACCGGCCAGTGCCCAGCGGAAGCCATCGATCTTGAGGCCGCTGGTCAACTTGTCCGTCATCGCGAGGAACACCGCGTTGATGAACCAGCGCGTGATGAATGAAAGCAAGTAGGCAATGCCGAGCGTGGCGATGGTCAGCACGCCGAAGAACAGCCAACCGAGCAGCGCGTTGAGAATGCCGAAGACGGCCGCCACGAAAACCGCGCTGCCGAAACTCCTCACGTGGAAGCCGGGCAGCAACCTCGCAGTGAACCAGAAGGCCAGCGACAGGACGAGCCAGGAAACGAGCAGCTGTGTCATTGGTGAAAACAGGTGGATTGACATACCATGCATGTCACCACCCCGGAATGCGAACCGTTTTTTTCTCTGTTCCAACGGGATTGACAGGCCCATGGCTGGCGGCCGTATTCGCTGCATGCGAACGCTTTTCCTGACTTTCCTGATGGCGCTTTCATTGCCGGCCCATGCCGTGGAGAAGCCGAATTTCATCTTCATCCTCAGCGACGACATCGCGCAAGGCGACCTCGGCTGCTACGGGCAGAAGCTCATCCGCACGCCGCGCCTCGATGAAATGGCCGCTCAGGGCACCCGTTTCATGCAGGGCTATTGCGGCACCACCGTCTGCGCGCCCAGCCGCGCGTCGTTCATGACCGGACGGCACAGCGGCCATTGCCCGATCCGCGGCAATTACGAGATGCCGCCGGAAGGCCAACTGCCGCTGCCGGCGGAAACGGTCACCATCGCCGAGGTCGCCAAGGCCGCCGGCTACGCGACCGGCGTCTTCGGCAAGTGGGGCATGGGCTTTTTCGACACCACCGGCAGCCCGCTCAAGCAGGGCTTCGACCGCTTCTTCGGCTACAACTGCCAGCGCCACGCCCATTCCTACTTCCCCACCTATCTTTACGACAACCATCAGTCATTCCTTCTTCCCGGCAACGACGGACGCGGCATCGGCCAGACCTATGCGCAGGAACTCATCCAACAGGAAACCGTCCGCTGGCTGCGCGCCAACGGCAAGCGGCCATTCTTCCTGTTTTACGCCATCACCCTGCCACATGGCCGCCACGAGATCGACGACTTCGGCATTTATCGCGACAAACCGTGGACCGATGAGCAAAAATCCTACGCCGCCCAGGTCACACGTGTCGATTCCGACGTCGGCGAACTGCTCGACACGCTGCGCGAGCTCGGTGTCGAGAAGAACACATTGGTCGTTTTCAGCGGCGACAACGGCTCGTCGTTCCCGGCGGATTCAGCGATTGGAAAACTCTTCCAGCAGACCGCCAACGGCCTGCGCGGCTTCAAGCGCGGAATGTATGAAGGCGCGCTGCGGCAGGCGGCCATCGCCTGGTGGCCGGGCACCGTGCCGGCCGGCCGGGTGGATGACCAGCCGTGGGCGTTTTGGGACCTGATGCCGACTTTCACCGCACTCAGTGGCGCCACCCCGCCCTCCGGCTACCAAACCGCCGGACACTCGCTGGTCAACCATTTCAAAGGCGGCCAAGCGCCGCGACGCGATTTCTTCTACTGGGAACTCCACGAGCGGAGCGGACCGATCCAAGCGGCACGCTTCGGTCATTGGAAAGCGGTCAGAAACGGGATCGAAAAGCCGGTCGAGATCTACGACCTCGATGGTGACTCCGGAGAAACCAGAAACCTCGCCGCAGACCGGCCGGAGCTGGTGAAGCGGGCGAAAACGATTTTCGCACAAGCCCGGAGCGCCGATCCCAACTGGCCGTTGGACGGCCTGGCGGCAGGGCGCGAGCAGTCCATCGTCGAAGTATGGAAAATCAAGCGCCAGCGCGACAAGGATGGCTGGGCTCCTCCGGATGCGATTTCCTTCGAAGAGTGGCAAAAACGCCGCTGAGGGAACCAGTCCGCCGGTTTGAAAGCATCCATCTCAGCGCCGCTCCCCGGTCTGCTCCCAAGCCGCCGAGTGGAGCCGCCACTTGCCCAGATCGTCGCGTCGCCAGCGGAAGCTGACTTGAAAGCGGCCGTCCACCGGGCGGCGGTCGCTCAATTCGACGAGGGCGTCGAGGGTGAAGACCACCGCTCCCTTCTCCCCGTCGGTGGTGACGGACTCGAAGCGGTCGAGTTCAAAGCGGGTTTCACGGGCGTGGCTGGAGAGCCATGAATAGGCGGATT
>JBMTCD010000342.1:0-2546 GCA_049430545.1 Luteolibacter sp.
GAAGCCCGTCACTCAACCCCAACCCGCACGCCGCAATGACAACGAGCCATTCTGAATGTGCGTTCAAGGACGTCGCCGCAGCATTGCGGCAGATGCGCTCGCGGATAATGCCGTCGGATGTCGGTGCAATCAACAACGCAATCGATTTGCTGATGAGCATCCATGACTTCTTCGGGGGCGATTCCCTGGAGGATGATTTCTGCGATGATGATGCTGAAGCTCCAGATTGCACCTTCGGCAATATGCCATTCCACCTCTACATGATCTGTGACGGAGCAATCAATGTATTCGCAATCACGGAGAAGCCGCTGGCGAAAGACAAGTTGGATGAGTTGATCAGGCGGTGTTCTTTCCCGCTCGATTGGCCAATGTCCGCTGGTATCGAGGTCAATTCGATCGACTGCGGCGATGTCCCCTTGAAACCGGTATTTGACCGGAATGGCAGACAGGTCGGCACGGCCCTTGAGGTTCTGACCATTGCGAACAAGCCGCTCAGCGAATTAGCAAAAGGAGGTGAAGCATGAGCGCGCAAATGGGCCTCCGTGCCTATCAGATGAAAGCCCGGCAGGACATCCACAAGGGCTTTGAGGATTTCGACCGCCAGCTCGCGGTGGTGCCGACCGGTGGTGGGAAAACCATCATTTTCAGCCGTCTTGCAGACGACCTGCTGCCACAGCGCACGTTGATCCTCGCCCACCGCGAGGAACTCATCACCCAGGCGGTGGACAAACTCCGCGCATCCACCGGGATCGAAGCCCAGGTGGAAATGGGTGATGATCGGGCGTCGCTCGACGCGCCGGTCGTGGTGGCATCCGTCCAAACGCTCATGCGGGAACCCCGACGCAATCGGTGGCCGCGGGATCACTTCGGGCTCGTGGTCGTCGATGAGGCTCACCACGTCCTCGCTGACAGTTATCTCAACACGCTCGGTCATTTCCATGACCACGCGAAAGTTCTGGGTGTGAGTGCGACTCCGGACAGATCTGATAAAAAGAACCTCGGCCGATACTTCGAGAACATCGCCTGCGAGATCACGATGCTCGATCTGGTCAAACAGGGATGGCTGTCACCCATCCGCGTGAAGACCGTGCCGCTTGAGGTGGACCTGCGCGGTGTGCGCACGAGCCACGGCGATTTCAGCGCCGATGACCTCGGCCATGCGCTGGAACCGTATCTCGAACGGATCGCCGACGTGCTGGTGGAGCACCGGCACCGCAAGACGCTCGTGTTTCTACCATTGATCGCGGTGTCGAAACGCTTCGCGCAAATCTGCCGCGACCGTGGATTGCTGGCCGAGCATGTCGATGGCCAGACGACCGAGCGGCAAGCGGTGCTGGAACGGTTTCGTCGTGACGAGACGCGCATCCTCACCAACGCGATGTTGCTCACCGAAGGATACGACGAACCGTCGATTGATTGTGTCGTCTGCCTGCGGCCGACCAAGGTCCGTGCGCTGTATTCTCAGATCATCGGCCGGGGCACGCGCATCTGGCCCGGCAAGGATCACCTGCTGGTCCTCGATTTCCTCTGGCAGGCCGAAGAGCTCAACTTGGTCAAGCCGGCCCACCTGATCGCGGAAGACGAAGCGGACGCGAAGGCACTCACCGAAAAGCTCGGTGCCGAGGGCGACCTCGAAGAGGCCCGCGAGGAAGTGAATGCGGATCGCACCCGTTCACTCACCGAGCGGCTTCGCGCCAACCGGACGCGTCGCGGCAGTGTGCTCGATCCCCTGGAGCTTGCCGTCTCGCTCAACGAGGCCGCCCTGGCCGACTATGTCCCGACCATGCGCTGGCAGGCGGACGCCCCCACGTCCAAGCAGCTCGATGTGCTGGCCAATTTCGGCCTGGATACCATGGGCATCCAAACCAAAGGGCACGCGTCGCTGATCCTCGACCGCCTCATCACCCGTCGCAAGCTCGGTCTGGCGACGCCGAAACAAGTCCGCGTGCTGCGCCGCTACGGCCACGAGCGCCCGGAGATCGCCACCTTCGAAGAAGCCAAGGCCTTCCTCGACAACCGATTCGCCAACCGCTGATCCCCCATGGCACGATACCGATCACAAGGGCTGACCATGGCCTTGCCACGCCGCACGCTGGAATACCTCCAGCGCGGCGCAAGCGAGGGCATGCGGAATGCCGAACTCTTCGATGCGACCTGCCAGTTCCGCGACGCCGGCCACCCGCTGGAGGAAACGGAAGGTCAACTCCTCGCCCGTGCGCTGGCCGACGGGCTCACCGAATCCGAAGCACGGACGACCATCCGCTCGGCATTCGCCCGGACGTCACGCGAACCGCTCGGCGCGGGCAAAGCAGCGCCGACGAAAGCCTCAAGCGCACCACCCAGGCGGCCGTCACCGGTCTCCGTCCACCGCGAGCGATCCACCATGGCCTTGCCGGCCAACGTCGAGGGCGGATTCGTCCGCCTGCTCGATGCGTGTTTCCAGCCGGACGAATTCGTCGCCATTTCTCCGGCGGCGGAAAACGAGGATGGCGAAATCGTCCCGCGCCGTGGTGTGACGCTCACCGCTGCCGAGTGGAAATCCAAGG
>JBMTCD010000343.1:0-2525 GCA_049430545.1 Luteolibacter sp.
GCTTGGGGGCGGGTTTTGGCGGAATTTTCCTCGCTGCGAACCGACTCCGGCAGCAGCGCGCGGATCACAGCCTCGATGCCGCAGCCGTAGTAGCCGGCGATCCACTCGCCCATCTTGAGCAGGACGCGAGTGACCAGCGGTTCGGGATCGATGAGCGATTCGAGTTCGCGCATCGCGAAATCCGTCTGCACCGCCTCGGCCAGTGCGAGCACGGTGCCGGTGGCCGATTGGCGGCGCAGCGGCACCCGCACGCGGCAGCCGGCGCCCACTTCAAGACCGGCTGGCACGGCGTAGTCGAACACCAGCTCGGAAGGGCCATCGATGAGCACTCGCGCGATCACGGGCGCAGGGTGGCTACGGCTTCGGACGAGGCCAAGATTCATTTACAAGATCCCTCTGTACCAAGAAGGCAGAGCGACAAAAACCCTGCCAATGAAGGTTTTTGGAACCGCGAAGGCGCAAAGACGCGAAGTCAAATACCGTGAGAATCCATTTTATTGGCGAATCAACCCCCTGAATCCTTTGCGGTTCAAATTTCTGCATCAGATGGAAGCATGACAGCCTTTCTCCAGGTGTCTTGAATCAATTTCCCGGATTTCGGATTGTCATGGCGGAGCGTCTCGCGACCATGCCGGGAGCATGGCCTACACCGCCGACCACGCATTCGAGCTGATTTCCGCCGCGCATGGCCGCGGGCGGCTGGCGCATGCGTTCCTGATCACCGGCGCGCACGGCGCGGGCAAGGAGCGGCTCGCGGCGCGCATCATCCAACTGGTCAATGGCGCGGGCGGGACCGCCGGCATGGATCTCTTCGGCGAACCGGTGAAGGTGGAAACGCCGCCGCTGGACGAGCTGGAAAGCGGCTGGGTGCGGGTGATCCGGCCGCGGATGAAATCGCGCCGCATCGGGGTGGATGAAATTCGCGGTCTCGAGCACACGCTGCACCTCGCCGCGCCCGGTGGGCAATTCAAGGCGGGGGTGATCGTCGAGGCCGACCGCATGAACGACCAGGCCGCCAACGCGTTTCTCAAGACGCTGGAAGAGCCGCCGCAAAACACCCTTTTGCTCCTTTTGACGGCCAATCCCCAGCGCCTGCTGCCGACCATTCTCTCGCGCTGCGTGAAGCTGCCGTTGCTCGGCGGCCGGCCGCTGTTGGAAAATGGCGGCGCGGAATTGGTTGCCGCGCTCAACCACGCCGCCAAGCGCGGCTTCGGCACACCCGTGGCCGCGATGCATCTGAAGACCGCCTTCACCGATTTCCTCGTCCACCACCGCGAGGCCGCCAATGCGGCCGCGAAGGCCGCGGAAAAAGAGGAGATTGCCGCCTACAAGGACGCCACCGACGGCAGTTGGCTCAAGGATCGCGAAGAGTTCCACAAGGCCGCCGCCGAGGCCGAATACCTCGACGCCCGCGCCCGCCTGTTCGACTTGCTGATGGCGTGGATGGCCGATCTGCTGCGCATGAAAACCGGCTCCGGCGGGCTCGATTTCCCGGACACCGCGCCATCGCTGAAATCCATCGCCGAGGCCGAGAGCGAGACGCGTTTGCTGCAACGCATGGCCGCCCTCGAGTCGCTGCGCCGCACACTCGAAACCAATGCCTCCGAGCAACTCGCCATGGAAGTGGGTTTTCTCAAGGCCTTCGGGTGACGATGAAGCATGAGGTGGCGGTGCCTGTGCGAGCGGCGAGATGCCGAAGTGATGGATTGTGTTTCAACTCACCCCAGAAACCCGGTGAGCGGGCTGGTGGCGCTGGCGTGGTCGAGCGTTTCGGGGAGGCCCAGCTCGCAGGCTTCACGGCCGGCTTGGACGGCTTGTTGGAAGGCGCGGGCCATACGGACGGGGTCGGAGGCGATGGCAATCGCGGTATTGACGAGTACGGCGTCGGCCCCCATTTCCATGGCCTCGGCGGCGTGGCTGGGCGCGCCGATGCCGGCATCCACCACGACCGGCACGGTGGCCTGCTCGATGATGATGCGGATCTGGTCGCGGGTGGCGAGACCGCGGTTGCTGCCGATGGGCGAGCCGAGCGGCATGACGGTGGCACAGCCGGCTTCCTGGAGGCGCTTGGCGAGCACCGGGTCGGCATTGATATAAGGCAGCACGGTGAACCCTTCCTTCACGAGGATCTCGGCGGCCTTGAGCGTCTCGATCGGGTCGGGCAGCAGCCAGGTGGGATCGGGGTGGATTTCGAGTTTGATCCACTTCGGCAGGCCGGCGGCGGCGGCGAGGCGGGCGAGGCGCACGGCCTCCCCGGCGTTCATCGCACCCGAGGTGTTGGCGAGCAGGAGGTATTTTTCCGGATCGATGTATTCGAGGATGTCGGCCTGCGGGTCGTGGCTGCCTGATAGATCGGCGCGGCGCAGGGCGACGGTGACGATTTCCGCGCCGCTGGCGGCCAGGGCGTCGCGCATCGATTCATTGGACGGGAATTTTCCGGTGCCGAGGAACAGGCGGGAGTGGATGCTGCGGCCGGCGATGGTGAGACGGGACATTTGGAAATTTCAGATTTCAGATTTCAGATT
>JBMTCD010000344.1:0-2521 GCA_049430545.1 Luteolibacter sp.
CGCGGATGACCGCGAGAGTTTTAAGTTTTAGGTTTGTAAGTTTTAAGCTGCGGTTGGGTCTGGAGTTGTAACGGGGGGGCCAAGCTCCTCGCGGCTCGCGATACACCAATTTTCTTCAGCTATTCGGGGTTCTCCGAGTTTAGCAACGGTCGGCAGTCGCCAACTTGGGACAGGGGCCGGTTGCGCTTTACTGCCTCCGAATTGTTGTGCGGTCATAAGATAGGCAATCCTAGATCGTGGGGCTTCCGCTTCAAGTTGTCTTCGGGGCCGGGGACGGAGCTGCTACAGGGGCATCATCGGCGTTTCGTAGACGGACGAACATTTTCCGCAAGCGGTGCTGGATTGGCGATGACTTGAGGGACATTATCCAATTAATGAAGCGGGCGATTCATTGGTTCCGGCGGGATTTGCGGATTACGGACAATACGGCGTTGGCCGCGGCGGCGAAGGAGGCGGAGGAGGTGATTCCGGTCTATGTGGTGAGCGATTGGAAGAAGAAGCACCGGTGGACGGGGGCGGCGCGGCAGACGTTTCTTGCCGGGTCACTGGCGGCGCTGGATGGGAATCTGCGGGCGATCGGGAGCGGGTTGATCGTGCGGGAGGGGGATGCCGAGGCGGCTTTGGTCAAGTTGGCGCGGGAGACCAAAGCCGAAGCTGTCTTCACCAACCGCGATCCGGATTTGTTCGGGCGCGGCATGGAAATGCGGGTGGCCAAGATGCTGGGGGAGGACGGGTGCGAATTGCGGACCTTCAAGGACGCCGCTATTCACGAGCGCGACGAGGTCAAAACAGGTGGGGGAGGAAACTTCCGGGTCTTCACGCCGTATTCGAAGGCTTGGGCGAAGCTGGCCAAGCCGGCGCCCGGGCCGGCCTTGAAAATACTTAAGTCACCCGCGGGTATCGAGGGCGCGGCGTTGCCCTCGGCGGCCTATTGGGGACTTTCGGAGTTCACCGGCGGGGTAGAACCCGGTGAGAAGGCGGCGCGGGCGCGGTTGAAAAAGTTTCTCGCCGGACCGGTTCACCGCTATGGAGCCACGCGAGATTTGATGGGGGAGGACGGAACTTCACGCCTTTCGCAGGATCTGCGTCACGGGCTGCTTTCGATTCGCGAAGTGTACCAGCGGGCCAAGAAATCAGCGGAAGGGGCCGATGCCGCCGGGCGCGACAGCGTGTGGAAATTCATCGCGGAGCTGATCTGGCGGGAATTTTATTTCCAGATCCTCTGGCACTATCCGGAAGTGCTGGAGCACGAGTTCAATGCGAAATACCGGGGGATGGAATGGGATCAGGACGAGGAAAAATACCGCGCGTGGTGCGAGGGGAGGACGGGTTTTCCCATTGTCGACGCGGCCATGCGGCAGCTCAATGAAACCGGCTACATGCACAACCGTGCGCGGATGATCACCGCCATGTTTTTGACTAAGGATTTGCATTTGGATTGGCGGCTGGGGGAACGGTATTTCATGCAGACGCTGATCGACGGCGAAATCGCGAGCAACAACGGGGGTTGGCAGTGGAGTGCGGGCACGGGCGCCGATGCCGCGCCTTACTTCCGCATTCAGAATCCGTGGAGTCAGACCAAGCGCTACGACGCGGAGGGCAAGTACATCAAAGAGTGGGTTCCGGAACTGCGTGATGTGCCGTCGGCGAAGTTTCTCGAGGCGCCGCTCGATGGGAAGCCGATCGCGGCCGGTTACCCGCTGCCGATGGTCGACCACGGAACGGAGCGGGACGAAACCCTGCGGCGGTTCAAGGCGGTCGCGCCGTAGTCATGGCGAGGTTTTTTGTCCCGGTTGACTCGTGGGACTCGGGGGCGCTTCCCGAGCCGGAAGCACGGCATGCTGCGCAGGTGTTGCGCTTGGGTGATGGCGACCGGGTGATCGTCTTTGACGGAACCGGGCGCGCGGCTGAGGTGGAACTTTGCGATATCCGGAAAAAGCACGCGCGCTTTCGCGTTCTTCGCGAGTGGCGGGAAGACCGTCCGCGCCCCGAGATACACCTCATCGTGGCGCTGATCAAAAACGAGCGCTTCGATTGGCTCGTGCAGAAAGCCACGGAATTGGGTGCAGCGTCGGTTCGTCCGGTGGCTGCGGAGCGCAGCGTGGTGAAGCTTGCGGGCAAGGATGCCGCCAAGCGCCGCGCGAAATGGGAGCAAATCGCCGTGGAGGCGGCCAAACAATGCGGGCATTTGATGCTGCCGCAGATCCATGAGGTTTCGAATCCCGCGGATGCTTTCCGCGCGGCTCCCGCCGGGGTGAAAGCTATTCCTGCTTTGCATCCGGGCGGACGAACGCTGAGTGAACTCCTTGCCGGCCAACCGGACGCGGTGACGTTTGCCATCGGGCCGGAGGGAGATTGGACCGAAGCAGAAATGCGGGCGGCGGAGGATAGCGGCTTCGTGCCGGTGGACCTCGGCAAACACGTTTTACGGAGCGAGACGGCGGCTTTGCATGTGCTCAGTGTGGCCGGGCATCAACTGCATGGCGGGGTAGGAGGGAAACGATGAATTTCTATCGTTTCC
>JBMTCD010000345.1:0-2516 GCA_049430545.1 Luteolibacter sp.
CAGGAGTTCAGCCACCAGCAGGTCTCCGAAAAACTGAGCGGCTCCGCCATCTACGGGAACATCCGCTACGACTGGATCATGAACCCGGTCGCGGGAACGTTTGCCAACTACTTCGGAAACGTCTGGAACGACCAGGCCTTCGAAGTGACCATCTCCGCCAGCTCGACCAGCGCCACTCCGGCCGCCACGCTCACGCTCGAATTCGGATCGAGCCTGGACTCCTCCGGCTCGGACGAGTCGTTCGGCATCGACCGCCTGCGCATCGAGGCCCCTCTGGCCGACCGGATCGTGCTGGCATCCAATGAGGGCAGCGGCAGCCTGCCCGCCGAGCTGGCCGCAGGATCGATTTACAATCAGCCGGATCCCGCGCGACCCGGATACAACCCGAACGAGGAGCACGCCCTGCTTCTCAACGGCCGGGCCTATGCGCTGCGTGACGACCTGAACCGGATCGACGGCGATCAACCCGGCGTATCGTTCACCTCACTGCCGCGGGTGCTCGTTTCCTACACCGATCAAAAGGACGGCCGTCCCGCAATGCGGGTGTTCGAGGTGCTGCGCGAGGATGCGATCCACAAGTTCTCCTATCCGGTGGTCGCCGGCACCATCCTTTCGGCACCCATGCCGCTGCCGCTGCTGCCGCTGCCGCTGGACAGCGACGGGAACGTTCGCAACACGGAAGTTCCGCCGGACGGCACCTATCAGGACACGCCGGCGGCCGGGGAAGCCCCTGCATCCTACACGCCCTTCACCTACATCGACCGCAAGGGATACACCTGGGTCTACCGCGGTCCCCACGATGGCGGCACGCCCGCTCTTGGGATGCGCTATTATTACACCATGCGCGGGGACTTCGTTTTTCCGAACCGTGAGCAGCCCGCAGTGGGCACGCCGCTGCCCTACCTGAGGGAAATTGATGACCAGGGAACGCCGCTCGGCGATCCCGTCACCGGCACGCCGCTCACGGTCTCCTTCCACCCGGAGTGGCCGGCAAGCCCACCCACGCTCAGCGTCGGCGAAACGCTGGCCCTGCCCAAGCGCGGCCTGCCCGCCGTGCGCGGCCAGATCAGCGCGAACATCCTCTATCAGCAGTCGCTGGCCAACCAAGGAGCGCAAAGCGTGGTGCTCCACGATCCCACCCGCGCCAAGTCGGTGCTGCTCAACAACTCGAACGTTGGACTCACCGCCCTGCCAGCCTCGCTCAAGACCACCATCAACGGCGGCAAGACCTTCTTCCAGCTTGCCCAGCCGCACCTCCAGCAACGCTTCTACTTCGATCCCACCCTCGGTGACATCGGCGGCCTCGTCCTGATCGGCGAGTTCGTCGATGAGATCGCCGGTGAAGACTATTTCAACCTCAACGCGCTAAGCCCCGCGGACATCGACGCACTGAAAATCCTCGTCGATTCCTCCGACCAGGACAAGGCGAGGTGGGACCGCGCGATCGACGCGCTTTCCACCACCATGGAAACCTTCATTGAGAACCCGGCGAGCCGCGGGACCTACATCGTGGATTCCGGAAAGTCCGTCGGCGTCGCGGTGAACCAACTGCCGGAGGTGAACGATTCCGACACCGCGGTGGACAGCTACGCGCTCACCGCCACCGGCGCGGGAAGCGGCTACGTCACCCTGCTTTTCGCCGATGGCTCGGCCTTCACCCCCAAGGGTGAGCCGGTGGCCATGCAGGTCATCCGCGTGGCGCCGGAACTCTATCAGGGAGACCTGAAGAAAATCTCCGCATCCAATCCGCTCGACGAACAAACGACCCTGCGCCACAGCGGCGACTTCGCCGCGCATCCTGAAAACTATCAATTCGAGTGGTGCTATGCCCTGCCCGTCAACGGCCTGGCTCCAGCGGTCTACTCGACCACGATGCAGCGTGTCGTGGGGGGAACCGGAACCAACTCATGGTATCTGCTGGCCAATCCCGCGGCGCTGCCACCCGCGGCCGCCGACTATCCCGCCACCGCAGTCACCCTCGAGCGCGCGATCCAGATCAACGATGCGGACTTTGAGCAGGGTTCCGGCCGGCCCGGACAAATGCTCAGGTCCGTCACCGGCCTGCCCGTCGATGGCGGCGTGCCGAGCCAGATCATCTTCAGCGCGAAGCTCGAGCCGACCGACGGGTTTGTGCTCTACGTCAACGATGCGCCAGCGCTTGCGTATCAGCTGCCGCCGGGTGTGGGGGCGCCCGGCGGACTCATCCCTCAGGCGCCCCGCTCCGGTCTCGCCGCGGACGGCCTCATCTATCAGTTCGAGCTCGAGCGTTCGCTCTTCGGCACCGGTGCCAACACCCTCGCAGTGGCACTCTACTCGCAGCAGCCGCCGGGCGGCCCTGCGAGCCTTGTCGATTTCCGGGTGAATGTGCCGGTCAAGGAGGACCTGGTCAAGCCGCCCTCGGGCACCGGCACGGCGTGGATCGCACCCACGGAAGATCCCCCGGGTTCGTTCAGCAACACCTTGGTGATCGGAGGCTCCGCAGGCACTCCGTTGGGCGATCCGTTGCTGGTTTTTTC
>JBMTCD010000346.1:0-2514 GCA_049430545.1 Luteolibacter sp.
ACCAGTCTCGAGTGACCGGTCAGCGACCCTTCCACTGCGGCGCCCGCTTCTCGATGAAGGCGGTAAGACCCTCCTTGGTGTCCTCTGAGGCCAGGACCTTCCCGAACTCCTCGTTGGTCATCCGCTGTAGCGTGTCGTCGTCGCCCGACGCTGCTGCGAGCACCACGCGGCGACTGGCCCACACCGCGAGCGGCGCAGCCGCGCAGATCGAGTCGGCGAGACGCATCGCCTCGGCGAGTGCCTTCCACGAGCGCCCGGGCACATAGTCCTTGCCGAAACGCCCGGCGAGTTCATCGAAATAGGCGCGCGTCCGATCGCGGCGCTTGCGCAGCAGGTGGCGAAGCGCGGCGCGGTCCGCCTCCACTTCCGCAACTTCCTCGGCGGCTTTGCGTGCCAGTTTCATCAGGTCGGTAGCGGCGCTTGCGGAGTAGATGTTGTTTTTTCCGCTGCGCTCGTCACTCACTAGGCCGGCGGTCTTGAGTTGCGAGAGCTGGGTGGATATCCGGCTCTGGCCCATCCCAAGGATTTCCTGCAGCTCCGCCACCGAGAGTGCTTCAGAACCCAGCAGCATCAGGATTCGCAACCGCGTCGGGTCCGACAGCAATTTCAAGGATTTCAGCATTGACGAGATCACGGGCCTCTTTTATCAACGCATCACGATTTGACGATACGAAAAATCAACCGCTGCTATGAATTCCTACATTTTTTCATCCGAATCCGTTGGCGAAGGTCACCCCGACAAGGTTTGCGACACCATCTCCGACGCCATTCTCGACGCCTGTCTCAATGTCGATCCCAAGAGCCGCGTGGCCTGCGAAACCTTTGTGAAAAGCAACATGGTCGTCGTGGGCGGTGAAATCACCATTCCGAAAATCGGGCAAAAACCGATCGGCTCGGTGATCAATGTCGAGAACATCATTCGCGACGCGGTGCGCGGCATCGGCTATGTGCATGATGACGACGTGTTCCACGCGGACCGGATTTTCATCAACAATTACCTGACCACTCAATCGCCCGACATCGCGCAGGGCGTGGATGCCAAAGGGGCGGATGGCAAGAAGCACGACGAGCAGGGGGCCGGGGACCAAGGTATCATGTTCGGATATGCCTGCGATGAGACACCGGAACTGATGCCGGCCCCGATCATGTATGCGCACCGCCTCGGACGCGAGCTGACCCGCATCCGCAAGGCCGGCAAGCTTGCCAAATGGCTGCGGCCGGACGCGAAGTCGCAGGTGGCCGTCGAATACGTGAATGGCAAGCCCACGCGCATCGTCAACGTGGTCATTTCGACCCAGCACGCGGCGGATGTGAAACACGCCACCATCGAGAAATTCTGCATCGAGCAGGTCATCAAAAAGGTGCTGCCGAAAAACATGCTCACCAAGCAAACCGAATATCTCATCAACCCGACCGGCAAGTTCGTCGTCGGCGGCCCGCAGGGCGACTCCGGCCTCACCGGTCGCAAGATCATTGTCGATACCTACGGTGGGATGGGGCGCCACGGTGGCGGGGCCTTCTCCGGCAAGGATCCTTCAAAGGTGGACCGCTCTGCCGCCTACATGGGCCGCTGGGTCGCAAAGAACGTGGTCGCCGCAGGCCTTGCCAAAAAATGCGAGATTCAGTTTGCCTACGCCATCGGCCACCCCGAGCCGCTCAGTGTGCATGTGGACACCTTCGGAACCGGCAAGATCAGCGATGCGATGATCCTCTCCGCCATCCTCAAGGTGTTCTCCTTCAAGCCCGCCGACATCGTCAAGCAACTCAAACTGCTGCGCCCGATCTACAGCAAGTCCACCAACTACGGCCACTTCGGCAAGAGCGAAAAGGATCTCACCTGGGAAGCCACCGACAAGGTGGCGGCGCTCAAGCGGGCGGTCGGCTGAACCATTTGTCGGACGAAACGGACCGGTCCCGACATATCAGACAAACATTTCAAATAACAAAATGAGCTTCACAGACTACAAAGTAAGAGACATCGGCCTTGCAGACTTCGGCCGCAAGGAAATCGAGATCGCCGAGCACGAGATGCCCGGCCTGATGGCGACCCGCGAGAAATACGGCAAGGACAAGCCGCTGGCCGGCGTCCGCGTCATGGGCTCCCTGCACATGACCATCCAGACGGCGGTGCTCATCGAGACGCTGAAGGATCTCGGGGCCGACGTGCGCTGGGTTTCCTGCAACATCTTCTCCACCCAGGACCACGCCGCCGCGGCGATCGCCGCCGCCGGGATCCCGGTGTTTGCCTGGAAGGGCGAGACACTGGAGGAATATTGGTGGTGCACCTGGCAGGCGCTGCAATTCCCCGGCGGGCTCGGGCCCCAACTCATCGTCGATGACGGCGGCGACGCCACTTTGCTGATCCACAAGGGCTACGAGATGGAGAACGGATCCGACTGGATCGACACCCCTTCCGGCAACCACGAGGAGCAGGTGATCAAGGACCTGCTCAAGGACATCAAGGGCAGGCAGCCCGGCGTGTTCCATGACATGGTCAAGGAGTGGAAGGGCGTT
>JBMTCD010000347.1:0-2507 GCA_049430545.1 Luteolibacter sp.
GCGTCGCGGACTGCTGCGTGCGGCGGAGCTGCTCTTCTGGGGGTATTTGCTGCAAGTGAATGCCGGCCGCATTCCAGAATACCTCCGCGGCGAGGCCGAGTCATGGGTGGGCGCTTTCCATGTGCTGCAATGCATCGCGGTGGGGCTGCTTTTGATGATCGCGATTCACGGTCTTGCCCGCGGTGCGGGGCGGCGCGCGCTCGCCGGGATCTATCTGGTTTCCGGGTTTACCCTCTTTGGTGCGTCCATCCTGGTCGCCAACCACACCGGATACCTGCCGGCCAGTGCGCCCGCATGGCTCCAGAACCCGCTCAAGGGACCGCGCAGTTCGTTTCCAGTGGCACCCTGGCTCGGATTCACCCTTTACGGGGCGGCCATCGGAGTGCTGCTCCGCAAACCGCCCACTGCGGCACTCGCCGCCACTTCGTGCGTTCCCTTCTTCGCCGCCGGCCTGCTGCTCAAGATGTTCGGCTGGTCGTTCGATGAAATTTTCGGCCGCTGGTTGCTCGATCTCGCCGGCCACGGCGGAACCGGCCGCGTCCTGCCTGCCGCCTTCCACGGCCGGATCGGCGAGACACTCGTCGTGCTCGGCCTGCTGGTCTGGATCGAAAACCGTTTCCGCCCGAACCTCGGCTGGCTCCAAACCATCGGCCGCAACACCTTCCCCATTTACGTGGGCCACGTCATTGTCCTCTACGGCGGCATCTTCGGCATCGGCCTCAACGACCTCTTACGGCGCTCGCTCAACCCATGGCAAGCCGCCGCCGGAGCCCTGCTGTTCTGTGCCGCCTTCGGCTTCGCCGCCCAATGGACCGAAGCCCTCGCCCTCCGCTGGCAATCCTGGCGCGGGGCCCGCCGCCAGCGACACCTCTCCCACATCCAAGTGGAGCAGGAACGTCCTTGATCCGGCACGGTATCCGACCTAGGCTGGCGCGGTGAAAGCCATCATGAAAACCATCGCCCGGGCCGCCGTCATCGCGCTTGGATTGTCAAGTGCCGCCACAGCCCGCGAGCCGGACCAAGTGATGGTTTACAAGAAAACCGAACAGGGGGAATTGAAGCTGCACCTGTTCAAGCCGCCGGGCCACCAGGCAGCGGAAAAACGACCTGCCATCGTCTTCTTCTTCGGCGGCGGCTGGGTGGGCGGAAAACCCGGCCAGTTTTTCCCGCACTGCGAATACCTCGCCTCGCGCGGCATGGTCGCGGCCTCGGCGGAGTATCGGGTGAAATCGAAACACGGCACCACGCCCCGCGAGTGCGTGATGGACGGCAAGTCGGCACTGCGCTGGCTCCGCAAGCACGCCGCCGAACTCGGCATCGACCCCCAACGCATCGCGGCCGG
The DNA here is from genome assembly GCA_049430545.1 of Luteolibacter sp. GTDB lineage: Bacteria > Verrucomicrobiota > Verrucomicrobiia > Verrucomicrobiales > Akkermansiaceae > Luteolibacter. The sequence continues at coordinate 1,343 of JBMTCD010000347.1, forward strand.
CGGCGGCTCGGCGGGCGGACATGTGGCCGCCGCCACCGCCATTCCCAAGCACTTCGAGGAACCCGGCGAAGACCAAGGCATCAGCAGCCGCCCGGATGCGCTGGTGCTGTTCAATCCGGTCTTCGACAACGGCCCGGACGGCTACGGCCACGAGCGGGTCAAGGAATACTGGAAGGAGATCTCACCGATGCATCACATCGGCAAGCGCACGCCTCCGACCGTTGTTTTCCTCGGCACCGACGATCACCTCATCCCGGTGGCCACTGCGGAAAAATACCGGCGGCTGATGCAGGAGCACGGCCGGTGTTGCGAACTGCATTTATACGAGGGACAGAAACACGGGTTCTTCAACCAACCCAACCGGGAGCATTATCTGAAAACATTGTTAGAGACAGATCGTTTCTTGGGCTCGCTGGGGTTTCTGGAAGGGCCGCCGACGCTCTCGGGCGATCCATCGCCAGCCGCCCATTGAAACTCCAACCGCATTCGTCGTGAAGCGCCTGTCAACCATCCTCATCACGCTCGCCGCCCTCTGCCTGCCACTCGTGGCCGCTTCCAAACCGAACATCGTGGTGATCTTCTGCGACGATCTCGGTTATGGCGATCTGGGTTGCTACGGTCATCCCACCATCCGCACGCCCCACCTCGACCGGATGGCACAAGAGGGCCAGCGGTGGACCAGTTTCTACGTCGGTGCCAGCGTCTGCACACCGAGCCGCGCCGCCTTGCTCACCGGACGGCTGCCGATCCGCAATGGCATGATGTCCGCCAAAAGAAGGGTGCTTTTCCCGGATTCCGCAGGCGGTCTGCCACCATCGGAAATCACCATCCCCGAACTGCTCAAGCAGGCCGGCTACGCCACGGGCATGATCGGCAAGTGGCACCTCGGCCACCTGCCGCAGCACCTGCCCACCAAACACGGCTTCGATTCCTACTGGGGCATTCCCTACTCCAACGACATGGACGCACAGCCCGGCTTTGCCAACTACCGGGAAAAAGCCCGGACGGACGCCAACCACCTCGCGCCCATCGAACAATACCAAGTGCCCGTCATCGAAAACGAAACCGTGATCGAGCGACCCGCCAACCAACACACGCTCACCGCCCGCTACAATGAGAAGACAGTCGATTTCGTGCGCAAACACCGCGACCAGCCGTTTTTCCT
>JBMTCD010000348.1:0-2500 GCA_049430545.1 Luteolibacter sp.
GGCGCGTGGCATGCCGTGCCTTGTCACTCCTCGTTTTCCCCTTCGCCGGCGGTTTCCTCCTGCGCGGCGAGCTTGCGGAAATGCACCTGACCAACGCGGCGGCCGTCGGTGCTGGTGACACGGGCCTCGTAGCCGAGGATTTCGAGCGTTTCGCCGACTTCCGGGAAGCGTCCGAGCTGCTGGGTGATGTAGCCGCCCACGGTGGTGACCTCGCCGCTTTCGAGTTCGAGTTCCGGCACGTGGCCGCCGAGGTCGTTGAGCGTCATGGTGCCCTCGACGACGAACTCCTCCCCGTTGACGCGGGTGAAGGCCGAGCGCTCGTTGTCGAACTCGTCCTGGATGTCGCCGACGAGTTCCTCCATGATGTTGTCAAGGAACACGACGCCGACCGGCGTGCCGAACTCGTCCACCGCCAGCGCAAGGTGCGCGTGCTCGCGCAGGAAGAACTTGAGCAGCGTGTCGAGTGGCATGGTGTCCGGCACGATCTTGAGCTCGCGCTTGATGCGCATCAGGTCGGGGTCCGGATCGTTGATGAGCTTGAAGAGGTCCTTGATGTGGATCAGGCCGATCGAGTGGTCGAGGTGGCCTTTCACCAGCGGGAAGCGCGTGTGCTTGCTGCGCAGCGCGAGATCGAGCGTTTGCTCGAATGGCTCGTCGGCATCGAGCACGACCACGTTGTTGCGCGGGGTCATCACGTCGCGCACCCAAAGTTCGTTGAGGTTGAGCGCGTTGATCAGGATCTCGCGCTCGGTCTCGGTGACCTCCTTGGACTCGCCGCTGCGGGTCACCAGCACGGCGAGCTCGGCGGCGGTGTGGCTGTGGTCGCTTTCGCTCACCGGGTCGATGTTGAAAAACGTCTTGAGCAGTTTGTTGGCGGTGCCGTTGAGGACGACGATTGCCCAGTGCATGCCGCGGTAGAACGCATGGAGCGGCTTGCCCAGTGCCAGCGTGACGGGCACCGAGTAGCGGATCGCGATCGATTTGGGCATCAACTCGCCGATGACCACGTGCAGGAAGGTGAACGAAATGATTGCCAGCGAGAACGAGATGAGTTTCACCCACCAAACCGACATCCCGGTCATCAGCAGCAGCGGGGCGACCAGTGCCTCGACGAAGGGCTCGCCGAGGAAACCGAGCGCGAGCGAGGCGATGGTGATGCCGAGCTGGTTGGCGGACAAGTAGCTGTCCAGGTTGCTGACGATCCGCTGCGCGGTCTTGACCTTGGGCGAGGAGGGATCGCCCTCGGCCTCAAGCTGGCTGGGCCGCACCTTGACGATGGCGAACTCGGACGCGACGAAAAACGCGTTCAGCAGGAGGAAAAAAACGATGCCAGCGATGTAAAGCGTCGCCTTGAGGCCGGAGGGAAACTCCGACGGCGGCGAGGGCGCCACCGAGGCGAGCAGGTCCAGACTGAGGAGAAACGTCGTCATCGCGGGTGGATTTCAGAGTTTCTCGTAAACGCCCTGGTCGCGGCGCTCGAGAACGGTGAAGCCCGCTTTCTTGGCGTCCGTCACGGACAGCGGCTTGGTGAGCGTGGGCGTGTTGACACGCGAGATCACCTTTCTCACCGGATTTTTGCACAATGGGCAAACCTCCAGCGGCGGGCGGTCCACCGGCCGTCTCAATTCAAAGCCACGCGCGCAGGTGCGGCAGGATTGCCCGGGGTCCTCGGGGGCTTCGGAGACGTATTCGTAAATGGGCATGGCGATGGCACGGACCGGGTGATTTCCGCTCCGCGCCGCGGTAAGCTCGACGCGTGCCGGGCTTACCAGCTCGATTTGGTCACGCCGGGCAGCATGCCCGCCGATGCCAGCTCGCGGAAGGTGATCCGGGAGAGGCGGAAGCGGCGCAGGAAGGCGCGGCGGCGGCCGGTGATTTCGCAACGGTTGGCCAAACGCGTGGGGCTCGCGTCACGAGGCAGCATGGAAAGGCCGACGTAGTCCTTCTCCTCCTTGAGCTTGTGGCGGAGTTCGGCATACTTGTCCACGGTTTGCTTTTTGCGCTCGTTGCGGGCGATCCAACTTTTCTTAGCCATAATTCGGGGCGCGGTGAATAGGCGGGCGGGCGCGGGCTTGCAAGCCCTAAATTGATGTGGCGGCCGGTTTTTTCACCAGGCGGAAGTGCTCGTGGTAACGGCCGCCGTTGAATTTCCGGCAGCATTCGTAGCACGCCACGCTGCGCTGGATGGGTTTGACGCGGCGGATGGTGGCGAAGCAGTGGGGGCAGAAGTAGGCGTGGTTGCGCTTCATGCGGCGGCGCTTGAACGGCAACGTGTGATATGGCCGCTCGCCGGGGATGCCGAGGTCGGCGCAGGCGGCGCGCCACTCATCGCCGTGAGGTTCGATGCGGCGGCGGCCGCAGCGCTCGTAGGCGACGAGGTGGGCGACCTCTGCGACAACTGCCCCGACGACCCCAATCCGCTGCAGGAGGATGTCGACGGCAACGGACTCGGCGACGCGTGCGATCCGTGCGGGTCGGTCGGTGACATCGACGGCGACGG
>JBMTCD010000349.1:0-2489 GCA_049430545.1 Luteolibacter sp.
GCGTCTGATTCTCGCCTATTCAGGCGAGTTATTCGGGTGCGGCCCCCGCTATTTAAGATTTTTTCCAACTCCCGAAGCCTCTTCTTCAAACCCGCGTCTTTCAGAATCTGACCCAGCATACGGCTCACTGATCCCGGATGCAGGCCGCCTTGGTTGCCTTTGACGCTGAGTAATGTAGTCGCCGCCTTTTTCAAAGATTCTACCGGCGATGGCGCGCTGGGTTCCCATGGCGTCGATGGTGACCGCCGCACCCTTGAGAATGAGCATTTCGAGCAGTTCGGGAATCGCGGTGATTTCGTTGGTTTTCTCGCCGACGAACGCCTGGGCCAGGGTGATGCCAGCTTTGCAGGCCCAGGCGCTCACGGCGTGCAGGTGAGTCGTTTCGCCGCTGCGGCTGCCGCGCAGGGCCTTGCCGTCGATGGCGATCTGGCCGCCCTGCATTTCGAATAATAGTTACCGGCAAATAATGATGGCTTTGCTTATCCAACGAGGCCGCGGAATGCATCGGGACTCTTCCACATCTCGAAAATCCGCGGAATGACCTTCGGTTCCGATTCGGCGGCCTCCAGCGCCTCCAGCCGCGGGCGGATTACCTCCAGATAGTCGGCGAAGGAGGTCCGGCGCAGCAGTTTCATCGGTTTCCCGCCGGCGTATGCGGGCAGCAGGCGCTCGACATCGAGCACGATAGGGACCTGGGCGATCACCGGCATTTTCGCGATGGCGGCCACCGCCGAGCCGAACACCGCCTCGCTGCAGCCGTCCTCCAGCCGGTCCAGCCAGAATTCCACCATCGCCTCGGTGACGAAGCCGGATTTGGCGGCGGTCATTTCGAGTTGGGCCTCTTCGGTCAGCCCGTCCCACACCTCGGCCAGAAGCGGGTTGATCCGCCTGTTGCCAAGCAGCAGCACGCCGCCCAGCGCGGCTCCTTGGCCGGGAGCGCCATTGTCGTGATGGACCAGCGTGCGGATGACGAAGCGCGGCCCGGCCAGTTCGTCCTGTTGCTCCTGTGACGGATCAAAGAGCACGGCCAAACTGAGCGCGGCGGACGAGCGGATGCCGGGGTTGGTATCGGCGGCGAGGAACATCATCAGTCCCATGTGGCCGAGCCCGCCGTGCTGCTCGATCATGCCGCTGAATTCCACGAGCATCTCCCGGCGCACGTCCACGGACAGGCGCTCCATCGCGTGGCGGTAGAGAGCGAACAGCCCGGGGATTCGCGAGCCATCCTGGGTCGCCCCATACTCGATGAACTTCACGGCGATGACCTGCTTCAGGTCCGCGTCATCGAGGTCGTCCCAAGCCTCCGGGTCGTCGCCGAGGGTCGAGAGGTGCTCGCAATCGTCCATTTCCGGACGAGGTTGTATGGTTCGTTTGGAATAGGCCATGGTTTTCAGGGGTTGGTGGGTATTTCAGGCAGGGGCACCGGCAGCACGGCGGGTAGCCGTGGCAGGCTTCTTGCGGCGGCGTTTTTTCGGAACGTGGCCCTTGAGGGAATCCACCTTGCGGAAGCGTGAATGGTGCCAGGAGATGTTTTTCCCGCCGTGGAGGACGCGCATGCCGGTGAGGAAGACGCCCTGCGTTCCGTCCGCGAGGGGCTGGACCGAGGCGATGTGATAGACTTGGTTCCTGCGCAGCGGGCCGTCGGGGAAACTGAAGGGCCGGTGCAGGGTGTTCTGCGGCGCGAGAATCGGCCCCGAGAGGTCAGTGTTGATGGCGACGACGCGGTCGCCTGGGGCGAAGGGTTGCATGGTGGGCAGGCAGTATGGGTTCATGCGGCGAAACCCGAAAGCGTCCCCAGCACGATGCGGAACGACGCGGGGGTCTGCGGGGTGAGGTGCGTTTCCACGGCGCTTTTGGCCGCGATGATGACACAGGGGGTGGGACAAATGGGAGGACAGGCTCTGAAATCGAAAAAAAAATCCTTCAGAAATTCATCAGGTGCCTTGAGCTGTCACGATTTGCCGGACGGATCGGATGAATTCCTGATAAAACGCCAGCGCATCAAATTCAAAACCCACTTATTACCAGCAATTTGCGAACAACTCAGGCCAGGCAACCGCCGAGCGCGACCGAACAGGACACGGCAAGGAAGTGACAGGCTGAAATGGCTCCATTCACAGGATTTCGATGGCGGTGGCGAGACACGAGGACTGAGACAGTCGCGGAAATAGATTCGCTTGCCCGCCGTGTCGGATTGTAGGCTGCCGTCGTTGTCCTCGAAGACGGCCGACAGGAGTGGCGGCGTCGGCGATTCCTCGGCCTTGGGCATGCCATAGTGGTGCCGTCAAGCTCGTGTCTGCAGCCAGATGACAGGGAATGGCCCACCAAGCTGGTGTGGGACGTTGCCGGGTGTCGGCGCCCGGCGGCGGAAGCGGGCTTTCGCAAGCACTCTCCCGCCCGCCGGGGCGCGGTGCGGGGCTTTCCCGTCAAGGTGTCTGGCTCAGCAGCACGTTGTCGAGGTAGGCACCAAGGTATTCGGAGTTGCCAGT
>JBMTCD010000350.1:0-2483 GCA_049430545.1 Luteolibacter sp.
TTTTCCTCGGCGACGGGGACCGACTTGTTATTGAGCAATAGAGTGCGGGTCGTGAGGCTTGAGCCGATCGTGACATTACCCGTGGCGCTGAGCGTGCCTGCGGCAAGATTGACCCCGCTGGCGATCTTCTCGGTCGTGACCGCGGCGTCATTAATCTTGACCGTGGTGACCGCAGAGCTGTTGATATCAACCGCGTCAATGCTGCCATCTAGGATTTCGCTGCTGGCGACCGCACCAGGCTGGATATGGCCCGCCGTGATGGTATCGGCGGCGATGTCCAGACTGCTGATGGTGCCGTCGAGGATCTTGTCCGAGGTGACAGAACCGTTGGCCAGGTCCACAGCTTGAATGGTGCCGTTGAGGATTTTGTCACCGTTCACTGCGTCAACCGCGATTTTCCCGCTGGTGACCGCACTCGAGCCGATTTGAGCATCGGTGACCGAATTACTCGCCAGCATGCCAGTGGTGATGGCCTGATTGTCCACGCTCTCCGCCACCGTGGCGCGGAACGCGAAGGCGCCGGATACGATTTGCTGGCGGGGCGAAATCTCCGCATCCACGGTAGCGGAATTTCCATCATCCACGGTGATGCCGAGATAGACTGAGGCGCTTTGGCCGAAAACATCCGCAAAGGGGGTGACGGCATTGGTCTCTCCGCTCACCGGCGTTCCATTACCGATCAAGACATTGAAATTCCCATCAAGGATGGTGACCGTTTGTCTTTCGCTCCAAAGGCGGTCCGCAGCCAGGACCGAAGTGGGGCTCTTGTAGAACCGGAAAGTGACGGCGCGATTGACCGGGGTGCCCGAGCCGACAGGGACACCAGCGGAATCGCGCACATTGCCCTGGTAGTTGATCATTGAAGGCACCTTGCTCTGTGCAAAAACTTGCGGAACAATCAGGCAGAGGGCCGTGGCGATGAGTAGGAAGCGGCGTTTCATAAGATCAGTGGATGGTGGTGCGTTGCGTGCGGGTTGGTGTTAGTTGATGGTGAGAGTGTCGATTTCCGAAGCGCGGCGGAGGGTAAAGACGCCCGAGATGGTGATCGTCTCCTTGTGCAAGCCGGTGATTTCCTCGGTGTAAGTGCCGCCGATCACCGTGCTGCCCCAGCCGATGGAAGTGGCGCCCTCCGGCGGCGTGGCGGAGAACTCGAAGGAGCACTGGCGGGTGATGCTGTAGCTTTCCACGCCATCAGCGAGGGGGATGGCGGTGCCGTCCGGCCGCGCATCCAGGTTGTCGTGATCCGGGTGGTAGGTGTGGACAAAGGGGTTGGTCGGATCGTTGTAGGGAATGCTCACCGTGCGCTCGAGGGTGGAGCCCAGTGCCACGCTCCCGCTGCCGGTCGAAGTCACCAAATCCAGCGGCAGGTGGACCACACTCATGCGGCGGGCATCGGCTTTGGCATCCTGCTTGAGCCCGCTCTCCCGGGTGCAGAGGCCGACAGGATTTCCTGCATCCGCCAGTGTGCCCATGAAGACCTGCGAGAGCAGGCGTGCCGTGCCGGCAGAATCGACATGCAGGAGGATCCGCAGCGGAAAGGGCCGCGGGGTGGTGGCCCCCGGCGAGTCGGCCACCTTGCTGGTCACCGCGCTCACCTGCGCATCGCCCACCCACAAGCCTGCCATGGAGGCCGGGGTGGCACTGACCGGGAGATTCACATCGAAAAGGTTGCCGCTATCGGTGAAGCGCAGCAGGGAGGCATAGTAAGCGCTGGTGCCGCTCATGCCGGCCCGGTCGATCCCGAAGGTGACATCCACCATGCCTTGGGGGCCGACCACCTGGGTGATGGCGGAGCCCACCGAGAGGGAGGTCGAAGTGCCATCGGCATTGATGCGGGTGAGCGGAACGGATCCTGTGATGGCGGTCTGCCCCGAAGGCGCGGCGGCAGAAGCCATGGGAGTGATGCTGAGGGTCACGGTGGACGCCGTGCGATTGCGGAGGCGCACGGTGACTTTTGAACCGGTGCGGCCGAATTCGAGACCGTAGGAATTTGAGGGGGTGATTTCCACCGGAGCATAGAAATTTCCAACCACTGCGGACTCGAACCAGTAGGCCTGGTTGCGATCGAGTTTTTCCATTGAGGGCGAGAAAACCTGCAGTGGATTGCCGGGCCCCAGATCGCCGCCGGCGTATTTGTAAATTTTCACATTCGAAGCGATGGCGGCCGGGAAGGTGGCGAAGTAACTTCCCATCGTCGGGTAAGTGCTGCCATTCTTGTAACTTGGGAAACCGAGCAGGTTTGCGCCATTTCGAACCCATGCTGCACTGGGTGGCAGGACTCGCTGCGCCAGGCTCACGCTGTAGCTATTGGAAGTGGTGCCACTGCATTTGACGAGATAGGCCGACTGGCCGCTCAATTGGCTGAGCGAGGTGGCCGAGCCGTCGCGTGTCCACACACTCCACTCCGGCGTGCCGGCCGACGGGATCTGCGGCGAGGTGGTGAACTGGACCTGGGTGGGATTCGGATTCCAGCGCCACACTTC
>JBMTCD010000351.1:0-2459 GCA_049430545.1 Luteolibacter sp.
AACTGCCGCGACCAGCAGGCCTTCGGAGGTGATGGCCGGCATGGCGCGCACCCAATCGGTCATTTCCGCATGCCAGAGAATATTGCCGTTAGAAGCATCGAGGCAATGGACGGTGCGGTCGGATGAACCGACATAGATCCGACCGTCGCGAATAAGCGGAACGGTGAATTGCTTGCGCGTCCGCGGCTCGGAGCGACCAACGCGTTTGCTCCACACAAGCGAGCCGTCGGTTTCATTAAGCGCGTAAACCGTGCCGGCGTTGGAGCCGAAGTAAATCCGCCCGTCGTGACGGGCCACTGCGGTGTGGATCGCGCCATCGGCTTGAAATTTCCAGGCGATGCGCTGGGGCGCTGATCCTGTCAGGTTGAGCGAGTATAGATAGCCTTCGCTGGTTCCTTGCAGCACGCGGTCGTCGGTCACCACGGGTTCGGCCAGAGCATCGATGTCGCCGACATTGAAGTCCCAGAATCGTTTCTCATTGTCGATGTCGGCGCAGATCAGGCGGTTGAAATTCTGGCAGATCGCGGGCGAGCCGTAGATGTCGTGGACGCCGAACGGATAGACCATGAATTTTCCGTTGCTCGCCACCGGCGCGACCTGCGTGCGGTAGTCGACGTGCCCGGCGAATTTCCGCGTGAGTGTTTTGCCGGTCTTCTTGTCGAGGTAAACGAGGTTGCGCGCCTGGCCCTCGTTGCCGCCGTGGCTGTTGACCTCGCGCAATACGATGCGGTCGCCTAACAGCAGCGGCGTGGACATGATCGCCGGATACTTGTAGATGCCGAACAGCGGGTGGCTCTGGGTGGACTTCCAGATGTCCGCGCCGGTTTCGAGGTCGAGGCAGAAGCTGGTGGCGCGCATGCCGGGCGAGGCGACATAGACCCGCCCGTCCGCGACCGCGGGCCGGGCATACCAGCCGAGGCCGACCGGGCTTTTCCATGCCAGTTTGCCCGTTTTCGGGCCCGGCGCGGTGGTGAAGCCCGTGTTGTGGATGTTGGCCTGGAACATCGGCCAATCGGCGTCCATGTCACCACCCGCAGGCACCGTGGCGGGGTCGCCTTCGAGGGGCTGGAAGATCATGCCGTCTTTCCTCAGCTTGCGCTGGATTTCCTCCAACTTGGCGAAGCCCTCATCGATGGTTCGACCTATTTCGCGCAGCGCCTCGTCGCGCGCCGCGCCCTGGCGGTTGAGCAGCGCGTCTTCCAGCGAGTAGTATCTCTTGTCGATGTCGAAGAACGGATGCGTGTCCGCGCCTTGTTGCTGCAAGGCGGCCAGCCAGAGGAACATCAATAGCGAACGTTCGCGGTAGGTTTCGCCCGTGGTCGGCGTGGTGCGCACTTCGACCCGCGCGCGATCAATGTCGGAGTCGTGGCTGGTGGCATCTTCGGCTCTGGCAGGCATGGCCAGGGTGGCAAACAGCAGGATGAGAAGGAAGATGCATTGATAAGGCATTGCTCAAAATCGATAAATTGACGGCTTCAGGCGCTTCGGGACGCGTTTTCTACCACCACGAGCCTCTCGGGCCGGTTTGGAAGACGACGGATTTCGGTTCGGTGTATTCCTCGACGGCGGTGCGTCCCAGCTCGCGACCCTGACCGCTTTGTTTGAAGCCGCCGAAGGACAGCTCGGCGTGGCCTTGCAGCCAGGTATTGATCCAGACTGTTCCGGCACGGAGGCAGCGGGCGCGGGAACCGGCACACACAGGCGGTCCGCCTGCTCGATGTGCCGGATGAAGGACGCTTCATTGAGCCACCAGGCGGAAAGACCGTTGGTATCGACGATCATTTCCACTCCTCCTCTTCGATTTGCTCGAAGTTCTCATCCACGATTTGCTCAATGCGCCTGAGTTCCGCCACCATCTCCGGGTCATTGGCGGCGATGCCCGCGAACTTCATCCACGGCTTTTCCGCATGAGTCGGGCGCTTGGCCAGCTTGTCCTGCAGCGCCTCGGTGACGTAGTCCTTGAGGCGCATGCCCTGCCGCGCGGCAGTGGCTTTCACCTCGCGAAACAGGGGATCGGGAAGTTCAATGGTCATTCGCACAAAAGCACATTCCCATTTTTCCATGATCCTGCAAGCACCGAATAATCACGATAGGGGTTCGAGTAGGGCGTTTGGCTGGAACTTCCAACTCATTGATAATCAATTCTTCTAATCTATCAGAAATGGAGCGATGAGAACGATTTTTCAACGATTGGTAGCCTCCAGCCAAACGCCCTGGGGGTTCGAGTGCCGCGACAAAATCCTGCCCGAAATTTGTCCCGGACGACCGGATTTCTGACAAAATCTGACAAGCAGCTTGCCGGAACCTGCGACCAATTGCCGGTGCCGGAAAAACAGGGCTTGCAAATTGCCTGAATTTGCCTAGCTTTACCGACGCAAGCCATTGAATACCAACCGATTAAACCGACTAAGGATCTAGTGGGGCAACCCGTGGAGGTTCGAGTCCTCTTTCGAGCACTT
>JBMTCD010000352.1:0-2454 GCA_049430545.1 Luteolibacter sp.
CGTAGCCAAAACCAAAGGGGTCAGGCCGTTGTTCGCTGCTCCCCGAGGGAGCAGCCGACTGAAATTGCGTAGCGTCTGGTCCCGGGCCGGAGGATTGCCGCTCGGCGACTCGGGCCCGTGAGGGAAGCCCGCGGCAGCGAACCCCAGCCTGATCTCTTTCCGCCCGGTGGTTTCGTCTCTTCCCGGGCGCAATCAATCATCGCAAGAAGGCCGTCAAGGTTGGCGTAGTCACAAGGCTCAAGGTCAAGGTAATGGCCACCAGCTTGGCGGCCAATTTAGCGTCGCAGCCGTAGGCGCTACATAAAACGACTGCGAGTAACGCAGACGACATCGATCCCTCGATCATCAGGATCTCGAGTTGCCAGTCCTCCGGGGTCATCAGCAGATGGGCGAAGAGCCACAGCAGAAGAGGCATGGCGATAAGTTTGATGATCGCGACGCAAGCTCCGATCGTCATCAGGTTCCCCATTTCTTTCAGCTGCAATGATAACCCGGTGACGGCGATTACCAGAAAAGCATTCGCGTGAGCAACGAGGTGGATCGGCTTAAGGATAACGTTCAGTAATGGAGAAGGTTGTCCTCCCGTCACCAACGACGCCGCCACCCCGCCGGCGAAGGCGATGAAAATAGGCGACTTGAGATACCGAACGGCCGATTGCCAGGGCGATTCAATCGCGTTGCGCCGCTCCCCGTAGGCCATCGCAATCGCGGTCCCCAAAGTAAAGAGGGCCGGCTGCACCCCCAGGCTGCTAATGATGACGGCTTGCGTCAAAGCCTCCGCGTTGCCGGGGAAAACCTGCTCGACAATGGTGAATCCAATACTCGATGAACTGCCGAATCCGGAGGCCAAGATAACCGCGGCTTTTCCGGGACCGTCCAAATTCAGCCCGCGGGCCACCAGCCATCCCAGGACGAGACAAACCAGCGTAACCAGGAGCATGACGAGCGAGATCTCGGCTTCGCTCCACACTAGATGCGACTTGTTCAGGGAGTGAAAGATGAGAGCCGGAAGCGTTACCCGGGTGACCAACTGTGAAAACAGTTGTCCGTGTGACGGATTGAGCAGCCCCGTTCGCTTCAACGTCAGGACCAGACTAAGGAGCGCAAATAGACCAATAATCGCTGAAACCACGGGCATCGCTTTACTTTCCGAAGCGTGGGCCCAAGGCAGGATCGCCTGGTCCGGCAGCATCGAGTGGGGGCAGCCTGAGGCGCCTGTGCGCGGCGCCGACCGCCGGGAGGGCAACGGGGCGGAATCCGATCTGCAGGGGCTCGGACGCGGAGGGGTTTGGGGGGCGGGCTGGAGCGAAGAGCGAGGCCGCCCGCTTGGGCCCGCAACCGGAGAGGCCGGCGTTTGTGGTGCGCAGCGGCCCGGTTCGCTGGGCCCCCGGCATGGCCGGCTGGAAACGGGCCGTTGCGTGGCGTCCCGTGAGCGCGGAGGGCAGATGATTCGCGAACCGCACGATCCGGGCAGGCAAAGCGCCGCTCTTCTGGCGGTCAATCCGCGACTTTTTGGTGCGCGCTGCGGCCGTCGACTCGCACGCCCTCCGCCGACGCGATTGGCGGTGGTCGGGTCAGTGCGAAGCCGATCTGGTCGCAGGCTTCGCTCGGCGCCATGACCTTGGCGCGGAGCCGGATCGGCCCGTCGCGCGGTTTGGGCTCGGGCCGACCGGGCGAAAAGTCCGGTGGGGTGAGTGGGTGGCGGTCCCTGGTGGCGGCGTTGATCCGCACCTTGACCTCCGGCCGGAGCTGGCCGGTAAGGCGCACTCGGCCGATGACCCTGAGCACAATCCACCACCCACCCAGCCGCTCCCCTGGGGTGGTCCGGAATCGTGCGTCCGTTCCGCTGCGCCGAGTCGATGAAGGGCGGGTCTGCCCTCGGAGGCCTTGGCGAAGGAGGGAAAGTCTGCACCGACCGGGGTACGATGCCCCGGCGACACCAATCCGCGGAAGGCTCGATCGAGCCGCGACCTCGTTTTTGCTGCGCGCGGACCGGGTTAAAATGGTGGAGGTGGCGGGAATTGAACCCGCGTGCCTCCGGCCTTTGCACGCCACATCTACCTGTATAGTGCGACTTTGATCTCGCCAGGGTCATGCCGCCGCACGCGCTCGAACCCCAGCCAGTCCCCGGATGAAGGTACAACGCGCAGTCCGCGGACCGCTCCACGCGCTATGCCTGCTGTCGTCGTCAGTACCGGTTAGCAGGTGTCACCGGACCAACGTGGCTGATTTAAGCAGCCAGGGGCATTTCTTCAGTCTTGCCGTTTGTTTTTTTCGCAGGGGGATTAGCGAGAGACCCACGACTCTCGACAGGCAGCAACGCACTCCAACCGGAAGTAGAATCCAGAACACCCCCGAAAGGGTCAGGGCCCGGTCCGGGCGCAGCAAAATCAAGGAACGCGCAGACGCTGCCCCCGCCGCAGTCTACGCACATGCTGCGCCGCTTCTTGTGCC
>JBMTCD010000353.1:0-2414 GCA_049430545.1 Luteolibacter sp.
TCGCTGGTGGGCTGCATCGGCTTGAGGATCACCATCCACCTGCCGTCCATGTCGGCTACGGCTGTCTCTGTCTGGCACCCGAAACTGACCGTGACCATCTCTCCGGCCGCACACCAACCCCAGATTTTGACTGGCATGTCCCGCTGCAGAACCATGTGATCCTGAAAGAGTGCGCCCAGTCTCAGGCAGCCAGTGTCCCCGTCCTCGCGCGTGAGGGTGGGATCATTGGATTCAGCGGCCGCCAACCGTGTTAGCGACGCAAGGATGATCAATATGAAGATCCTCGTCATTGCACTACCTCCATTTTGGGATCTGTATTCATTTTACTACTGGAAATTGGTTTTCGGGTTGGCCGCGACCGGACCACCTCTGGGCGATTCAGGGATCGGGCGTGAGAAGTTCAATCCGCCCTCGATCGCCAGCACAAGGTCTGGTTTTTCCGCCGATTCCATCGCGGCGATGCCGCAGCGCTCGTGGGTGCGGTGCTGGAGGATTTCGGCAACCCTGTAGCCAAGTGGAGTGCTTGTGGCTGCCATCTGGACCCGCAGCGGCCGGTTCGTCATGCCGGCTCCTGCCCCAGTGTCGGCGTGGTTCATGATGCTGACGCCCATCAGGCCGATAACGACTTCCTGCGAGAGTGCTTCCAGCGTAACGTCCTTCAACGCCACGCCGGGCCGCAGCTTCCAGCCATAGACCATCGCGCGGCAATTCCTGCCGAGTTCCACCTGCGGCGGCGGCTTCTTGTCCAAGGCAAACGCGTCGCGCTTGGTGTCGTAGTCGGTGCGCCCAAAGCCGCACAGCGACCAGAAGTTGAGCGGCGGCACGAGTTCGAGGCTTTCCTCCCCGCCGTCCGCGTAGCGGAAACGCAACACGGCGTTGGCGATCCGCCCCTGCATCGGATTGGTCGAACCGCACACCAACAGCCAGACCGCCTCGCCGGCCTGGTTGACGGGCACCGTCACGGATTCCGGCCAGTTGTCCCAGCGCGAGGTGAACGCGATGTTTTTTTCGGCGGCAATGACACCGAATGGCACGCCCTGCGGTGTCACGAGCATCCCGCCGGGATGGGCGAGTTCGATCCGCGGCACCGGGACACTCCAGGGTTTGAAGGTCCATGCGCTCCAGCCATCGTAGCCGAGGCGGCATGAAACGGTGGCCGGCCGCGGCGAAACGTATTTCTGTTTGAAGATATTCCTGATGTCTCCGTTGAAAACCTCACCGAGGGGGATGTGGGTCCATTTCGCCTCCGGCGGAGCCTGGCGCAACCGTTTGGCCGCCCGTCTGGCGTCCGCTTCCGGATCAGTCACCGTCACATGATACACCTGAAGACAGGGCACGTTGCCGCGGTTCACCCTGGCGAAGGCCATGTGCCGGCCGGGCTTTGCAGACGCCGCAAGACATCCCTGCGGGTCGATGGCCCCGTCCAACTTTTTGTTTTCGCCGACCACCTTTGAGATGGCGATGGCCGGGGCCTGCGGCACGCGTCCGGCGAGCGTGATCGCGACATCCGCCCTGGCCGCGCGCGGCGTTTCCAATGACAACATCCCGCAGCCGGTCCACGGCTCGATGGTCCATTGCGCGGGCCGGCCGTTCACCGTGACGGAGTTCACCGTCCCGGCACGAACCGGGATGCGGAAGCGCATCCTTGCCGGTCTTGCGAGGGTGGCGGTGTAGCGGTCCACCGCGCCGTGCCGCTTGAATGCCAGACCAAAGTCCGGGGTCTTGATCGAAGCGTGATCCCAGCCTGACGGCAAGCCGGGACCGAGGGTCACCATGCCATTCGGATAGTCCGGCCGGTAGCCGAACAATCCCTCCACCACCGTCCGGCAAAACATCGAAGCGATGTCATTGAAGTCAATGGCACACCCCGGATGGCTCAGGCCGCCGGGAGATATGAAATTCGACGCAAAACCGCCATTGTCCGTCCCATGGAATCCCGCCCTGGGCGCGGAATCGCCATACATGCTTTCCAGCATCGTGCCCTTGAACAATTCCCAACCCTCGTCGCCCTGGCCGGACAGGAAATAACCGAGCGCCATCGCGAAATTGTCGCCATGATAGAGTTCGCGCACGCTCCACTCCGCCGGCACCCAGTTGGACGTCTGGCGCATCTCGCCACCGAAGGGAAACCGGTAATTTTCCATCGCCCAATCGGTGTAATCCATCGCCTGCCAGGCCTGCAGCGGCGTGGCCAGCCCCGCCTCGATCGGCAGAAGCTCGCTGTAAACCCAGGCGTCGTCATGCACGCGCCTGAGTCCGCCTTGATCGACATACGCGGCATATTGGCCCTTCCCGCCGAGCCACAGGACGCGGTCGAGCGCGGCATGGATCTTGTCCGCCTCGGCATCGTGCGCGACCGCTTCGGCGGCTTTTCCCGCCCGCCGGCAGATGTCCGCGGCGGCCCGCCGCTGGTA
>JBMTCD010000354.1:0-2407 GCA_049430545.1 Luteolibacter sp.
CGGCAAGCATCGCGTTTCCGCGCCAGATCGCCATGTATCTGAGCCGCTCGCTCACCAAGGGCTCGCTGATGGAAATCGGCGAGGCCTTCGGCGGCCGCGATCACGGCACCGTCATCCATGCCTGCAAGAAAGTGACCGAGAAAATCGCCGGCGAGCCCGGCATCAAGGAAGTGATCGAGCGCATCGAAGCCGGGCTCCGGCGTTGATTTCCAGTGAGCTTGCGGATTCTTCAGGGAAATTCACAGAAAACTTGCCAAGGGGGCGGCAAAGGGGAAACTCACGCCATCCAACACCCCGGCATTCATTCATGAAGTTCCGAATCTCCAAGGAAGCGTTTCTAGACGGCCTCCAGAAAGTCCAACACGTGGTCAGCAACAAGACCACCCTGCCCATCCTCTCCAACGTCTTGATGGTCGCCAAGGACGGCCGCATTCAGTTCACCACCACCGACCTGGATGTGGGGATCACCGGTTCGGTCGAAGCCCAGGTGGAAAAGGAAGGTGCCACCACCCTGCCGGCCAAGCGTCTAGTCAGCATCGTGCGCGAACTGCCCTCCAGCGAGGTCGAGGTTTCCGTGGACGGGAAAAACCATGCCTCCATCCGCAGCGGCCCGTCGTTCTTCAAGATCATCGGCCTCGGCGTCGCCGAGTTCCCGCCGCTGCCCGACTTTGCCGGTGCCAAGGAGTTCAAGATCCCGCAGGTCATCCTGCGTGACGGCCTCAAAAAAACCTCCTATGCCATTTCCAACGACGAGACGCGCTACGTGCTCAACGGCATCTTCACCTCGTTCCGCGATGGCAAAATGACGCTGGTCGCCACCGACGGACGCCGCCTCGCCATGGTCGATGCCGACCTGGAATTCCCCGCCTCCCACGAGTCCGACGTGATCGTGCCCACCAAGGCGGTGCAGGAACTCCAGCGCCTGCTCGGCGAGAATGGCGACGTGATTGTCAAGCTCAGCGACAGCCAGATCTCGTTCACCATCGGCGACACCCTGCTGTGCAGCAAACTCATCGAGGGCAACTACCCGAACTACCGCCAGGTCATCCCCGGCGACAGCAACGAGCGCGTCGTCATCCCGCGCGAGGCCTTGCTCGAAACCGTGCGCCGCGTTTCCCTGCTCTCGTCGGATAAGTCCAACTCGGTGAAGCTCGTTTTCAGCGAGAACCGCATCGAAGTCACCGCCAACTCGCCGGACGTCGGCGAGGCCCAGGAATCGCTGGATGTGATCTATCAGGGGCCGTCGATGCAGATCGCCTTCAATCCGGAGTTCCTCCAGGCTCCGCTGCGCGCGCTCGACAGCGACGACGTCTATCTCGACCTCATCGACGAAATGAGCCCCGGCGTGCTGCGGATCGAAGGCACCTTCCTCTACGTGCTGATGCCGATGCGCGTCACCAACTGAGCGGCCGTGCGGACCATGCCAGGGCCTAGCCGGCGGGCAATCGTGCAATCATCCAACCAGCCGCTTCCCAGCGATCGCGCATGATTGCCAGAATCCTTGCCGTCCAGTTCCTCGTTTCGGCCGCCCTGCTTTCCGCCGAAAGCCGGCAATGGCGCAATGCGGAGGGAACGAAGTCGATCGACGCGCGCTTCCTGAAGCGCGACGAAACGAGCGTCACCCTCCTGCGGGCCGATCGCCGCGAGGTGAGCATCCCGCTGGAAAAAATCCACCGGGACGACCGCGCATGGCTTGAGAGGCACCACCCGCTTACCGCCGACGTGCCAGCGCCGCCGGCGGCCATGGTCCTGGAATTGCTCGAATTCGGCGACCAGCGCGGGCAGGTGGTGGAAAAGCTCAAGGCCAGCGGCCTGGTGAAAATGACCTTGCCGGAAACCATGTTCGCGCGCACCGGCCTCAACGGCGTGTTCCAAACCCTGCGGAAAACCGGCGGCATGGACACCTCGCTATACTTCGACTGGTGCGGGGACGGCGGACTCAATGAAATCACCCTGCGCACCGCCTCCATCACCGGAGATGGCATGGAAGCGAGGATGGACGCCTGCTGGAAGGATTTCATCGACCAGCTCACCGCGCGGCACGGGCCGCCGCTGCAAGCCAACGGCAATCTCGACATCGCCTCGCTCCAGGACCACAGCATGAGCGCCACCCATCTCTGGAAAATCGGAAACCGCGGCACCGCCATGCTGGGTGCCGCCCGCGAGGGCAACGACTATCAGATCGCCGTGCGCTTCACCACCGAGGACGTCAAACCGGTCTTCGTGCCCGCGCCCAAGGCCGATGGGACATGACGGCCCACTGTGATCCGGGCATGGGAAATTTCTCGACGCAGTGGCAGCCCGCCGCGATCTTGCCACGAAACATGAAAACCGGCATGGAATGAATTTCACCCCACCGCAGCCCACCGCAGCCCGCACACTCGTCCGTGCCATCGCATCGCTGGCC
>JBMTCD010000355.1:0-2403 GCA_049430545.1 Luteolibacter sp.
CTGCCCGATCCGGATGCCGGACCTTGGCATCTGATTGGCGATGTGCTGGTGCGGGCCACTGAAGACGGCATCCATCTTGCTGGCAGCGGTCCGGTTCCCGGAGCGCTGCGGCCGTGTGCCGAGGCGCTGGTTTTCGGGAATCCCCCGGCCCGCCTGCCCTTGCGCCGTTTTCTTGACTCACTTCCCGCATGGCAGGAATGGCTGGAATTTCCCGCCACCGGCTGGCTGGCGGGGATTCATTTTGTGCCCGCCAGCCCGCGCATCCATCTGGAGCTCGACGGCTCGCTCAAGGACCTGCGCGCATCCCTCACGGTGGCCTACCCGGACGCCGATCCCTTTCCGCCGGGAAGCGGAGAAATTCCCTCGCTGCCCCGCCTGAAGGGAGATCTCTGTGAAATCCGCAATCCCGCAGCAGAAGCCAATGCCTGCCGTATCCTGCAAGACGCCGGATTCACCTCACACAGCGGGCAAAGCGAATCATGGAGCCTCAGCGGCGAGGACGCCATCCTGCCGTTTCTCGCCAAAATCCTGCCCGGCCTGCGAAACCAATGGGCCATCGGAGAATCCCCATCCATCCGGCGGACCATCGACCGCCTCCTCATCGTCTCGCCCAAAATCGATGTGATCGGCTCCGGCGACGACTGGCTCGACTTCCGCCTTCACTACCAAACCGATGACGGACGCATCCTGCCCGATGCCGAAATCCGCAGTTTGATCCGCTCGGGAAGCCACCACCGCAAGCTCTCCGGCAACCGCCATCTGTGGGTGGATGAACACTCCGCCGGACTGCTCGAATCGCTCATCGAGGACATCGATCTCCAGCAACTTGGTGGCCACTACAGCGTCAAAAACTGCGCCGCGGAACTGATCAATAATTTCCAAAAAAATGATCGTGAATCACTGAATCTGTATCACCAGCATTCACAAAATCATTTCCAACAGCCCGCGACACTTCGCGCCACGCTGCGACCATACCAAAGACTGGGCAGCGCTTGGCTGGCCGACCGCATCCGGCGCTACGGCGGCGCCCTGTTGGCCGACGACATGGGGCTTGGAAAAACCATTCAAACAATCGCTTTAATAGAATACCTCCAACAAACCGAAGGCCCGGGTGAGGGTCCGGTGCTGGTGATTGCGACGACTTCCCTGCTGGGCAACTGGCAGGCGGAATTTTCCCGCTTCGCCCCGGGTCGGCGAGTGCGGGTGATTCACGGCACGGGTCGCGATTCGGCACGCGAGGCAGTCAAACCCGGCGACGTGCTGATCACCAGCTACGGCACGCTGGCCCGCGATCTGGCCTGGCACTTGCGACAGCATTACCGGCTGGTGGTGGCCGATGAGGCGAGCCTGATGCGCAATCCGGACACGGATCACGCCAAGGCGGTAGCGAAGCTGCGCGCGGATTACCGGATCGCGCTCACCGGCACGCCGGTCGAAAACAGCGTGCGCGATCTGTGGTCGATTTTCCGCTTCATACAACCCGGCTGGCTGGGCTCGCGGGAGCATTTTCGCGAGCGCTACGAATTGCCGCTCGCTCAGCCCGGGGCGCCGACGCAACCGCTGCGCGTCCTGCAACTCAAAACCTCGCCCTTCATCCTCCGCCGCACCAAGCAGCAAGTGGCCCCGGAGCTGCCCGGCAAGCTGGAGATCGATGAATTCTGCGAACTCAGTCGCGACCAAGCGGGAGTTTATCGCGAAATCCTCGCCGAAGGTCGCCGCCAAGTGGAGGCACTCAGCGACCAGCGCCTGACCGGCCCCGCCCGGATGCGAATGCTCACCGTGCTGCTCCGCCTGCGACAGGCCTGCTGCGATCTGGCATTGCTTCAAAACGATCGATTGAATCAATTGCCGATGCCTCGTCGTTCCGCCAAGATGGAGCGCTTGATGATCCTGCTGGAAGAGGCCCGGGAAGGTGAACACCGAACATTGGTTTTCAGCCAGTTCAGCAAACAATTACAGGAAATTGAGAAATGCGTTCAAGCCGCTGGAATGCGCCATCTGCGGCTGGACGGACAGACCCGCAACCGGCAGGAATTGGTGGATCGTTTCCAGGATTCGTCCGGTCCGGAGGTGTTTTTGATCAGCCTCAAGGCGGGGGGCTACGGGCTCAACCTGACGGCGGCGGACACCGTGATTCACTTCGATCCGTGGTGGAATCCGGCGGTGGAGGCGCAGGCGACCGACCGCGCGCACCGGATCGGCCAGACGCGGCCGGTCACGGTCTATCGTCTCCTGACACGCGGCACGGTGGAGGAGAAAGTGTTGCAGATGCAATCGGCGAAACGGGATCTGGCCCGGGCGATCGATGAGGCGGGCGGCGGTGATCCGCCCACCGGCTTGCTCGATGATCCGCGGCGCTTGCGCGAGTTGTTTGAGGCGTGACGCATTCCGTGGCGGGGGGGG
>JBMTCD010000356.1:0-2366 GCA_049430545.1 Luteolibacter sp.
CGTCTCGGGGCGGCGGCGTGTTTCGTCGCAGCCGAGCACGGCATCCACGAGTTTCCAGTGATCGCCGCCGCGCTGTTTGAGGCGTTCGGTGACGGCGGCGGGGTTTTCGCGAATGACGCGGATGTCGAGCATGGCGGGCCGACTCTCGCGGGCATGCCGGGGCGGAATCAACCGCGAATTTCGCCCGGCCGCCATGAGTTCCGGCTGTCCGCCAAGCGCCATCCGCGGGTCTCATGCGCGGGCAGGTATCCCAAACCGCCGCAGGCACCCCATTCAACACTCCCGCCACAATCGCGGAGATGCCTGCCGCAGGCGATGGCACGGGAAATCCGCCGTCGATTCATCTCCCGCAGCCAACTCCGGCTTTGACGTCCGCGGCGCATGCGCCATGCTAGCCGCGCCATGCGCTTTTCCGGCACCTACACCGCACTCATCACGCCGTTCCGCGACGGAGCCGTGGACGTTCCCGCCTACCGCGCGCTGATCGAACGCCAGATCGCCGGCGGCGTGGACGGCATCGTCCCGGTGGGCACCACCGGCGAGTCGCCCACGCTCGACACCGACGAACACATCGAGGTGATCCGCCTCGCCATCGAGTTCGCCGCCGGCCGCTGCGAGGTGGTCGCCGGCACCGGGGCCAACGCCACCGCCGAGGCCATCGAACTCACCCAGGCCGCGGAAAAACTCGGCGCCACCGGCACCCTGCAGGTGTGCCCGTATTACAACAAGCCCTCGCAGGAGGGAATTTATCTGCATTACAAGGCCATCGCCGAAGCCACCAGCCTGCCGATCATGCTCTACAGCGTGCCCGGCCGCACCGGGATCGAGATCGCGCCGGAAACCACCGCGCGGCTCGCCGCGGAGTGCCCGAACATCGTGGCCATCAAGGAAGCCGGCGGCTCGGTGGACCGCATCAACCAACTGGTGCAGGCGGTGCCCGGGGATTTCGCCATCCTCTGCGGCGATGATCCCCTCACCCTGCCGTTCATTGCCTGCGGCGCCTGCGGCCTCGTGTCCGTGGCCTCCAACCTGATCCCCGACGTGATGGCCCGGCTTGTCCGCGCCTGCCGGAATGGCTCGTTCGACGAGGCATTGGAAATCCAGAAGCAATACTACCCGCTGATGCGCGGGATCATGACGTTGGACGTGAACCCCGTTCCCATCAAGAGCGCCGTTGCCCTGCAGGGCCATTGCTCGCCGGAACTGCGCCTGCCGCTCGCCCCGCTCGGCGCTGACCAAACCGCGAAACTCGAGGCCCTGCTCGTAGCCCACAATCTTCTGTGACTGAAGCCGCGCGATCAATTTCCCGATTTCAAATTTCAAATTTCCATCTCCCATGGCCAAGCTGTTCATTCCCGGACCGATCGACGTCTCCAAGGAAACCTACTGCGCGATGAGCCGGCCGATGATCGGCCACCGCGGCGCGGAGTTCGAGGAACTCTACGCGTCCACCCAGCCGATGCTGAAACAGCTCGCGGGCACCAGCCGCCCGGTGTTCCTTTCCACCTCCTCCGCGTGGGGCGTGATGGAGGCCTCGCTCAAGAACCTGTGCGCGAAAAAGGTGCTCAACCTCTGCTGCGGCGCGTTTTCCGACAAGTGGTTCAGCGTGTCCAAAAGCATGGGCCTCGAGGCCGACAAGGTGCAGGTCGAGTGGGGCGAGGCGATTCCGCCCGAAGCGGTGAAGGCCAAGCTCGAGGAAGGCGGCTTCGATCTCGTGACCCTGATCCACAACGAAACCTCGACCGGCGTGATGAACGACCTCGAGGGCATCGCCAAGGTGGTGAAATCGTTCCCCGGCGTGCTGCTGGTGGTCGATTCGGTCTCATCGTTCTCCGCCGCGCCGGTCGCGATGGACGAACTGGGCATCGACGTGCTGCTGGCCGGCGTGCAGAAGGCGCTGGCCTTGCCGCCGGGGCTGACGGTCTTCGCCTGCTCGGAAGCGGCGATCGAGCGCGCCAGGACGATGCCGAACCGCGGCTATTACTTCGATTTCATCGAGTTCGCCAAGAACGCGGAAAAGAACAACACGCCGTCCACGCCGGCCATCTCGCTGATCTTCGGATTGCAACACATCCTCGGCGTGATCGAAAAGGAAGGTTTGGAGAACCGTTTCGCCCGCCACATGGCGAACAACGCGATGATCCACGAGTGGGGCGCGCGCCACGGGTTCAAAAATTTCGCCCCGGAAGGCAACCGGTCGGTTTCCCTGACCTGCTTCCACACACCGCAGGGCTTCGACCAGTCCGGCTTCATCAAGACGCTCAAGACGAAGCACGGCTTCCTCATCAATGGCGGCTACGGCAAGATCAAGGGCCTCACCTTCCGCATCTCCAACATGGGCAACGAAACCCGCGAGACCATGCAGG
>JBMTCD010000357.1:0-2305 GCA_049430545.1 Luteolibacter sp.
GCTGGGTGTAGCGTGTGGCCATCGGTCCGCGCACGATCACCGGCGAGCGGCCCTCCAGCAGAAAACCCATCGACATCAGCTGGATGCCATGCGCGACGATGGGAATGATCTCGTCGCGGTCGTTGGCGAGCGGCCGTTCGTGGCTGCCGAACATCATGGCGACCGAGGGGCCGTAGAGGTCGCAATCGCAGAGGCCCACGCGCGCGCCGGTGGCGGCGAGGGCGACGGCGAGGTTGGCGGCGACGGTGGATTTTCCCACGCCACCCTTGCCGGAGGCCACGGCGATGATGCGCTTCACGCCGGGAATGGATGACTTGCCGGTGCCGCCGGCGTCACCCTGCACGACTGGGGCGTCCTTGACATCGATTTCCAGCTTCAACGTGCCGAGGTCCGGCAGCGAGTCGAGCACTGCATGGCAATCGCGGAAAATCTGCTCCGGCACCTTGGGATCGCGCGTCTGCACTTCGATGCGCACGGTGGTTTGGCCGGCCTCGCAACGCACGTCCTTGACAAGGCCGAAGGAGACGATGTCGCGGGAAAATCCCGGGTAGCGGACTTGGCGGAGGGCTTCGCGGATGGTGTCGGGTGTCATGCCGCGGCAGTCTCGCGGATTTCAGCCCGCGCGCAAGCGGTGATGCTCCCGCAGACAAGGCCAGCGCCCGTCAAGGCTCCTTGCGTTCGGCCGGCGGGGCTTGCGGCACATACAGCTCCGAGCCTTTGGCCAGGAGTGTCGAGGCGTCGAGGTCCAACCCGTTCAGTTCGTTGAGGCGGGCGATGTCGGTGTCATGCTTGGTCGCGAATGCACTGTAGGTCATCTCGGCGTCCACCGCCACGGTGACGATGGCGGGTTTTTCGGCCGGCAGCGCGGATTCTGTCCCGGCGGGAGCGGCCGATACAGTCTCGCCGGCCGTTTGGGTGGCGAGCTCCTGCGGGGTGCCGAGTTTGATTTTTTTCCCGGGCCGCAATGCCTTGGGATCGGTGTCCGGATTGGCGGTCATCAAGTCCTTGACGGAAATGTCATGGCGGCGGGCAATGGAGGAAAAGGTGTCTCCCGGCTTGACGGTGTAAGTGCCGGCGGCCTCCGTCGGCGCGACCTGCGCCGCTTCCTTGCCATCCGGGATTTTCAGTTTTTGCCCCGGATGGATCATCGCGTTGGATTTCAAGCCGTTTGCCTTGATCAGTTCCGCCACGGTGCAGCCATGCTTGCGGGCGATGCGGGTGAGGTTGTCGCCGGGCTTGATGGTGTAGGTTTCGTCGCCGAGCGCCATGCCGCCGATCATCAGCGCGCATCCCAGTATCAAATTACGACAACTTTGCATGAGTGGCTGTGTGTCATGGGATGCGGCATCCATCAAGGACAAACAGGAATCCCCGATGATCGGGCAATCCAAGCTTCACTGGGCGGACACGCATCAACCCGTGGTCCGGAGACCGGATGAGATCGCGTTCACGGAGATGAGGAGGTCCGGGATGAGCTGGTCGGCGGCGGTGGTGTTGCCAGCGGCGAGGTGGGCGCGCCATTGCTTGAGCAGCGAGATTTGCTGCATGTGGAGGACCTTGAGCGGCTCCTCGCGGATGGCGAGGGTGCGGGCCATGCGCGGACGGCGCTCGTCGAACGAGCGGCGGAACAATTTGGTCAACGCGTCGCGGGTGCGTTCCAGTTCCTCGAAGATCAAGCCGAGAAAGCGATCGCGCAGGTCCGCATCCGGCACGAGTCCGGCGTAGGCGCGCATGAGGTCCTCGTTGGTGCTGGCCAGCGAGCTGTCGATGTTCGTGATGACGTAGCGGACGAAGGCGACATCGCGCAACTGGTCGGCAAGCTTGGTGAAGGCGGCGGGGTCTTCATTTTCCAATCTGGCGAGCGCGCTGCCGGCCCCGAACCAGCCGGGGAGGTAGAAGCGCGATTGCGTCCAGGAAAACACCCACGGGATGGCGCGCAGGTCGTCGAGCGTGGCGCGGCCGGTGCGGCGCGCGGGACGCGAGCCGATACGGGCGTTTTCCAAGGCATCGATGGGCGTGGCCGCACGATAGAAATCGATGAAACCGGGCGCTTGGAGGAAATCGCGGTAGGTTTCACGGCTCCATGCGGCGAGGCGCTCCATGATTTCCGGGTCGGCCCCGGCGCGTTTGGTGTGGCCGAGGTGCTTGGCCGTGGCGGAGGCCACCGAGGCCATCAGCAGCTCGGTATGATAGGTGGCCGCGCCGAGGTGGGCGTATTTCTGGGCGATGGTTTCGCCCTGCTCGGTCATGCGGAACGCGCCGTGCAGCGCGCCGTGCGGCAACGCTTCCATGAACCAATGGGTGG
>JBMTCD010000358.1:0-2308 GCA_049430545.1 Luteolibacter sp.
CCTGAAATTCCTATGTCCGCTCGTGAAAATCATGGTTTTTGGAAGTGCCCTCAAGGAGTTTCGGCCACTGACAGACAGAATTGCGCGCGGCAAGGGCTGACGAGTTTCCGGCAGCGATTCGCTGCTGACTGCGTTGCCAGTTGGTCCAGTTGGGGGCTTGGGGGCTGAGTGGCGGTCTGAAAAATATCTAACATGTAATTCTGTTCAGCATCCCTTTGGTCATTGAAATATAGATCATGGACACGGAGTGAATGATTTCACCTGCTCCGCAGGAACCGTAGTGTTTTTCATCGCCTCCTGGCTGTCACGGGCGTCGAGGGGAACCAGGGGGCCTGCTCGGCTCGAAGACCCCAGTCTTCAGCTTGCTCAAAGCGGTGCCGGCCCGATGGTCCCGCCCTTGACAAACTCCGCCTTGGTGAACGTCTGCCGCCGGTCATCCTTGCCGTGGGCGACATTGTCGGCCCAGCGCATGACCCGCCGGATGACCGGCCGATAATCCCATTGGACATGAGTGACCGGCGGCTGCTGCCATGCGAAATCCGGGCTGGGGTCGGTGCATGCCAGCGAAATGTCCTCCGGAGCAAGCAGGCGGCGGCGCACCACGAACTGCTGGACAGCCCAGAAAAACGGCGATTCGTCAACCACCAGTGCGGTGGGAGCGGTGTGCGCAAACAACGCCGAAAGCCTTCTGTGCAATCCCGGAAGCGTCTCCTCCCAATCCGGCAGGTTGTAAGAGCCGGTCGCCAGCCCGGCCTCCTCCAACACTGCAAGGAAGGCCAGCTCGCTCGATCCCGGAACCGGCAAAATGCGCGACCGCCGCCCGATCATTACGATGCGACGATGGCCCAGCCGGACCAACTGACGGGTTAACGCGGCGATCGCCAGCGGCTTGTCCGGTCCCACACTTGCAAGCGGCAGCCCGCGCCGCCGCCCGAACAAAGCCATCGTTGGCACTCCGCGCGCCGCAAACCATGCCAAGACTTCCCGGGACCCGGCCGCAACGATCCATGCATCGGCGGTGCTCCCTGCCACCAGACGCCCGATCTGCGCGACATTCATTTTCAGCTGGGTGAGGCATTTCCCGGCGAAGAACGCGTCATGGCCCGCATCGTTCAGCCGATACAACATCTCATGCGTCCAGTGCTCGGTTATGGCCGGTGGGTCGTAGTCCAGCAGGGCGATCCGCAACCGGCCTCGCCGCCTGCCTCCGGCTGCCAGAACCCGCCTGCGGCCTTGTCCTTGCAACCGCAGCAGCCCCTCGCTCTCCAGCAGCCGCATCGCGGCCTCGACGGTGCGCTTGCCCACCCCCAGATCCGCAGACAGACGCAACAGTCCAGGCACCCCGTCCGCCCAGTGTCCATTCAGCAACTCCCTCTTCAGGTGCTCGGCAACCTGCTCGGAGGCGGTCAAAATGCGCAGCGGCTTCACCAAGACAGACTGTCACATTTCGGGGATAGCGGTCGAGTTAAAATTCGTTGGATCAGCCAGTCATCATTCCCATAGAACAATTCTCGTAATTGATCACCGTCCGCGATCGGTTAGGCCTTAGCTACCGGATTGAAGTCTCTAGGGATGGCACCCAGACTGTCCGAAAACCCAATACACGACCCGCTTGAAAAGCTCCCAAAAACCATGAAACCAAAATCCACACTCCGCATATTTCTTGCTCTCGCCGGCAGTTCGCTTCTCGCGATTTACACGGCCCACGCCGCCACCCTCACCTGGGACCACGACACTGACGGCGCGGCGTCCGACGGCAATGGCACATGGCTCGGCACCAGCCAGTGGCTGGATGCCGGCAGCCCTGCCGACTGGAACAACGCCACGCCTGACAATGCCATCATCGGCAGCGGCGGCGCGGGCGGCACGATCACCCTTGGCGCCGTCTCCGCCGGCACCGTGTTGCTGGATAACTTCACCGGCACCTACCAGCTCAATATCGGCCCTCTCGACGTTAGCGGCGGCATCACGATTGGCGCGAATGCCGGCAACGTGAACCTTCCACTGTCGATCACCGGCACAGGCGGGATCACTGTCAATGGTCCGGTTCGGGTCAATCTCAGGGACAGTGGCAAGACCTTCTCCGGCGATCTGGTGATCAACGCCGGTGAAGTATTGGATTATCAGTTCAACGATCTGGGCACCGGGAATCTCAACATCAACGGCGGCGTCCTTGTCGGTTACTGGGGGGAAACCATGACCCGCACGCTTGGCGCGGGAGCAGGGGAGATCCAGATTCCCGGCGGCGAAAGCGGGTTCTGCGGTCAGGGATCAAACGGATCAGCCGTCAAGATCAACAACAGCGACA
>JBMTCD010000359.1:0-2331 GCA_049430545.1 Luteolibacter sp.
GGGCTCACCTTACCTCCGCCGCCAGCGCCTCGGCCTGCTGGACCACGGTGCGGATCGCGGCGTCTTCGAGGTCGGGCGGATAGCCGTATTTCCGCAGGATGCGTCGGATCGTGGTGCGGACTTTTTTCCGGCGCTGGTCGAAGTGCCACCAGTCCATGCCCGCATTGTCGCGGACGGCTCTGACCAGTTCGGAGGCGATCAGGCGCAGTTCCGCGTTGCCCATCAGTTCCACGGCGCTGCCGTTCTCGGCAAGGGCGTCGTAGAAGGCGACTTCTTCGCGGGTGAGTCCGTCGTCGGGCTCCTCACGCAGGTCGCGGCCGATCTGGATCAGCTCCTCGATCACTTGGAGCGCGTCGATCACCCGGTTGTGATAGCGGGCCATGGCCTCCTCGATGCGCTCTGAGAACTGGCGGTTCTTCACCACGTTGGTGCGGGTGCGGCTCTTGGTCTCACCGGCGAGGAGTTTCCGCAGCGCCTCCACGGCGAGGTTCTTGTGCTCCATGCCGGCCATTTCCTTGAGGAACTCGTCGCTGAGCACGGAAATGTCCGGGCTCTTGATCCCGGCGACGCTCAGGAGGTCGATCACCTCCGTCGAGCAAACCGACTGATTGACGAGGCGCTCGATGGCGGCGTCGATTTCGAAACGCGCACGACGGGTGCCGCCGTCGCCTTCCACCTTGCTCATGGCGATTTTCACCGCACAGAAATACGCCACCTCCAGCGCCACCTCGGCCGCCTCATCGCGTCCGGCGGAGAGCTTGAACGCCTTTTCCAGCTCCGCCACCGCATCGAGGAAGCGCCTGCGGGCCTTCTTTTTGGAATCTTCGCCCTCACCTTCCAGACCATAGACGAGATTGAGACCGAGCATCACGGTCTTCATCCGCGCGGCGTTGCCGCCGGTCAGGGCCGGGGCGTAGTCGATGCCATGGAACATCGCCCGCAGCACGTCGAGGCACTTGCGCAGCGCCAGCACGGCCTCGTCGGTGTTGATGCCGGTGTTCCCTCGGTCCCGGTCGGAGTAGAAACTGAGCGCCTCCTTCAAGTCGGTGGCGATCCCGATGGTGTCCACCACCAGACCGGCGGGCTTGTTCTTGAAGATCCGGTTCACCCGCGCGATGGCCTGCATCAGGTTGTGCCCGTGCATCGGCTTGTCGATGTAGAGCGTGTGCATCGACGGACAATCGAAGCCGGTCAGCCACATGTCGCGCACGATCACCAGTTGGAACTCATCGCCGGGATCGCGGAAACGCTTCGCCAGCAGGTCCATGCCCTGCTTGTTGCGGACGTGCGGCTGATAGGCCGGCGGGTCGGCGGCATTGCCGGTCATGACCACCTTGAGCTTGCCATTCGTATCGGAACCGCCGTGCCAATCCGGCCGCAACTTGGCGATCCGGTCGTAGAGTTCCACGCAGATCCGGCGGCTCATGCAGACGATCATGCCCTTGCCTTGGATCGCCTGCTGGCGTTTCTCGAAGTGATCCACGATCAGCGCCGCCAGTTCATCCAGCCGCTCCGATGCGCCAGCCAGCTTTTCCAAGGACGACCACTTGCCGGCGGTCTTGGCCTTTTCCGAGTCCTCCATGCCCTCGGTGACTTCGTCGAAGGTCTCGTCGATGGCCGCCTTGGTGTCGTCGTCGAGCTTCAGGCGCACAATCTTGCCCTCGTAGTGGATGGGCACCGTGGCGTTGTCCTCCACCGCTTGGGTGATGTCGTAAACGTCGATGTAATCGCCGAAGACCTGCTTGGTGTTCTTGTCCACCAACTCGATGGGCGTGCCGGTGAAGCCGACGAACGTCGCGTTCGGCAGCCCCTTTCTGACGTAGTGGGCGAATCCGTAGCTCACCTCGCCGGTCTCCGCGTCGATCTTCGCCCGGAATCCGTATTGGCTGCGGTGCGCCTCATCCACGAACACCACCACGTTGCGCCGCTCGGTGATCACCTCGAAATCCCCGGCCTCCGGGCGGAATTTTTGGATGGTCGCGAAAATCACCCCACCGGCCTTGCGGTCGAGCAACTGCCTCAGTGCCGCCACCTCCTCGACCTGCTGGGGCGCTTGGCCGAACAGGTCCGCGCAGCGGGAAAACGTGCCGAAAAGCTGGTTGTCGAGGTCGTTGCGATCGGTGAGCACCACCAGCGTGGGGTTCTGCAATTCCTCGTCATGCACCAGCATCCCGGCGAAGAAGGCCATCAGCAGGCTCTTGCCCGACCCCTGCGTGTGCCAGATCACGCCTGCTTTGCCATCGCTGGCGAGCGCCTTGATCACCTTGCGCAGTCCCTTCTTGGCGGCGTGGTATTGGTGGTAGCCCGCCGTTTTCTTGGTGACCGTGCGGC
>JBMTCD010000360.1:0-2329 GCA_049430545.1 Luteolibacter sp.
CACTCGCTGCTCGCTTTCCATCTGGGCGAGGTAGTCATCGTCGATGTCGTCGGGCACCTCCCAGACCGGGCCGTTTTCCGGGTCCTGGTTTCGGCGCAGCCTGGCGAGCGTGTCCTTGATGTTGAGGTTCGACCAATAGAACACCGAGCAGGACTGGCCACGCCCGAGCACGACTTTCCGGCGGGGCGAATAGAAGCGCTCGACGGACTTCCGACCCTTGATCTTGTGGGTGAACGTGGCGCGCTTGTCGCCCATGAGTGCCGTCCAGCCGTGGGACGCACATTCGCGATACACGTCGTAGGTGGCATAGCCCGCGTCGATGAAGACGAGGTTCGGATGGATACCGAAGCGTTCTTGGACACTCTCCACATCGGTGAACGTGAGCACCCGCTCGTTCCAGATCAGGCGGCTCGATCCGTCCTCGGCCCATGCGCGCACGACGAGCCACAGGTGGTCCATCTGGCAATCGACCGTGAGGATCCGCAGCGGGCATGCGCAAGGTTCGCCGGCCGGGACCAAGCGCCCTTGGGCATCCACACCCGCCTCGCCGTCCCAGATTTCGCCCTTGAGGTATCCGCCCGGGACGATGTCGAGCTTGTAGTCTTCGAGGTATTCGCGCCAGGCAAGGGCGAGCCGCTTCTGGTAGAACTGCTGGATCAATGACACGTCGCCCTTGCGTGCGGCGGCCTTGGCCCGGAGGTAGAGTTCGGCGAGCCGTCCCCAGCTCATCGCGCACAGGGCGTTCCAGTGGAATCCGGCGTTCTCCTTCGGCGCGTTCGGGTTGGTCACCACGTAGCGGCCGGTGACGTTGAGTTCGCGGCGGGTGCGGTCGCTGTCCTCGAAGATGTGGTTGCACGAGGCACAGGTCATGGTGGTGGTGTCGCGCACCCGCTGGAAATCCCACTCGCCGGATTCGTCGCGGGCGTCCTTGCTCCACTCGACCTGCTCCCACTTGAACGGTTGGCGGTGGTGGCAGTGCGGGCAGGCGAATGTCCACACCCGCATGTCGGTCGTCTCGTGCTTGCGGTGGGTGTCGTCGTCTTCCTCTCCGCCTTGGGACATGAACAGGCATTTGCCGAGCCAGCCGAATGCGGTGACACGTGCTTCGGCTTCCGCCATGTGGCCGGTTGGCCAGCGCCAGGTTTCATCGCCAATCAGCCAACGGATCGAACGTCGCTGGAGGTTGGTCTTGTTGTGCGCGCCGAGCACCCAGAGAGTCATGCCATTGGCAAAATGCACGGTGGCCACACGCTTCTTGTGCCGGTTGGCCGGATAGAGCGCGCGGACCGGCGGGCATTCGTCGAAGAGCTTCTGGAGCCGGCTCTCACTCTGGTCCTTGGCGTCGTCGTCGGTCTGGTCGAGCCAGAGCGTGGGGCCTGGATGGTTGGCGATGATATGACACAACCCCAACTCACAGACGCTGGTCTTGCCGCTCTGGATCGCCGCGATGATCGAGACGATGCGGATTCGTGGATCGACCAGCGCCTCCATCGGCTCGCGCATCCACGGTGAGTTGTCCGAGCGGAAGCGGCCGGGGATCGGGGAGTAGGGGATCGAGGTGATGTGATCCTCGCACCATGCCCACGGGGGACGACGATCCGGTGGACGCCAGGCATCGCGCCAGATTCTGGTGAGTTTGTCGCGGGCTGTCTCGATGGTCTTCATTCGCCCTGATGGAGGATCGTCAACACCTCGTCGATGGCCCGCCGCGATTCCTCCTGGATGCCGGTGGCGTCGAGACCCGACAGGATCGGTGGCAGTTCCTGTTCGAATTTCTTGCGGAGCATGGAAGTTGCCTGCGCAACGAACTCGGTCCACGTCTGCCGGACTTCCTCGACGGCCACGTAGTCGCCGCGCTTGATGCCGAGCCGCAATTCCCGTTCCTCGACTTCGGCCAGGAGCTTGCGCGCCTTGAGCGAGGATTCGATGTCGGCGGATTCCTGTGTCGCCGGTTCGCCGCCCTTGAGGTCGTTGCGGCGCATGAATTCCCGCCACGCGGCCACGTCGTGAAGTCCGTTGGCGGCGGGTTTCGGGGCGTCCTTGCGCTTCTTCCACGTGTTGATCGACTGGCGGGTGACTCCCAGGACGGCCGCGAGTTCGACGTAGGAGGCCGCCGTGCTGGGTGCCGCTCCGGTGCCGGTGGCCATCGATTGCAGCATCGCGCGCTCGACACGGGTCAGCTTGCCGCCCTTTTGCACACGGGCGATCAGGTTGGCGAAGTCGCGCGAGAGCAGCTTCTTGGCAACATCAGGGGAAATGGCATCCATCCGCAGCTTGCGGACGCGTCAACCGGGCGTCATTTCCTGCCGCGCTTGGGCCGGATGATTTC
>JBMTCD010000361.1:0-2327 GCA_049430545.1 Luteolibacter sp.
CCCACGACGAGCTGTCCGACCGACATGACCCCCTCGCTGTCTATCAGCATGCGATGAGGTGCTGGCAGTCATTTCACGCCGCTGCCGTCACGCCTGAGGCGGCGGACTTGCTTCGTCGCTCTCGCAGCATTTCCACGGCGGCACTTGCCGACATCCTGCGCCCTTTGCCCGCATGCGAGCGACGGCCCGTGGCCTTCGGCATGTTCCTGCGTGCGGCAGCCATGTGGGAGGCTTCAGCGCGGGCCGGTTTTCTGGTTGAGTTCCTCGATGCGCCCACCCCTGCCGAGCGGGGCTTGCTCGAGGCGGCAGCCATGGGTGCGCTGCCGGTGCCGCGGCACTTGCCACTCACATTGGACGAATTTCCGAGCCGGATCTGGCAACGGGCCGTGGCTTCCGGCCGCCCCGCACGCCTGGTCACTGCGGCCCATCTGGCGGTGCAGGCGATGATCCAACTTTACCGCCAACACGAGGACGACACCGATTTGGTTGACCTCATGCCGCTGCAGCTTCCCTCCGGGGACCTGCCTCCCTTTACCGACCTGCTTGCCCTGCCGCCGCCATCCTGCCACAAGCTCAAAGCCCGCGTCATCGAGCGGATCATCCATGAGATCCGCGCCGACCGCTACGGCATGTGCCTGTTCGACACCCGCTCGCACAGCGCATGGACGAAATCCGGCTCTGAAGCGTCAGGCGATCACATTGCCGCGGTGGCCGATGATGCCGCCCGCTGCATGAAACTCAGCCTCACCCGCGGCAAGGGCATCGAGGTGTTCCACACCCGCCGGCTGGGCAAGCTGCTTTTCCGCCTCGGCTGCCGTCGAATGGCCCGGCAATGCGCCCGCGTGGTCGGCGGCAGGCCGTCCAGGTTCCGCTGGCATCACCAACCGATCCCCTCCGCCGGTCATGCCCGGATCCGCAAGGCCATTATCAGGCACGGAAGCCCTGCCGACGCATGGCTCACCGATCCGGCACTGGCCTGTTCCGCCATGAGCACCCCGCTGTGGCTGGGCGCCGCCACTCCGCGCACCGACGCGCTGGCCGCGCTGTTCCGTCGCGCCAGGGAATGTCCGTGGGTCTTCCCGCGCCTCCAGCACATCTATCAATGGCACCTGGCTCTCGCCGGGCGATTTGACTTGTTGCGGGAAATCGAGCAACTCGCGCCGGAACTCGCCGTGGGATTGTCCGGCCGGTTTGCGCAAGACACATCAAACGCCGGAGACGGGTTTATGTCATAACTTCACCGTTCCCTCGCCTCACGCCACTCTGTTGGCATATCATGAATCAACACCCCGCCAATCATCCCGCCATGCCCATGAAATCAAGCCGCCGCCGTTCGGGTTCAGCCACCTGCCCGTTCAAGGTGGGCGAACGCATCCGCCCGATCGCCAAGTTCGACTGCCACGACTATCGCCGCGGCGAGAGTTACGAGGTGACCGAAATCGATCCCAGGGACTCCACCTTGCGGGCGCGCGACGCGAACGGGCAGACCGGCTCGTGGATTCGCTGGAACGACTGCGAGAAGGCCGACGAGATCGGCTGGGACTGGCTCAAGGGCGAGCTTTCCGCCGAGGCGCTCGAACTGCTCTCCGCCTTTGACGGCCTTTCCAGGCTGCGCCTGCGTCCGGACCTGCGCGTCGCCCTGGTCGCCAGCGTGCCGGACCTCAAGGGCAGGATCCTCGACACCTGCACCGCCCTTGAAACCACCTCCACCAACCACCCCTGATCATCCAACAACCATGAGTCCAGCTCCCGTCGGCACCCTTGTCCGGATCATTGCCAACCACCACCACCATCACTACCGCATCGGCGGCATCTATCGCGTCCATCAGGATGATGGCGACGGCACCTTCAAGGCCATCGATGAGGCAGGAGTCACCGGCGATTACCTGCGTTGGGAGGAATGCCAACGCGTCGGCCTCGGCTGGGAATGGATCCGGGGCCAGCTCGATGCCCGCTCGCTCGACCTGCTGGGCGCTTTTGAAGGGTTGGAAAACCTGACGCTGCGCCAGGATGTCGAGACCCGGCTCATCCTCGGCATCCCGAATCTCGCGGATCGCATCCTCCATCACCTGCCCGAAGTCGAGCAGGCCGCGGCGGCACTTCAAACCGATGCCCGGGATGGCGACGATGAGCTCGATATCCACGACCTGTTTGCCTGACCGAATTTCCATCCGCCCGATACCATCCGATTGACGCACACCCCCACCATGATCTCCCTGCTGCACAAATCATCCGCCGCCGTCTGCCTGCGCGGCTTCAACGATCACGAACTTGAACCTAGAATCCGCAGTTGGAAAGCGGATGAGGGGCGCAAGTGGGTCAGGTTG
>JBMTCD010000362.1:0-2273 GCA_049430545.1 Luteolibacter sp.
CCCACTCCCGATCCGGTCGCCTGTTTCGCGCTGGGAAATTATTACTGCGACCTCAAGCGCCATGCCGACGCCATCCGCGTCTGGCAGCGCGCCGTCGATGAAGGCAGCCCCCACGCCACCACCTTCCGCAACCTCGCCATCGCGGTGTGGAATGCCAACCGCGACGGCGAATCCGCGCGGAAATTCTATCAGAAAGCGATGGGACTCGATCCCGCCGACCCGCGGCTCGTTTCGGAATACGACCAGCTCCGCGCCAAGCTCAACGATCCACTCGCCCAGCGACTCGCGTTCCTGGAGGAAAAACGCGATCTCGTCCTCCAGCGCGACGACTGCACCGTGGCGCTCGCCGGCTTGCACAATCTGACAGGCAATCCGGCCAAGGCCTTGGAGATCGTCACCTCCCGCCGTTTCCACCCGTGGGAGGGCGGCGAGGGCGCGGTTCTCCGCCAGTTCACCCAGGCGCACCTGCGGCTCGGCCGCGCGGCGCTTGAAATCGGCGACGCCGAAACCGCGCTACGTCACTTCACCGGCGCGATGGACGCGCCCGAATCGCTCGGCGAGGCCTATCACCTGCTGCAGGCGAAGGCGGATGTGAACTACTGGACCGGCCGCGCACTCAAGGCACTGGGGCGGACTGACGAAGCCGAAAAACACTTCATTGAATCCGCCAACGAGGCCGGCGATTTCACCGACATGGCGGTCACCGCACACAGCCCGCTGAGTTATTACCGCGGACTGTCATTGCGCGAACTCGGTCGCCAAGCCGATGCCCGCGCCGTGTTCGAGGACCTCGCCGCCTTCGCCGAAGCCAAGCTCGGTGAAACCGCGCGCATCGATTACTTCGCCACCTCGCTGCCCAACCTCCTCGTTTTCGACGAAGACCTGCAAGCCCGCCGCGACGCGGAGCACCAGCTGCTTATCGCCCTTGCCCAACACGGTCTTGGCGACATCGCCGCCGCCAAGGCCGCACTCGAGAAATCCCTCGCCTTCACACACTCCGATCCGCATGCCGCGGATTTGCGAAGTGCTATCGGCATGTGAGGCAAGAACCGGAGCCGGAGGCACCGGCGACAGCAGAAGGTGCCTCTGGCTCCTTTCCAAAATCAATCGGGCGGCCTCACTCGTTCGGGCGCGTGAGTTCCTGCAAGCGTTTCTCACCGGATTCGACGGCTTCCCGGATTTCCTGCTGCTCGGCCAGTGCCTCCTCAAGAAACGATGTTTCATAACCGGGATCGTTTTCCACCTTGGCGCGCTCCATTTGGACGAACGCCTCCAAACTTTCGATGGTTTCACGCCCCGATTCGATCGTGCGCCGGAGTTCGGTGATCTGCTCGTCAGGGGATGGCGAGGCCTTGCTTGAATCCGCCTCCCCTGGCGTGTCTGCATCCTGAGCCGGTGATGCCTGCTGCTGTTCCAAAGTGGCACGGGTATCGGGATCCACCGGCTCGGCTTCGCGGGGA
This sequence comes from Luteolibacter sp., assembly GCA_049430545.1. Classification (GTDB taxonomy): domain Bacteria; phylum Verrucomicrobiota; class Verrucomicrobiia; order Verrucomicrobiales; family Akkermansiaceae; genus Luteolibacter. Next base: position 1,461 of record JBMTCD010000362.1, read on the forward strand.
TTCTCGCGGCACGCGCCGATGCAAAACCCGAACGACAGCAGCAGAACACGGGCGAGCGCGGATCTAGATTGGGGATCTGAAATCATGCGACACCACCTTAGAAGCCAATCTGGAAGATGCAAAAGCACAATTTTTCCCTACCGCCTGCTTTGCAGCAGGGTCACAAGGACGGTGCCAGTGGCATCGCCTCGGTCGCGTCTTTGCATGCAGGAGCCGGAGGCGCCTGCTACGACGCGTCCCGTTGACGCGCCGAGCTGGGGCTCGGCGTTCCCGGCAACTTGCCGCTTCCCCACGCGTCGCTCGGGCTGTAAGCAATCACCGCCATGCCCTCACCCGCACGCACGCCCCATTGCGCCGCCATTATCGTGGCGGCGGGCTCGGCACGGCGGATGGGCATGGACAAGCTGGCGTGGCCGCTGCACGGCGTGCCGGTGCTGCGCCGCACGCTCGACGCGTTTCTCGCCGCGGACTCGATCCATTCGATCGTCGTCGTTTGCCCGCCGGAGCGGTGGGATTTGTTGGGCGGCGGTTTTACGAAGCCGGTCGTGCGCGCCGATGGCGGCGGCGAGCGTCATGAGTCGGTCGCGAAGGGCCTGGCGGCGGTCGATCCGGCGGCGGAATTCGTCGCCGTGCACGATGGCGCGCGTCCCTTGGTGTCGCCGGAAGACATCGATGCCTGCGTGGCCGCCGCGGTGGAATTCCGCGCGGCATCGCTCGCCCGCCGCGCCACCGAGACGATGAAGCGGTCGGATGAAAACGGTTTCTGCACCGGCGCGGTGGATCGCGAAAACCTGTGGTGCATGGAAACCCCGC
>JBMTCD010000363.1:0-2261 GCA_049430545.1 Luteolibacter sp.
AGCGCTCCTTGGTTCCCTTCCAATACTCGACGCTGACGCAGACATAACCCGCCTTGGCCAGGGTGGTTCCGGTCTGGATTTCACGTGCGGCCCCCTTGTCGCCGCCGACCCATCCACCGCCGTGGATGATCACCACGGCGGGTGAGAGCTCGTCCGCCGCGCGCCTGGCAGGCTTGTAGAGGTCGAGTTTTTCCTTCCGCCCCGGGGCCAGGTAGTTGACATCCTTCTCGATGGCGACTTCCCCGGAGCCGGGCTCCGCCGCCGCGGCGAGCGGTATCGTGAGCAGAAGCAGAATGATCGGTTTCATGGTCTTGGTCAGTGGAGGAAGCGCTTTCCATGGATAGGCCGGAAAACCCGATCTGTCTCCTCACCAGATTACGTGAGGCGACAGATGCCGGTGTTGCTGCATAATGCGGGGAATGCGTTCGCGTTTTCCAACCGCCGTCATCCTCATTGTGTCCGCGCTTGCCGGTGCCGCGCAGTCCCGGGAGCCGCGCTGGATCGACGCCAGACCCAAAGGGGGGAAGGAATGGAAGGCCAGGGAGACCCGCACTCTGGCGGATGTTCCGCTCGGTGATGCCGCCGTCGCCGCGCAAACCCGGTTCGGAGGCCTCGCCGCGGAGCCGAGGACCAAGACCGGCTTTTTCCGGGTGGAGGAAGTGAATGGACGCTGGTGGATCATCGACCCGGAAGGCGGCCGCTTCGTTTTCAACGGGGTGGCCAGCGTGAGACCCTACTCCCGCTTCGGCGCGAAAGAGGTTTTCGCCAGGCGCTTCGGGAGCAACGAGAGATGGGCGGAGCAAACGCTCGATCAGTTCCGCGATCTCGGCATCCGGGGAATCGGCGGGTTTTCCGACTACCGGACCCTGCGCCACGTCCCGAAGCCGATGCCCTACACGGTCACACTCAACCTGATGAGCGGCTTCGGCAGGAAGCTCGGGCTGACCCATCCGCAGCCCGGCCACACCGGTTATGAGGACGACTGTCTGCCGGTGTTCGATCCGGATTTCCCGCGATATTGCGCGACGGTGTGCCGCGAGCAACTGGGCGCGATGAAGGACGATCCGTGGCTCGTCGGATGTTTTTCCGACAATGAAATGCCCATCGCCAGGGACATGCTCGACCGCATGCTGAAAATGGACGGCAGGAGGGAATCGCTCAAGCCGATGCGCGACGGCGCGGAAGAGTGGCTCTCGAAACGCGGGGTGCCGCCCGCGAAAATCACCGATGCCGACCGGAAGGCGTTCGTGGAGCATGTATACGAAACCTATTTCCGGATCACCACCTCGGCGATCCGCGCGGCGCTGCCATATCACCTATGCCTCGGCTCGCGTTTCCACGGACCGGCCGTGGCATGCGAACCCGTATGGCGCGCCGCCGGTCGCTGGTGCGATGTCATTTCCATCAACTACTACAACGTCTGGACGCCGAAGACCGGGCACCTGCGCGACTGGTACGCGTGGTCCGGAAAACCATGCCTGATCACCGAATTCTATGCCAAGGGCGCGGACTCGGGAATGGCCAACTCATCCGGCGCCGGCTGGGAGGTGAAAACCCAGGCGGATCGCGGCGCGTTCTATCAGAACTTCACCCTCGCCCTGCTGGAATCCAAAACCTGCGTGGGCTGGCATTGGTTCAAATACATGGACAACGATCCCGCGGACTCCAGCTCCGATCCGTCGAACACGGACTCCAACAAGGGCATGTACAACATCCGCTACGAGCCCTACCAACCCCTGCTGGACTCGATGCGCGAGCTGAACGGCAAGGTGTATCCGCTGATCCGGCATTTCGACCGGCTCGGCCCTTGAGCACCGCATCCCGGGCGTGAGTTCGTGAACACTCCCAGCCTCACGCGCCTGATGAAATGCGCATGTGGGTTCTTGCCATGCAGCAAGGGATGATTCACTTGGCTTGCGCTTTGCGCAGCTTGGTGATGCGTCCGGAGGCGTTCCAATCCTGGACGTAGACGTCGCCATTGGGAGCGAAGGCTAGGCCGTGGGGAGCGGTGATGATGCCGACTTGCTGATCGGCGGGGGCGCCGTTTACGGCATGCTTCCCAAGACCCGCCTCGGCAAGGCCCAGTATTCCAAGCTCAAGGTCTATGCCGGAGCCGAGCACCCGCACGAAGCGCAACAACCCGTCGCCCACGCCGTCCGCTAACCCATCATTCTGATTTCATCCCATGACCGCCACCACCACCAATAGCGCCACCGGCCGCCGCAAAACCGCCGTCGCCCGCGTCTGGATGACCGAAGGCA
>JBMTCD010000364.1:0-2256 GCA_049430545.1 Luteolibacter sp.
ATCTGCCCGAGACGGCCTACGGCCAAGCCGTGCGCCTCGAGTGGCGTTTCCGCGGCCTGACCAGCAACTCCGAATACCTTGGCGCCTACCTCGACAACGTGCTGCTGAGCCAGACACCCTGACGGGAAAACCCCGCATCGCGCCCCGGCGCGCCGACTTATTACGACTACAACATCGTGACCATCCCGGTCGGCAGCGGCAAACTGTTCCACCGCATCATGGCTGTGGAGAACTGACCAGTCCCAAAATCATCAACATCGGCGGCCGTACCCACCGGAACGCCGCCGTTCTCACAGCAAAGGCAGCAGATCGAAATTGGTGCTGGCTCAAGCGAAACTCTCGTCAAGGAGCGGGGGCGTACCCCTGCCCGCGCTCGCCGCGCTCTCACGAGTGTGCCTACTCTGTCGCCACCGCTTCTGATTGTGGATTGTGGATTCCGATTGTGGATCCTAAATTCCGAAATGATAACCACGAAACACACGAAAAAGCACGAAATGACAGTCACTTGAAGAAAACAGCATCCTCACCCGCAAGGTGGGTTCCTCAGAGTTTCAAACTCTTTGATTTTCGTGAACTTTCGTGTCTTTCGTGGTTCCATTTCCCTTTCTAGCACCAGAACCCGGTGGTGGGTGTGGAGTGGCAGTCAAGGACCTGACGATGGAAAGCTCATATACGGATTACCCGCTCTTTCCCGATCAAAGCCGCCCAGATACCCTCACCTTTTCCTTCGACGGGGCGAATGTGATCACACAAGGCGGGAGCAGCGGCAAGCCCAGTCTTTCCGGTGCGGCTTATATCCACTGGTATTGGCTTTCCCAGCTCTTCTGGAAACCCTATTCATGGGAGGGACTGGGCACCAAACGGATCAGCTTCCCCAATATCGGGCTGGATGATCTGAATGAAAACGCCATGGGCAGTTTCTCCCTGAGTCTGCGAACCACCCGTGAACCCCCGAGAGGCGCGGGCCCCGGCATCCGGCCCTTGGTGGACGCCAACATCCGCGCGCTGCTTGGCAACACCCGCTGGGATTCCCCCCTGGGGCTCAATGTCCTGGCCGCCTACTCGGTTGAAAACAAGAACGAGGTGGACGAACAAATCCCGCAGATGAATGTGCAGGACGCCCCGAAAGGCTATGCTTACTGGGGTGCCGGGCGGGATCCTGTCGATGGATACGACCGCGTGATCCTGTTCGACATTCCAAGGCAGGATCTGGTTTCGCTCGGCCAGTTGCAGCATGCCAACGTGGGGCGCTTCAGTTACGAGCCGTCCTATGTGATCGGAAACTCCTACGCGAACCCGCGCATTCCCCTGAATGAATGGACGGCGTCCGTTCGCGACACGCTCGGGGAGCGCGTGAATTCGACTCAAATCATCAAGGACCCATTCAACCTGTATGACGCATCGTATCTGGTAAATGAAGTGCTGTGGGACGGCTACACCTTCACCACCATTCCACAGGTGGCGGACAATCGCGACCCGGCTACGGAAAAGAAACCCGACGGAGCACATTTTTTGCGGCTGCGCAGTGGCAAAGATTCCCTGCCCAACCCGCGGTTCCTGCCCTATGAGCCGGCTGGCTCGAAATTCGCTCGCGAAACCCTCCAAAGATCGACCCCCGCTGGCGAGCAAACCGGCGGATTTTATCACAACGCCGGTCACCTGCTGGTCGATGGCGCCTTCAACGTCAACTCGACGTCGGTCGATGCCTGGGAGGCATTCCTGACCGGCACCCATGGAATTCCATTCCAGAAAATCGATGCCAAGGGCGCGATCACCGGCTTCGAGTCCGGTGTGGATGGCGTGCGGTTTCCGCGAGTCCATGCTTCCCTCGGCGGTCGGATGAACCGGGACAAGCTGGACGAGAATTACTGGACGGGTTTCCGGAGTCTCGAACAGACCGAAGTGCGTGAGCTTGCCACGGCCATCGTGGAAGAAGTCAAGCAACGCAGCCCGTTCCTGACGATGATTGTCTTTGATGAACACGAATCGCAAGCGGCTTAACCGGACTCAGTTCCCCGAGTTCGAGTAGGTGCGGAGGAAGAGCTGGATGTCCTTCACACTGGCGACAAATCGGTCGAGCGCGTCCTGTTCGTTTGCGAGCATGGTGTAGGCGGGGATGACGATTTTCCAACGCCCGTTCCAGACGCTGCGGCCGACGAGCCGGGTGTTGGTGAACTCCGACGGAATGAGGCTGTAGAAATACGCGGGATCGCTCACCGGGCGGAAGGCCTGGTGCTTGCGCAGGATCCAGGGTTG
>JBMTCD010000365.1:0-2228 GCA_049430545.1 Luteolibacter sp.
GTCGCCGACACCGATCCGGACAACGCCGCCAAGCCTCACAATCCCGAAGCCGAGGCCCAGCGGCGATACCTCGCCGGTGCGGCAGGATGAAGCACGTTGACTGCGTCAAGTCAGACCATCCATCACCCCGCAGGCGCCTGAGTCATGGCTTCAGCCGATCTTCCTTGACGCGGCGCAAGTCGCACGTCTGAAACATGAACCTTGACGCCGCTGCATCCCGCAGTGGTCCGTCTCGCGACCCAATCTTCGCGATGTTTCGCCTGTTTCATCGAGCTGAGGATCTACGATTGCGCGGCTGTCGCAATGCCACAAATCCCGAACCGGATCGATCATGATAGGCCGCGATTCTGTGCAAATTCATGCCCGGGATTTGACTATCGCGGCACCTGCCGGCACGCCCGCGAACTGAAGGCCGCCCTCGTCAACGGGGGGACTGTGCCGCCGGGATACAAACAGGCGGCGGGCCTGTGATGGTTCTCCCATCGGCAACCGGACGCGCGACCTGTGCCACTACTTCAAGCTGCCATACCACACTCCCGGCCGAAGACTTGCCCCGCCATCAAATGAGGGATCTCTTTGAAGCTGGCTGGCGGAAAATCCAGCAGCCGGAGGCTCCTGCTGCTTTCCCCGCCATTGTGGGCGGGGGCGCATTCAAGCTGCAAAAGCGATTTTCAGGCCTGCCGGTGCCCTGCCCCGGCGCATATTTTCCCTTGTCACATTTTTTCAAACAAGAAACCTCCCCGGTGACGCTACGCGCGCATCTGGTATTCTCAACCCGCCTACCCAATCCATGATCGAAGTCGAAAACCTGACCAAGCAGTTCGGATCCAAACGCGCCGTGGACGACCTTTCGTTCACCGTCAAAAAAGGCGAAGTCCTCGGATTCCTCGGGCCCAACGGAGCCGGCAAGTCCACCACCATGCGCATGATCACCGGATTCATCCCGCCCACCGCGGGAGAAGCCAAGGTCTGCGGCATCTCGGTGATCGATGATCCCGGCCATGCCAAAACCAAAATCGGCTACCTCCCCGAGTCGGCACCGCTCTACCATGACATGACGGTCACCGGCTTCCTGAAATTTTGCGCCAGCGTCCGCGGCCTCTCCGGCAGCGTGAAAAACGACGCCGTCGAGCGCGCCATCGAGACCTGCTTCCTCGGGGCCGTCGCCCGCCAATCGATCGACACCCTCTCCAAGGGCTACCGCCACCGCACCTGCCTTGCCCAGGCGTTGCTGCACGACCCCGAGGTGCTGATCCTCGACGAGCCAACCGACGGTCTCGATCCGAACCAGAAGCACGAGGTCCGCCAGCTCATCAAGCGCCTCGGCAAGGAAAAGGCGATCCTGTTCTCCACCCACATCCTCGAGGAGGTGGAAGCCGCCTGCACCCGCGCCGTGATCGTGGACCGCGGGAAAATCGTCGCCGACGGCACGCCCGAGGGACTCATCGAGCAATCCGGCACCGGCTCGCTCACGGACCTCTTCCGCAAGCTCACCACCCGAGACACCGAAGTGGCGGCGGCTTGAGTCACGCAATATTCAATCATCAATATTCATCACTCCATTCCATGACTTCCGCCACCATCTACAAACGCGAACTCAACAGTTATTTCGCCCAGCCCACCGCCTACGCCATCATCGTGATCTTCCTGGCCTTGTCCATGGGGCTGACCTTCAGTTTCGGCAATTTCGTGCGGGTGGGCGACGCCTCGCTCGAATGGACCTTCTTCTTCTGGCACCCGTGGATCTTCATGCTGCTGGCACCCGCCGTGGGCATGAAATTGTGGGCCGACGAACACCGCACCGGCACCATCGAACTGCTCGGCACCTTTCCGGTCTCCACCTGGAGTGCCATCATCGGCAAGTTCCTCGCCGCCGCCACCGTCTGGCTCGCCGCGCTGCTGCTCACCTTCCCGATCGTCATCACCGTCAATTACCTCGGCGATCCGGACAACGGAGCGATCTTTTCCGGCTACATCGGCAGCTTCCTCGTCTGCTGCACCTTCCTCGCCATCACCATGCTCGTCTCCGCCTGCACCCGGGACCAGGTCGTGTGCCTGATCGTCTCGGTGGCCATCTGCGTGACCATGGTGCTCTGCGGCTACGACGATTTCACCCGCGAGCTTGGAAAAGCCGCCTCGCCCGCGGTGGTCGAGGCCGTCACCGCGCTCGGCGTCTGGGAACACTTCCGCTCGCAGCTCCGCGGCATGTTACGCCTGCAGGACTTCGT
>JBMTCD010000366.1:0-2223 GCA_049430545.1 Luteolibacter sp.
CGCCCTCGACCTCGAAGCCGAGCGAGGCGGTGAAGTCCTCCTCGTTGCCGATCATGACATCGACGTATTTGGCAATTTCCCGGTTCACCTCGCGGGCCTTGGCCTGTCCGCCGATCGATTTCCACAGCGACGGACGGTAGTTGAGATCGTAGCTGACGATGGTGCCGTGTTTCTTCGCGGCCTGCACCGCTTCGATGGTCAAGTCGGCGGTGGACTCGGACAAGGCGGCGAAGATCCCGCCGGTATGGAACCAGCGGGCCCCGAGCCTCCCGAAAATGTGGTCCCAGTCGAAATCGCCGCGTTTGAGCTGCGAGGCCGCGGTGTGTCCGCGGTCAGGCACGCCCACGGCCCCGCGCACGCCGAAGCCGCGTTCGGTGAAGTTGAGTCCGTTGCGCACGGACCGCCCGATGCCGTCATCCTCCCGCCATTTGATGAAAGCGGTGTCCACCCCGCCCTGCATGATGAAGTCCTCCACGAGGTGTCCGACCTCGTTGTCGACGAAGGCGGTGCAGACGGCGGTTTTCAAACCGAAGCATTTGCGCAATCCGCGCGAGGTGTTGTATTCGCCGCCGCCTTCCCACGCGGTGAATTGGCGGGCGGTGCACACGCGTCCCTCGCCGGGATCGAGGCGGAGCATGACTTCGCCGAGCGAGATTTGGTCGTAGTGGCAGGTGGCTTTGTCGCGGAGTTGGAGTGACATGGCGGAGTTTCTCAGAGGGTGACGTTTTTGAAATCTTCGGGCTGCCAGGCCGGCTCGCCCAGCTCATCGGTCAGGTGGGCGAAACTTTCGATCTCGGCCTTGGTGAAAAGGAGACCGCCGTGTTCGTCGGTCAGCTTGGCCGCCCTCGCTTCCAGTTCGCCGGGCAGAAGGCATTTTTCGTTGCCGGGACCGAGAATGTCGGCCAGGCAAGCTTTGACGTTTTCCGCCGGGGTGCGCCCGAGCGCGTAGTTATGACCATGCAACGCTTCCGGATGGATGCATTGGAAAAAGAAGGTCGAACCGCGCTTCTCCTTGGCGTCGCCCCTGGCGGTGCCGCGGATGGATGGCAACCCGCCGCCGATGAACGCGGCGTAAAGTTCATCGATCAAGCCGAGTCCGTAGCCTTTGTGCGCGCCGAATGGCAGGAGCGCGACCGCTTGGTGTGGATCGGTCGTCGGTCGGCCCTCGGCATCGACCGCCCAGCCGGTTCCCAGCGTTTTGCCCTCGCGGGCGAATTGCTGGACGCGGCCCATGGCCACGGTCGAGGTGGCCCAGTCGATGACGATGGGAAATCCGACCGCATCTTGCGTGGGGAATCCCCAGGAGTGCGGGTTGGTGCCCATCGTGGGGGTTTTCCCGCCGAAGGGCACCACCTCGGAGGTGGCCGAGGTGCAATTGGTGTAGGCGATATAGCCTTTGAGGGCGGCATCGATCACGTAGCCCCCGCCCCAGAGGTAATGGGTGGCATTGTCCACGCTGACCATGCCGACGCCGTATTGGTCGGCCAGTTCCATGCAACGCTCCATGGCGCGGTAGGCCACGGCCTGACCCAGTTTGTTGTGTCCGTCCCACGCCTCCGCCGCGGCGAACCGCGAGGGAAGTTTTTCCATCTCCGCCCGGGGCGTCCAGCGCCCGACTTTGCTGCCGAACAGGTCGTCAAGATGAAGGGCTTTGAGCGCGTTGTGCGTGCGGATGCCGTGACGGGCCGCGCTATGACAAAATCTCGCCGCATCCCGGGCTTCGTCGTCCGAGTATCCCCTCGCGCGGTAAGCACGCGCCACGAGACCGTCGTGCTGCTCCGCGGGAACAATGAACCAGGTCTCCGCCATTTCAAGCCTCGTGCTGTTGCCGGTCCCCGACCCAGTCGTAGTGGAAATACTTTCCTTTCGGCTGGTCGGTGCGTTCGTAGGTGTGCGCGCCGAAGTAGTCGCGCTGGGCTTGCAGCAAGTTGGCCGGCAGGCGTTCCGAGCGGTAGCTGTCGAAATACGCCAGCGACGCGCTGAAAGCCGGCGTCGGGATGCCCGAGAGCACGGCATCGGAGACAATCTTGCGCCAGTTCGCTTGCGTGCGCCCGATGACTTCCTGGAAATACGGGTCGAGCAGGAGGTTGGGCAGCGCCGCATCGCGGTCGAAGGCCTCTTTGATGCGCTGGAGGAAGCGGGCCCGGATGATACAACCGCCGCGCCAAATCATGGCGATCTCGCCGAAATTCACCGGCCAGTTTTGTTCCGCAGCCACCGCAC
>JBMTCD010000367.1:0-2222 GCA_049430545.1 Luteolibacter sp.
CCCCCCCCCCCCCCCCCCACCGGGCCGTTGCCGCCGCGCCGCTTGGCGGCCGTGGGTGGCTTGATCCTGTCGTTGTTTGTCGCCGCCTGCGATTCGTCCCGCAATACGCCGGATTGGGACACGCCGGGCAACATGCCGTCCGCGTCGGAAATCCCGTCGGAAATCTCATCGGGAATCCCGTCGGAAGCCGTCAATACCGTCACACCCCCGCCGAAGACAGAGCCGCCCGCCGCTCCCGTGCCCGCACCCTCCGGCGAGGGCATGCGCTTCGCCGCATACAACGTCGAAAACTGGCTGGTCATGGACCGCTACATCGACCGCAAGCTCCAGCGCTCGACGCCCAAGCCCGAGGAGGAAAAGGCCGCCGTTGTCCGCCTCCTCGCCGCCCACTCGCCGGACGTGATCGGCCTGTGCGAGATCGGCACCGCCGCCGACCTCGAGGAAATCCGCGAGCGGCTGAAAAAAGCGGGTCTCGATCTGCCGCACAGCCACTACACCGCCGGCACCGATTCGGTGCGCCGTCTCGGCTTGCTTTCCAGGTTTCCCATCACTTCCACTGCCAAGCCGGCCGACAGTGAATTCCGCCTCAACGGCCAGACCTACGGCATCGGCCGCGGCATTCTCGATGCCACCGTCGAGGCGCGCGGCAAGAGTTACCGGTTTCTTGGCGTCCATCTCAAATCCAAGCGCCCGATCCCCGAGGCGGACCAGGAGGAACTCCGCGTGAACGAAGCCCGCCTGCTGCGCCGCCATGTCGATGCCATCCTGTCCAAGGACCCCGAGGCGAGGTTGATCGTTTACGGCGACTTCAACGACACCCGCCCCACCCGCACCATCAAGACCATCACCGGCACCTACAACAGCCCGGGATATCTCACCGCGCTGCCCGCCAAGGATTCGCAAGGCGATGCCTGGACCCACCACTGGGTTCCGCACGACATCTACTCGCGCATCGACTTTGTCACCGTCACCCACCCGCTGCGCAGCGAACTGGATTTCCAGAACTCCTACATCATCGACGATTCCGGCTGGGAAACCGCCTCGGACCACCGCGCGATCCTCGCGATTTTCCGTTGAGCGACGGGTGAAGCGGTCAGCCGGATTTTTTCGCCCACGAATCCTTGAGCGCCACGCTGCGGTTGAAGACGGGTTTTTCCCCGGGATGATGATCCTTGGAGTCCGCCACGAAATAACCGACGCGCTCGAACTGGCAGGAAAAACCCGGCACCGCATCCGCCAATGAGGGCTCCACCTTGGCGGTGAGGTTTTTGAGCGAATCCGGATTGAGCGCGCTCACGAATCCGCCCTCGGCATCGTCCGGGTCCTCCACCGTGAACAAGCGGTCGTAGAGCCGCACCTCGGCGTCCACCGCGGTGGCGGCGTCCACCCAATGGATCGCCGCCTTGCAGACCACGCCCTCGGGCGCGTCCTTGCCGACGGTGCCGGGCAGGATCTCGGCGCGGATGAGCGAGACGTTTCCATCCGCGTCCATTTCATAGCCGGTGCAACGGATGATGTGTCCGCCGCGCAGGCGCACGCAGCGGTCCGGACCCAGGCGGAAGAATTTCTTCGGCGGGTCCTGCATGAAGTCGTCGCGCTCGATGAAAACCTCGCCGCCCATCGGCACCTCGCGCTCGCCCATCTCGGGATTCTGCGGGTGGTTGGAAACCACGGCATGCGGCAGTGGCTCAACGGACCAGTTTTCGAGCACGACCCTGACTGGATCGAGCACCGCCATGCGGCGCGGTGCCTCGCGGTTGAGGAAATCGCGCACTTCGTATTCGAGCAGCGCGACATCGGTGGTGCCGTTGAACTTGGTGATGCCGATGCGTTTGCAGAACTCGCGGATCGCGGAGGCGGGATAGCCGCGGCGGCGCATGCCGGAAATCGTCGGCAGCCGCGGATCGTCCCAGCCGGAAACCCTGCCTTCCTGCACGAGTTGGAGCAGCTTGCGCTTGCTCATCACGGTGTAGGTCAGGTTGAGCCGCGCGAACTCGATCTGGCGCGGCTTGGAAGGCACCGGGCAGTGGTCGATGAACCAATCGTAAAGCGGCCGGTGGTTCTCGAACTCCAGCGTGCACAGCGAGTGGGTGATATGTTCCAGCGCGTCCTCCAGCGGATGCGCGAAGTCATACATCGGATAGATGCACCACGCGTCGCCGGTGTTGTGATGGTGCGCGTGCATGATGCGGTAGAGCACCGGGTCGCGCAGGTTCATGTTC
>JBMTCD010000368.1:0-2207 GCA_049430545.1 Luteolibacter sp.
CGCCGCTTGGGCAGGAAAACCTCGCATCCGCAAAGAAAACCAAACCCTCCCCGCCTCTGCAAACAAACACCCCGCGCCATGCGACCAAGAAAATCCGTTGTAGTAACGGCAGTCTTCTGCCGTTTTGAGCAAACCGCGAATCCCGCGACTCGAAAAAATGGGTAGGGGCGGCTCGCCGAGCGGACCCAAGATTCAGGCGCGAAGGCGCCGTCTCCCACAAACCAAATCCTCCCGCAGAGCCGCCGGGACGCAGGTCTCAGCGCAGTTCTCCACCACATCCCCAAACCGCACACGCTTCCAGCCCGCGCGGTCGAAGAGCGGGAGCGAGGCCAAAGCGGGATTGGGCTTCAGATTGGCGAGCGATGGAAGAGCAGCGGTCATGCAGTGGCGTTGAAGGTTTTCTCGAACTCGCTCACGGCTCGCATGATTTCGTCGAAGTCAGGAACATCGCCGAAAAACATGGGGCCGAGCATGGCTTGGTAGTCCGAGCGCCAATTTGGCAGTTGCTCTGCGGGCGGTGAGAGACGGAAGGTGCCGGGCTTGTGGGTCGTGTAGTCCACCCAAGAGTAACGGAAGAAGATTTCCCGATGCTCGGCGACACGCTGGAAGAGGGCGGTATTCGCCAGCGCCTGCTTGCCTATTCCGGCTCGGAGCAGGCAACAGAGATCGTAGTAATGCCGGGCCATGCGGAGCTTTCGTGGCTTGTCGGCAGGGCGAAATGTTTCTTCGTGAAGCAGGCAGGCTTTTTCCCAAAAGGTGCGCTCGGCGGCGAGGACGCGGACAGCGGCGACGGCATCGTTATCGAGTGCCGGGAACTGCTCGATCACGTAGGGCTGAATGGATTTCTCCTCATGAGGCCAGTCGTCGGAGCGAGCACCCAGCTCGATCTTGACCTGCGGCGGCACATAACCGGCGGAGTTGGCTGGAAAGACCGAGGGATAGTGAAAGAGCAGGCATTGCCCGTCGGGCATGTCAGGATCGACTTCCAGCTTCCAAGCCTCCGGACCAAGAGCGTTGGCAATGCGGGCGGCGAGCGCGGGCTGCAAAGTGCCCTGCACCCACAGGCGGCAACTTTCCATGAGGGCCTCCAGTCGCGCCCTGCGCTGCTTATTGCTGGGGGCCTTGTCCGGGGCGGCGTCACCGCCGAAGCCGAGCGCATCCTTGTCCACGATGAGGTCGATGTCTTCGGAGAAGCGCCGAATGAGTTTCCACGCCTTCGAGAGCGAGGTGCCACCCTTGAAGGTGAGGTGCTCGCCGATGCCGGGTAAGGTGAAGAGTTCGCGGAGGGTCCAGCAGACCCAGAAGTCCTTCTCGACGCTGAAGGCCTGCAATCCCATCACCTCATCCACCTGCTGGAAGGCGAGGCGGCGGCGCTCGGCTGGAAGCTGGAGAAAGGTATTCATGCGGCGGTCTTCGGCTCGGTGAGCGGGCGGAGCAGGTCAGCGATCCAGGCCGGTGCGTGGCGCAGGTCTTTGCGAATGGCAGCGCGATCGTCGTCCCCGATCTGCCGACGGAGTGTGGCGAGCACTTGGGCGTCCACCTGATCCTGCCCGAAATAGCGCAGTGCCTGAATAAAGGTGCCGCTTTTCCTGCCCGCAGTGGCCATATTGCGCGGAGTGGTGTGCTGCAGGATGATCTCGCGCTTGCCGATCTTCACCTTGCGTGCGGGGCCGTCCGTGAGGAAGACGACGCGGGATGGCACCTGCTCGGAGAGACCCAGCATGTTGGCGGCGTAGGCGCCGGAGGGCTGGAGGCGTATGGCGTCTCGCACGGCGAGGGCACGGGCGATGGCATCGGCAGAAGGGGCGACGGTGCCGAGCACGGGGTCTTGAACCGGGTAGTCGTAGAGTCCGCGGGCGATTTGCCGGACGGTGCCGGAGGCTTTCAAGCGGTGAAGGGCGAGGTCAACCCCCTGGCGACTTCCGAGGTCGAGGAAGTGCTTCGGAGTGAATACCCAACCTCTGCCATGGCCGTTAATGCGTTTTGTAACCTGCGAGTCAATCGATTGGGCGTGTTTAGACATCGTATTTTTTGAAAGAAATAATATGGTCTTTTTCCTTCAAAACAAGGCTCATTTTTCGGCATCGAGGGGGCGTTGTAGCCACGGCACTCCGCTGCCGTTTGGGAGCAGCCCGCGAATGGCGCGAATCCTCGCGAATCGAAAGGCCCAGGGTAGGGGCGGCTCGCCGAGCGGACCCAAGACTCAG
>JBMTCD010000369.1:0-2199 GCA_049430545.1 Luteolibacter sp.
ATTTCCTCGCGAATGGCGGCGGGACTTGAACCGCCGCGGGGCGTGGCGCGCGGGCGGCGATCATTCGTCGCCATCGTCGCCAATGGCTTCCACCGGGCAGCCTTCCATCGCTTCACGGCATTGGGCTTCCTCTTCGTCGTTTTCGGGTTGTTTGAAAACATAGGAATACCCTTCATCGTCCGAGCGGCGGAAGTTGTTGGGAGCGGTTTCACGGCACAGGTCGCAGTCGATGCATTGGCTATCGACATAGAATTTGCCGGTGACGTTTTCAGCATTTTTATCTTCGCGGTCGGCCATGGGAAATGGGGTAAAATGTGTGCCTCATGGATGGCCGGGATGGCAGCGCGATGCAATCGGATTTTTTCGCGAACTTGTCATGCGGGATTCGCTCTGGCCAAATGGCCCGGACGCCATTAGCAAGATCGCGCGCTCCCAAATGACATCGCAGCCAGAACCCAATCAGCCGGAGGGCGCAAATCCTCTTCCGCCACGCCACCGGCCCAATCTCAACGAACTCGGCAAAACGACCACCGAGGCCGACCTGTGGTCGCTGGATGACGATCTGGATTCAGACGGTCCCGCACCCGACGAGCCGCTGCGCTCGCAGCGGGCTTCCGTGCCCGAACCCCGCCAGCGCATGGCAGCAGCCAACCCGGTCGAGACTTCCGATCAGAGCCGCGAGGTGCCGCCTGCGCAGCGGGAACAGGCGGACATGGATGCGGGCAAGCCCTGGACCGTGCCCGCAGGCGAAAAAAAATCCCCTGCGATAATATCCCCCTACGGTGAATTGGATGATCTGGAAGCTTGGGACGATGAGTCCGCCGCAACCGGCATGGGCGGGATACTGCCGGCTGCCGCCGCAGCTTCCGTGCCATCACGACCCGCCGCGCCGCAGCCCTCATCACTGGCTGAGGAGCCTCGGCCGCTGGCGGGAAAACCACCCGGCGCAGTTGAACCGGAGGCGATTTCCGCCGGGCCGCGGCAGACGGCCGGGGCGGCGACTCCCCACGCACCGCGCCCGCGCCTAGGTCTGTCCGGATTCGAGCGGATCGGCATGACCGTCCTTGGGGTGCTGCTGCTCGCCGGTGCCATCTATTTCTATGTTTTTTCCGTCAAGCGCCTGCCTTCCGAGACGCAGCGGGCGGAGAACACCGATTTTCCGATCGAGGGAGAACGCATGTCCGTCGAGGCGGCGGACACTGGCTGGCGGGTTCCGGTGATCGAGGGGGCGGATGCCGATACCGTCAGGCGTGGCACGCAGTTGATACCGGAGATCCGAATGGAGGTGAAGGGGCACGGTGCGCTGCGGGTGCTTTTCCGCGATGACCAGCGGCAATTCGTGGGCGATGCCGTGACGCGCGAGGTGGACGGCGAGGAGAGTTTGCGCATTCCCGCCACGGCCGGCTTCGAGGATGTCGGCATGTATGCGGCCTACCGCACCGGCGGCACCAAGCCTTGGACCGCTTCGGTTTACGAAGGGGAATCCGTCAACTCGCCGGGCAGCGGGTTCAAGCTGCTTTTCGAAATGAACATATCCACCGAACGCCGCTGAATCCATCCGCCATGAACGATGACACCGTGACTCCCGTAGTGCCGCGCGAGGGCTGGCATGTGCTGCACCTGTTCTATCATGTCGATCACGCCCAGTGGTCGTTGCTCAGCGATGAGGAGCAGCGACAGGCCAAGACCCGGCTCACCGGCCTGGTGCAGGAGATCCGCGCCACGCCGGACACGCATTTGCTGGGATTCGCGGTGGCAAGTCCGAAGGCGGATCTCGGGTTCATGATGCTCACCCCGGACCTCCAGGTGGCGAATTCCTACGAGAAGCAACTCACCCTTTCTCTCGGTCCGGACATCTTGAATCCCGCCTATTCCTATCTCTCGCAGACCGAAAGCTCGGAATACACCACCACCCGCGAGCAATACGCCGCGGAGACGCTCGTCGCCGAAAAAGGACTCGCCGAGGGCATGCCGGAATACGAGGCGGCGCTCAAGGAGTTCGACGATCGCATGGCCCATTATCTCAAGCACCGGCTCTACCCGGTCTTGCCGGACTGGCCGGTGATTTGCTTTTACCCGATGTCCAAGCGTCGCCATGGCAACGACAACTGGTATTCACTTTCCTTCGAGGATCGCCGCCGCCTGATGGCCGGCCACGCGCGGGTGGGGCGGACGTAGTCCGGGCGAATCCTCCAGCTC
>JBMTCD010000370.1:0-2190 GCA_049430545.1 Luteolibacter sp.
TGGTGTTGTTGGTATCCGTATCAGCGACCGTCGCATCGGCGAAGGAAATGGTTCCGCCGGCCTGGCGCGTGATCGCGTTCATGCGCAGCTTGCTGCCGCCACCGTCACGGGTCAGGAAGGTGCCGCCGCCGCTCAGGGTGGTGGCACTGACGATTTCGGGGTGCGATCCGCCCTTGAGGGTGAGCGTGCTGCCCAGATTCGCGCCGCCGAGCGTCAGCGCCGCGCCGTCGGCAAGCTTGGAGTCGTCCACCGTGGAGTAGTCGAGGATCAGCGTGCCGCCCCCGTTCACGGCGGATGCGCCCGTCCGGAAACTGAGGCCGGAGAGGGTCCATGCGCCGATGTTCGACTTGGTGAGCGTGGCCGCTCCGGAACCGAGCGAACCGGTGATGGCATTGCCGCTCGCCGTGCCGTCCAAGGTCAGATTGAAAGCCCCGTCCACCGAGGCGAGTGACAAGGCTGCAGTGGTCGGATTGAGGGTGGCCGCGCCGGTGAGCATGGTATCGCCCAGATTCAGTCTGCTGCCGGCCCCGCCGGTGACGTTCAAGGTGCTCGCACCCAGCGAGCAAGCGCCAAGGGGCAACGCGCCCCCGGTGGCACTGACATCCACCGTGCTGGTCTTCGCCAAGGTGAAGCCGCGGTCGGTCGAAGCGGTGGCGCCGGTGAACTGGAAGGTGCCTCCAGTGAGGACCAGGCCACCAGCTCCGGCGCTTGCGTATGATCCGATCGGGCTGCCGGCCCCGGCGGCGGCAAGGCTCGGAACCGACAGGGTGCCGGCCGTCACATTGGTGAGGTCGGTGTAGGTATTGGCATTGGAGAGGGCCAGGGAACCGACCCCCACCTTGGTCAGGGAACGTGGCGTACCGTCGTCCGAGAGCAGGGTGGCGACGCCCGGGGTGCTGCCGTAAAGAACATCCACCGGCGAGTTGGCGACGAGGCGTAGCGCCGTCCCCCCGGAAATGGTGACGTTGCCTTCCTGAAAGGTCAGGCCGCTGATATCCCGCGTGCCGTCAACCGCGACGGCATAGCTTCCCGTGGCGTTGGTGCCGGCGGCGAAGACGGCCTTGTTGCCCGCCGCCCAGTCGGCCAGGCTGCCGCCGCTCCCGCCGATGTGGTCCGTGTTCCAGTTGGTGTTGCCGCCCCATGTCCCGGCTGCGGTGATCCCATCACTGGCACCCGCGTCGGTGCCGTTGGTGTCCCAGGCGACGAGATTCGGGTTGTCAGGGACGGTTAGCTTCACGGAGGATATCGTGACACCAACCTTCTGGCCGTAGACAACGAACTTGAATCTGCGAGTAAGATCGAAACCGGCCCCTAACGTGCCCGTCGTGGCGGCTGCCGCGTCGACCTTGTAAGACCATCCGCCAGAGCCATCCATGGTCATAACAAACGTGTGGGTCCCTGTGGTCCTCGACTGGGCGTCGCTGAGTGAAGTCGTTGTGGTTCCGTTTGCAAACACGAGGCCTTTCTGGGTGGTGGTCTGCCCTTGGACGACGAAGCCAATCCCATACGCGAAGGGATCGTTTGCCCCCACGGCAGCCAGCAATCCCCCAGCCATTGGATCCACGCCGGTAGCCGTGACACAACCCCCGCCGATCGAATAGGGTCGGTTCAAAGCCGCGTCCAACAAGCCCATGAGGAAAGAGGAGGAAGTACCGGAACTAAGAACCGAGGCATTGTAGGTCACCGTCAATGTGAATCCGCCGCTCAGGTCGAAGCTGTTGATCGAGGCGAGGCTTTGGTTCGTGCCACCATTGCCGCCGGACCCGAAAGTGATTCCGGATGGGCTCTCAACCCAGTCGGCGTACAATCCGCCGGCGATCTTGAGACCACCGCCGATGCCGGCATTGGCACCAATTCCGTCACCGTCAAAGTTGTCCTCATAGAGGATGATATCGGCAGATGCATTCAGCGTGCCGAGGATGGTTGCCGCGGCCAGCAACGCGGCGAGCGCGGTGGCGGGCGGGAGGGACAGACGGGCGGCGGAGTGGAGGCGGGTTTTCATGGTGACTTGCGCGGAGCGCTGGTAGTGTGGTTGTGTTGCGAAGGTTCCACGGATGCATGCTTATGCATTCGTCTTATGCATTCGTCCGTTCGTATGAGAGCATAGTCTCCCCCCCCCCGCGCAACCACTATTCGCTCTTTTTTTGTAACTATTCAGGTCTTTAAGAAAGCTTAAGCAATTTTCTGCGT
>JBMTCD010000371.1:0-2184 GCA_049430545.1 Luteolibacter sp.
TGATGGTTATCGCCGCCATGCCATCCCGGCGCACGATCTTGAGTGTCGCCTCCATACCGGTGGCCGAAGCCAGGCGCAGCGTGTCTCCATCCCCCTTGCCGCGCACAGTCATCGGAACACCATCGATAAGAACCCCCGCCTCCGGGTGCCCGGGCACTTGCGTCTTCGCGGTTCCGTCCAAAATGGAAATCCTCGTCCCCTGGGCACTGATTCGCAGTCGGGCTTGTCCAAGCTCATAGGCAACCATGTCTTTCCCCCAGCAAATGGAGGGCATTGCCAGAAAACCCAAAGCGGCCAAAATCGAAAGGCGTTGTAAAAAGCGGATCATCTCAAACGAAACATGCAGGAAGCACATTAGGTGAGCTTGGTGAATCTTTGTGCCAAAAAACTGATGTTTTGCGTCATGTGGCCCCGTGCTTCTTGGGGCGCTTTTGTTCGGGCGGTGCGGCCTCCTTGAGTTTCTTGCGGTAGTTCCCGGGTGAAACCCCCACATGAGCGCGGAAGACGCGATTAAAATGGTTCGCTCGCAGGAAGCCCGTTTCGCCGGCGATCACCCCGATCGTGCTTTTGCTTCCGCACAGGAGTTCTTTGGCTTTCTCGATCCTGATCCGCGCGATTTCCTGATTGATCGTGCGGCCGGTCTCGTTCCTGAACGCGACCTCGAGCGGGCGGCGCGACATGCCGACGGCGTCAACGATTTCAGGTACCTGCAGGACCGATTTTCCGTAATGCCGGCGGATGTACCCCAGCGCCCGCGCGACCCCGAGATGCTCGACCGAAAGCATGTCCGTGCTCCGGCGGGAAACAATTCCCTTCGGGCCGATGACCGGCGGCTTGGGCGGTTTGGCTTCCCGATTCATCAGCCGCTCCAGCAGGAGCGCGCCTTGGTAGCCTACTTCCTCCAGGTCATGAACGACACTCGTCAGCGGAACCGTCACGGCATCACAGAGCAACTCGTCGTTGTCCACCCCGATGATCGCCAACTGCTCGGGCACGGCGATGCCCAGTTCCTGGCAAACGCCCAAAATATTGGCGGCCGCGCAGTCGTTGTAGCAGAAGACAGCCGCCGGTTTGGGCAACACCTCCAGGGAGCGGGCGATGCGCCCGAGGTTTTTGGCCCAGTTCCCGCGCCACGCGAAATCCCTCAACTCATGCAGCGGCGGCAAATCGACAAGTCCGAATCCCTCGGCCGCGATGGTCTCCAAAAATCCGGCCCGCCGCTCGTTGTTGAGCGGATCGTTCGTGAAGGGAAACCACGCGAAACGCCGGTATCCGCGGTCGATGAAATGCCGCGCCGCCAGTCGCCCGATGGCCCGGTGGTCGCCATCCACATACGGCAACCCCAGATCCTTGCGCACCATCGTGAGTTCCACCCGGGGACACCGCGCCGATCGCACAAAGTCCGCCAGCTCCTTCCAGTATCCCACATGCGAGATAATCCCGTCGCCCTGCCAGCCCCGCGGAATCGTCGCGGCGTAAAGCATGTCGGTCGTCAGATGCCAGTTGTTCTCGCGGGCGAACCTCGCCACGCCCCGATAGAAGCCGTGGTGCGTCGTCGTCAGGGCGAGGAGGACGTTGCGCTTGGGGTTCATCGGCGGCAAAACCATCCCGGATTCCGGTTATCCCATCAACGCAATTTGGTAAGTTTGAAACGCAAATAGGTCATATTCATTTCCGGGGGGTCTTGGTAGCGTTGTGCACTTCTGGTCATGTCCTCCGGTTCTTCCTGTCTTCCCCCGGACTCCGTCCGCGCGATCAGGCTGGCCTCCGGTCGCGCCATGCCGGTCGCCGCCTACGGCACCTTCCACTCCGATTGGGCCCAGGCGCTGATGAAGGACGCCACCATCGAAGCGATCCGCCTCGGGTGGCGTCATCTCGACACCGCCCGCGCGTATGAAAACGAAGCCCTCATCGGTGAAGCGATCCGCGAATCGATCCGGCGGGGATACATCAAATCCCGCGAGGAATTGTTCATCACCGGCAAACTGTGGAACGGCCACATGACGCCCCGGGATGTTGCTCCCGCGCTGGAGAAAACCCTGCTCGATCTGGGCATCGGCGAGATCGATCTCTACCTCAACCACTGGCCGTGGCCGAATGTCCATCCGCCGGGCTGCACCGGCGACCAGCGCAATCCCGACGCCGTGCCCTACATCCACGAGGCGTTCCTCGAGACCTGGGCCG
>JBMTCD010000372.1:0-2128 GCA_049430545.1 Luteolibacter sp.
TCCGGTTTCCTGAAGCTGCGGCCATTCGGATTCTCCTCATAGAACTCCAACTCAATCCTGCGTGTGCGGGGTTCAACATCCTCGCGGAAGGTCAACCCGACATTGGCCGAGATACTGAACTCGATCTCGTTGGGCATCACGAGATCCGCCTTGGCCTCGGTGCTGCCGAGATTGCGGGCAGCAAAGGTTTTCGAGGTGATGGCACCAATGAGATGCTGGTCCTGAATATGCCCCTGGCAGTTGGCGAAGTGCATTGTCCGCCGGCCCGCCATGAGCGCGGCAGTGAGCCGTTTGCGTGTTTCCTCGCTGTCACGGTCGATGGGAGCGTCCTCGCAGGTCCGGCCTTCGTGGGTGAGTTGGCTGACCGCCGCGAGGTAGTCTTTTCCGGCGCGTGGTCGATTCGCGCAATAGTGCCAGAATGGAGTGCGTGCGTCCCATCCCATCAGGCCGCGGCAATAGGGTGTGATGATCCGCGCCACGGCGTGCGTAACGCTCTGGGTATTTTTCCAACAAAACTCGGCATGGAGCTCACGAAGAAGCTCCAGGGCTTCATCCAATCCCATTGGCACAGGCCGGGGTGCATCGTCCGGACAGTATGAGCGGAACCTGGCATCATAACCGTGTTTCGGAAACACGATTTCGCCGCCGTAGGAAATCGGCAGAGGGACGTCGAGAATCCTGATGATTTCCGGCAGTTGTTCCCGGAATTGGGGTGAGGCGAGCAGTTTACCCGCGCACTCGCGCGACATGCTCATCGGCACGAATTCCATCTGCTTCTCTCCTTCGCCCTCCACTTCCTTCAGCCCGCCGGTCTCGATGTATGCCTCCAGCGCGGTGACGGCCTCAACCGGCTGGATCGGCCAGAACCCGAGCGTGGTGATCTTTTCCGAAACCGTCCGCATCGCCACGGTGCAGACCGAATTCCCTTTGCGGAACCAGACTTGGCGCGGGGCGAGATGAGAGCCGACTTCGGCAGCGAAAACGGAGTCAGGCCGGCCCGCGCCCGGCAAGAGGACTCTCGGGCGACCATCCATGGTTTGATCGCCTTCGTTCCATTTGCGTTCACGTGTGCAATGGGAAGAAATCAGGCCGGGTTTGGTGTGTTCGATCCATTGGCACAGATCCTTGATGTCTCGACCTGCGCAGTGCGCATGCAGGCACTTG
Source organism: Luteolibacter sp. (assembly GCA_049430545.1). GTDB lineage: Bacteria > Verrucomicrobiota > Verrucomicrobiia > Verrucomicrobiales > Akkermansiaceae > Luteolibacter. The sequence continues at coordinate 1,165 of JBMTCD010000372.1, forward strand.
AAAGCCGGCATCCGCTCGGGCGGGTTGAATACCACGGTGCCACCATCCGGCGAATGACCGCCACCATCGCTGTGATCCGCACGCCATGGGCAAAGAAGCGAGTATTTGTGCGTATCGGGATCCAGGCAATCGCCTAGGATTTCGAGATCACCGAGAACGGCGGGCAAATCAATGGTGCGCAGGTCTTCGGCCCATTGATGGGTCCAACTGCGGTCCTTCTTTTTGCCCGACTTCTTTTCCTCTAAGCCAAAACCAAACCAAGCGCGAAGGTCGGACCAACTGACGAGCGGGATTTCGCCGGTCACTTCCCAATGGTATTTGTGTCCGGTGACGTGGACGGAGGGAGAAAGTACCAATGGCAGGCCAGGGATGAACAACTCGGCCGTGACGTGGTCGTTGATCTGGTGGGTGAGAGCCGATTTCGCCATCTGGACCGGAACCGGTAAATCGCGGCAACGGAATACCAGATGAACGCCTCCGCCGGTGCGCTCGCGTGGCACCGCGGCAAGTGACGGCACGCCCGATAGCCATTTCATGACCGATGCGCCATTGTCCGGCTTGGAGTCGAGATCGACGTGCACGAAGTCGCCGCTGATCAGGCAACCGACGTTCCGGTTTTGTTTCCCGCCGAAATGGCGGGCAAGAAACTCGGGCGTGGAATCCTCAAGCGTATGTTGCTTGAAATCCTTGATCGCAGGTCGCTTCCCACGCTCCCTTCCCCTTCCCTGATTCGGGCCATAAAGGGGCAGGACCACCCAGCCGAGTTTTTCGACGTAGTATTGCGCGGCCTCGTAGCGGCTGAGTTTGTTGAAGTCCGCCGGAATCGCTGGAGCGACCGGGGCTGCATCCATGGGTGTCGCCTTCGTGCTCACGGTTGCTCCTCCCCGGTGATGGCTTCGTCACAGATGGCGGCACCGCCGACGGTCAGGGCATCAAGGGCTCGGTCGAGGTCACTTTGCCGGTA
>JBMTCD010000373.1:0-2127 GCA_049430545.1 Luteolibacter sp.
GGCAAAGGCGATGGCCTCCTTGGCCACGCCCTCCTGCAGGCAGCCGTCGCCGGCGAGCACGATGACGTGGTGGTCGAAGATCGTGTGGTCCGCGGTGTTGTAGCGGGCGGCGGCGCGCTTGCCCGAGAGCGCGTAGCCGACGGCGTTGCCCACGCCTTGGCCGAGCGGCCCGGTGGTGGCTTCCACGCCCGGGGTTTCGCCGAATTCCGGGTGGCCGGGGGTGATCGAGTGGAGCTGGCGGAAGTTTTTCACCTCGTCGAGGCTGACGGCGTATCCCGAGAGGTGCAGCCAGCCGTAGAGGAACATCGAGCCGTGGCCGGCGGAGAGGATGAAACGGTCGCGGTTGAGCCACTTCGGCGCGTCCGGGCAGTGGCGCAGCGCTTCGCCGAAAAGCACGGCACCGATTTCGGCACAGCCGAGCGGCAGGCCGAGGTGGCCGGAATTGCAGGCATGGACGGCATCGATGGCGAGACCGCGGGCTTCGTTGGCGGCTTGGGCGAGCATGGTATGGTTCATGGGATGATGAGATCTGGTGAATCAGCCTGCAGAATGGCCGCAAGGCAGCGAAAGACTAGGAATCCGCCCACCCATGACAAGCGTCATTGCGGCAGCGGGCCGATGGGAAATCTCATCCCACCGAATCGATGTAGGCGAGAATGGCCGGCAGCGCCTTTTCCAACAAGCCGGCCACCTCCTCGTAGGCGGCCGGGCCCATGCCGATGGGATCGGGCACATCCACGCCCTGGCGCTTGTCGGTGATGCCGGCGAACTCGCCGACGAGGAAGAATTTCTCCGCATGATGCGGAAACCGCTGCTCCAGCACCGCGAGGTGTCCTTCGGTCATCGCGAACACGTGAGTGGCCTGGCACAGCAACTCCTCGGTGACCGGACGGCTGGCGAATCCCTCCAGCGAGGCGTCCCGTTTCCGCAAGGCGGACAGTGTCTCGCGGCTGGCGGGCATCCCCTTCCCCGCAGCCACTCCGGCCGAGCCCACGCTCAGGTCATTGCGCGTCGCCGCGGCCTTGCGGAACAATCCTTCGGCCATCGGACTGCGACAGGTGTTGCCGGTGCATACAAACAGCACATGCTTGGTGGCGGACATCGCGGGAAAAACTGAGGACTCGGCCGCCATCCGTCAAACCGCAATCCGAATTATGTAAAAACCCGGCACCCCGCAAAGGAGCGCCGGGTTTCGGGAATCCGGATGCCTCGGTTCACTTGGCCGAAACGGGAGCCGGGGCGGTCGCCGGAGCGACGCTCGGACAGCAGGATGCGGCGAACAACGAAGCGACGGCGGCAATCACGAGGAGTTTGACGATTTTCATAATGGTATTCGTTCGAATTGTATTTGTGCGTCCGAAAATGGATGTGGACCACTGGACACCTAGCAGACCGGGAATTTTTGCACAAGCACTCATTTCCCCGCGAGGCGGGGGCTGCGGGATTGCACCGGTCGCGAATCGGGCGATGCTGCCGGCGATGAGCGATTGGAACGAGGAAACGCTGCGCAAGGCGGCATCGTGGAAGGCATTCAAGGAGGGCGAAACGCTGTGGCGCGACGGCTGCGTGGCCGAGGCCATCCGCACCGCTGGCGGCTGGCGCGGCACGGTGCGCGGCGGCAGGAAATCGCTGCGGGTGGGCGTGACCATCCGCTCCGCCACGGACCTGGAGGCACGCTGCCCGTGCCCGGAAAACCAGGGCAGCGGCACGGTATGCGGACACGCCGTGGCCACGGGTCTTGCCTTGCTGCGCGGGCAAAATGAGAAAAACCATGACGCGGAAGCCCCCCGCCCCAAGCCAAAGGCAGGCCCCATCGATCCCGTGCTCGGCCCGAACTGGCAGGCGGCCCTCCGCCATGGCAAGCTCGCTCTTTCCATCGTCCCCGGAGTTCGCAACGAGACGCATGAGAGCGATTCCCGCCTGCACGCGTTCCTCGCCGCCGCGGGAGTATCCGGTATCAAGGAAACCCACCTGCAAATCGCCGGCGGCCAGCTCGCGGCGTTTCTCGCCGCCATCGTCGGCCATCCCGGCGTGACCGCGCGCAGCGACGGCCGCTCCATCGAGATCGCCAACGGCCATCGGCTGCCACTCGCGGATGTCGTCCGCGAGGATGAGGAAATCCATTTC
>JBMTCD010000374.1:0-2122 GCA_049430545.1 Luteolibacter sp.
ATGGGCCACCGCCTGGTTCAACCTGGTGGGATTGGTGACGGTGTTGGCGGCCATGTCATTGACGGCCGCCCAATGGTGCCAACTGCCATCGGTCCACCCAGCGGGTGCCTGAACGCTCACCCCGTTGTTGCTGAGGAAAAACGCGTTGCCGGACGTGAAGCCGGCGCGCAATTGCCCGCCTGAGGATGTGGCGGAGCCGATTGCCACCACATTCTGGTCAGCCGTCATCTTGACCGGGTCTCGCCGGGCCCAGAACTCCAGGGTGAAGCTGCCGTCGGTGCCGATCAGGTCGCTTCCCGCGGAGTCGGTGCGCAGGTGGTCGCCACTGCCGGAGAGTTGCAGGAAGCGCTCGGGGGAATCAGGCGCGTTTTCAATCACATACCCCTTCGGTTGGAACTGGATGTCCAACCCGGTGCCCGTGCCCATGAGCTGCGAATAGACGACCGAATTGAAATTGTATCCCGCCGCCCTGAAATTGCGTCCCAAGGTATCGACATACTGGGGGTCGGTGACCGACGAGGCGGCCAGTCCCTGGATGGATTCCGTGCCGGTATTGACTTCCGCGAGATATTGGAGCTCCCATTCCCAACTGGCGACGGAGTCTTGAGACAGCGTGACCGGGCCGGTGATCCTGGCACCATTGATGGAAACTCCCTTGTTGAGGGCCTTGTAGGCGGCCAACCGCTGGTCATCGTCCGGATTGCCGGTGTTCAGGACCTTGCCATAGCGGTCCAGATAAATACTTGCGGGCGCGGAAAACGTGACGGGCGCGTCGTTCGGCTTGTGGGACGTGCGGCCCGGTGCCGGGCGGATATCCGGATGCGAATAGTTGCTGAGGACATCCAAGGTCACGTAGGAATTCCCCAAGACCCGGATGTTGCGGACCCGCTGGGCTTGGTAAAGGCTGCCCGTTTGCGCTCCGAAGCCCATCTGCCAGCCCAAGGCCGCGGATTCCGAAAAGGGCACGGCAACCTGATTGAGAATCCGGATGCCATTCCACGTGACCGTCACCACGCCGCCCCCGCCGTCATTGCCGCTGAGTTCGACCTGGACGGGCACCCAACTGCTTTCCGTGGTCATTGATTGGGAGTAGCCGTTTTGATCCTCCACCACGGGATAGGACGGAAGACGCCCACCGGAACGAACGCCATTAAAGGACACGCCGGCTTTCCACTGCTTGTCGTAAAACACCTCCACCGCGGGCCCGGTGTCGCCGCCACCGTCGTCAAAGGTGTCGAAGGCGACCGACAATCCATTCGCGACGGGCTCTTGTCCGAACGGGACGGCTGCCTTCAAATTGGGGCCGAAATTGAAACTGAACCCATCGGCAGGCGTGGACGAACCATCCGTCAACTGCACCTCGAACGTGGCCACCAAGTGCTTGACCCGTTGCCGTTCCGCCAGAGGAGTCCAGATCGCGGTGCCATTGCTGTTCGGCGAAGCCGGGGTGAGTTCCAAATAGCCGTTTTGAAGCACAGTGCTGGGGCTCACCACCAGATCCGGCTGCGTCTTGCTGTCGAAGTCGGGCGAATCGCCCACGTTGGCGGTGAGATCCGGAGCGGCCTCATAGGGGAGGCTTTCGCGCAGCAAGGTGATCTTGACGCTGCCATCTCCGGGATGGTTTCCATCCTTTCTGGTTGGGTTGGAATCGGCAATGATCGTGGTATCGAGCGGAGTCTTGGTCGAAGCAAAGTTGTCTCCGGGAACCCAGGATGCGCCGCCAGACCCCCCATTATTTGCATTGGTTGCGCCGCCGCCGCCGCTGTATCCGCCGCCTCCGCCGCCTCCGCCCTGGCTTCCGCCTTTCGAGGGTCCCCCCTGGCCCCCTCCACCCCAGCCACCGTAGCCGCCTTTGTGGTAATTGTTTGGGTCGTCATAGGGAGTAATATTGCCACCGCCGTGGCCATTCTGATATGACTTGCCACCTGCGGAAAGCGGCTTGGTTGTGTCTGTGCCCACATAGTGCCAATGGCCATCGCTGAAGTAGCCGCCCCCCCCCGCGCCTCCGATTTCGTCTGAACTCGTGCCAAGCAGCCCACCCTGCCCTTCACCCCCGCCATTAAACCCAACAGTCCAAGTGGTCGCCGTCCCGGGTGAACCGTTATAGTTGATTCCCGCGCCG
>JBMTCD010000375.1:0-2113 GCA_049430545.1 Luteolibacter sp.
CCACCATCCTCCCGCCGGAAAACGCCATGCGCCCCTCGGCCGGGCTGGCCGACGAGCAATAAGCCAGCCTCCCGTGGAGGGAGCCTCCGGCTCCCCGCCCCCCAAAAATCCACTTCCGCTCCCGGCCTCAACCCGCCTCATCCCCACTTCTCCGCCCACTCCACAGGCAGGCGCAGCGGTTTGCCGTGCGGCATTTCCACCAGCGCCAACGCCTGCCGCGCGCACACCAATACGGCCCCGTCCGCCTCGCGCACCATCTCGAAGGCACACCAGAATCGCGCGCGCGACAGCTCGTCGAGCCGCCCGCGGATGCTCAGCCAGTCCCCCAGTTTCGCCGGCCGGCGGTAATCGATCTCGGTGCGCGTCACCACCGGAAACACCGCGCTGGCCGACATCGCGCGCAGGTCCATTCCCATCAGCGCGGCCAGGCGCGTGCGGCAGGTTTCGATCATGCGCAGGTAGGCGATGTTGTGGACCACTCCGCCGCAGTCGGTATCGAAAAACATCACCTCCTCGCGGGTTTGGATGCTGGGACGTGGCGAGGACATTCCGGAAACTTGCGCATCGCCGCCACATGTGCAATGACAGTCCGCCCGCATGCGCAATTTCGCTGTGCGCGCCATTCCGATGAAAACCACCCGCGCGCCCGCTTTGGCCCTGGCGTGGCTCTTCGCCGCAAGCCCGCTGCACGGCCGCTTCACCCCGCCCGCAGACGGCCCCGTCGCATTCCGGCGCGACCGGCTTGCGCTCGATCCCGCCACGCTCTCGGACCTCTCACGGCAGCTGGTCGCCATCGCCCGCGACAACCCGATGCGGACCCCGGAAGAGCGCCGCCACACCGCCAAATCCCTCGCCCTCGCCCTGGCCCTCGATCCCCGCAACGACGAAGCCCGCAATCTCGTCTCCCGGTATCGCGAAAACCAGCGGCCCGACACCCCGCAACCAACCGCCGCACCCGCCAGAACCGATGCGATCTGGAAAACCATCGGATGGCTCGAATCCCCGCAGGCGGGCACGCACGGGCACACGCTGGCAACCTTGCTCCTCGATATCGCCGCCGCCATCGACCCCGATCACCCGCGCGCCCGCTCCCACGCCGGCGAAGCCACCGCATGGAGCGGCTGGATTCCGCCCCTGGCCGCCTACCGGGAATTCACCACGCCACCACCACCGCCGCCGCCCTTCACGCCGGACACCGAGCCCGATGCTTCCGGCAAAACCGCCGTCCCTCCGCTCGCCAAGGCCAGCGTGCGCACCGTGGTCTGGCAGCAATCCAAACCCACTGTGGCCACCCTGCGCATGCAAGCCAGCCTGCCCCCGGAAACTTCGGAAAACCCGGATAAGCCTGAGTCACTGCAAGTCGGCCCGCGCCCCGCTGAGGGCGGCGTGAACCCGCTCACCCGCACCATCACCTCGCTACTCGCATCGCGCGGCCAGGCCATACCGCATCCCCTCCGCGTCCACATCACCTGCCCGGAAGATGAAGCCGCCCTCGCTGGTCACGCGCCACGCCACCTCAGCGCCGCTGCCGCCCTGCTCGCCAGCGCCGCCGTCACCGGCAATGAGCCGGACGCCCTCGTGCTTGGCGAAGTGGATGCCAATGGCCGGCTCTCGCTGCTGCCCGGCTTCTGGAAATCGCTCGTCTCACTGCTGCCCGACGCCGGACGCAAGCTGATCCTTCCCGCGGAAGCCGCCACCTGGCTGCCATCCCTGCTGGCACTCGAAAAACCACAGTTTTTCCTCGATCACGAAGTCCTGCTGGCGCGCGATTTCGACCACCTCCTGACCCTGGCCGCCAAACGGCCGCCCGCCGAAATCGCCACCGCCACCACCAGCTTCGCCGATCTCCGCCAACGGGCAAGCGGCCCGGACCTGCGCGACTACCTCGCCAACCGCTTCGTCCGCCAACGACTCGAAGAACTCGCCTCGCAGGCCTCATGGCACGCCTCCGCCAGCATGCTGGCGCTCCAGTCCGCCGGCCTCCGCCCCTTTGTCATCCACCGCGCCGTGCTGGCCGCCGAACTCCGCATGGCCATCGCGCCCATGGCCGCCGTCTCCGCCCCGCTCGTCCGGGAGTTCGTCGATGCCGCACCCGCACTCACCGCCCAGGAAA
>JBMTCD010000376.1:0-2109 GCA_049430545.1 Luteolibacter sp.
CAACCTTGCGGCGCTCGATTTCCAAACGGGCGAGCCGCTGGAGCGCCGACAGGATCGCTCGGTAATCGCGCGGCTTGTCCTGCGCGAGACGGGCCACCACATCGCACAGCCGGGTTTCATTCAAACGACCGCCCGTGAGGCAAAGGCCGAAGAGTCGGCGTGCGGTGGTGGCGGCGGTTTTGGAAACTTTCATGGCGCTCTGGATTCGTGGAATCAGGCTTCAACCTTGGCCAGCGCGTCCTCGTTGATGCGCTTCTGGTCTTCCGGCGTGAGAACTTTGCCCGTGACTTGTGCCGTGGTGGCGGCGACCAGACGTCCGAACTCGCGTTTGAGTTCCGCACCGAGGCGCTCGCGGTCGGCTTGTGCGGCGGCCTCGGCCTTGGTGAGAATCTGCTGGGCCTGGGCGATGGCCTCTTGCGCCTTCTGCTCGGTGAAGGCATGCGCGCCTTCCTTGGCCTCGTTGATCAGACGGATCGCTTCCTCGTTCGCCTTGGCGATGGCGGCGGCGGTGGTTTCCTCGCTCTCGGCGAGTTGTTTCTCAATGCGCTTGAGCTTTTCCTCGCCCTCCGCAATGCGCTGGCGGCGCTGCTCAAGCATCTGCTGGATCGGTCCGAAGGCGAATTTCTTGAGAATGAGAATGACGATGATGACGTTGATCACCTGGGCGGCGAACAATGGGCCGTGGAATCCGAACGGAGCGAGCGGTCCACCCGATTCGGCGGTTGCGGCGGCGAGGAAAGTCATCATGGCTGTGGTGTAATTGGAATGCGGATTAAAACTTGGCCCGGCGGTCGGATTGGAGTCCGCCGCCGGGCATCAGGGATTCTTATTCGAGGCCGGCGGCGAAGGTCGAAAGAATGAAGAGACCTTCCATGAGCGCGGCCAGAATGATCGAGATCACGAGAATCGGCGTGGATGCGCCGGGGTTGCGACCGGTGGCTTCGGCGGCTTTCGCGCCGAGCAATCCGATACCGATGGCGGCGCCGAGAGCGGCGAAACCGACTGCGAATGCTTTGTTGAATTCCATGGTGTTGTGGTGGTTTGGTTGTCGTGGTTTCCAGCGCCCCCACGGTCATGCCATGGTCGGGACGCCGAGAGGGGTCAATGATGCTCGTCGCCGTGGTCGCAGATGAGCTTGATGAAAATGGCGCACAGCAGCGTGAAGACGAGCGCCTGCACGAAGCCGACGAGCAGTTCGATGAACATGAACGGCAAAGCCGGCGCGAAATTGAAGGGCGCTGGCGCGAGGGCCATGAGTTTTTCCAAGGTCTGCTCGCCGCCGTAGATATTGCCGTAGAGACGGAAGGTCAGCGCGACCGGGCGGATCATGATGGAGATCACTTCGAGAACACCCACGAAGAGGAAGACCGGAAACATCAACGCCAGCATGATGCCTTTGAAGCTGCCCTTCGGCGCGAAAATGTGCGCCATGAAGCCCTTGAAGCCGTTTTCACCGATCGCCCAGTAGAACCACAGCAGCGCGAAGATGGAGGCCATCGCGGCCGTCATGTTGAGATCCGCGTTGCCACCGCGCAGGAACGGGATGTAACGCGCGTGGCCGTCCTCCATCACATTGCGGCCGATCGTGCCCACACCCGGAAAGAGACCGAGGTAGTTGACCGTGATGATCAGGAAGAAAATCGAACCAAGGAACCAGAAGGTGCGCTTGACCATGTGGTGGCCGATCAAGCCCTCGAGGAAATGGTATAGCGACTCGACCATCCACTCCGCAAGGTTCTGGAGACCGGCGGGCACCAAGGACATGCGCTTGGTCGCCATCTTGCTGAAAACAATGATGATCAAGGTGGCGATCCAGGACATCACCATCGAGTTGGTGATGGGCAGGCCATCCCAGATCGGCTCGGCGTAAAGCGGCATGACGTGCCCTTCGCCGGCAGCTTGTGCGGCCGGGGCGAGCCCGGTCAACATGACAATCGGAATGATGGCGGATGGACGCATGGGTAATTCGAACTGGCGCGGAGCGCGGGGGTTTTACTGGTGCCTGCCCGCACCGCAAGCCAATTTCTCAAAAAAACATCCACCGCCACTGCCCGTAGGGCGTTTGGCTTGAGGGTTCATGGGAAGGGTCGTGCTTTCAGGATGAGATTG
>JBMTCD010000377.1:0-2103 GCA_049430545.1 Luteolibacter sp.
TGAGCAATACGCTGGAGTGAGTCCGGAGATCGCTAGCATGCCGGCGAGCGACGTGGTGGTTGTCGGCGGAGGCTCAAGCGGTCTCGGAGCCGCGCTTGCCGCAGCCCGCCATGGCGTGCGCGTGTCTTTCATTCAGGATCGGCCGGTGCTCGGTGGCAACGCGTCGTCGGAAATCCAGGTTCCGCCGATGGGATATCTCGGAAACCCGCCGGACACGATCAATGTGACCGGGATCGCGGAGGAAATCTTTCCGCTTCAAGGCTGGACGGCCTTCGCGGACTCGGAGCGGATCGAGACCATCGTGCGGGCGGAAAAGAACATCTCGCTCTTCCTCAACACGCGCGCGACTGGTGTTGAGATGGGCGCTCCCGACCACATCAACGCAGTGCTCGCGCTGGATGTCCGGACCGGTCGCCGCATGCGGTTTGCGGCCCCGCTGTTCATCGACTGCACGGGCCACGGTTGGATCGGTTTCCATGCCGGCGCCGATTTCCGGATGGGGACCGAGTCGCGGTCCGAATTCGGGGAATCGATGGCTCCTCTCGAGGCGACGCCACATACCATGGGCAACAGCATCTACAAGGCGGTTAGCGAGGACATGGGGCGGCCCGACCCGTTTGTGCTTCCGGACTGGGCCTTTCGCTGGGAGAATCCCTCGGATTTCGAGACCCTCAAGCCACGCATCAAGGAGGCGATCCGTCCGATCGAGTTCGACCGCACGCCGAAGGGCAAGGGTCGCCAACCGAAGAGCGCGACGGACCTTTTCCTCGGCGGCGCTTATACTTGGTATGTCGAGACCGGAGGCATGCTCGATACCGTCAAGGACGCCGAAAGAATCCGCGATGAACTTCTGCGCATCCACCTCGGATTGTGGAATTATGCGAAGAACCACGACCCGAAGACCATGGAATTCGCCCGCCGGCGGCGTTTGACCTGGTTGAACCATGTCCCCGGCGTGCGTGAAAGCCGCCGCCTGATGGGTGACTACATCATGACGCAGAAGGATTTCGATGAGCCGATCGCGCACCCGGATACGGTAGCGTTCACCGACTGGGGGATCGATGACCACCATCCGCAGGGATTCTGGGTGAAGGGGATCGATGTCATGCATGTCTATCAAGGGCGCCGTGTCAGCATTCCCTACCGCAGCCTCTACTCGCGCAACATCGCCAATCTCTTCATGGCGGGGCGCTGCATGAGCGCCAGCCACCTGGCACTCGGAGGGGTGCGTGTGCAGCGCCCGATGTGCGCCACCGGGCAGGCGGTCGGAACCGCGGCGGCGCTGGCATCCCGCTATAGAGTCGAGCCGCGGGACATCCATGCCAGATACATCGGCCAACTGCAGCAACTCCTGCTCAAGGACGGGTGCTATCTTGTCGGTGTGCCAAACCGCGACGCGGCCGACCTGGCTCGCCAGGCGAAACCGTCCGCGCCGCAGGTGATCGATGGCTGGAACCGCGAGTCGAAGGGATTGCCCGACGGCGCGCCATGGTCGGCATCGAACCCGCTGACCCTCGAGTGGGAGCAGGCACAACGGATCTGCGAGGTTCACTTGAGCATCAACCGCCTCCGCTTTGCCGCGCGGCTTGGAATCGAGGTGGCTACTCCCTCCGGTTGGGAGGGTATCGAGGAGCGCAAGCTATCAACCGATTCGATCGGTCGCAGGCAGGTATTCCGGTTTCCCGCGGTGGAGACCAACCGCCTCCGGATCCGCTTGTTCGATTCAAACCGGGAGCTGAGCTTGTGTGAAGTGCGCGTCTACGGCCCTTGAATCACCAAGGTGCCGAACATCCCCGATGCCGCCGGCGACGGTTTCGCCCCCGTGGGCTTCAAACCCAATGCGTTGACCTTCCCGTCGGCGCCGGGCCGATCGTTCCGCCCTCGATGAATTCCGCCTTGGTCAGCGTCTGCCGGCGGTCGGCCTTGCTGCGGGCGATGTTGTTCGCCCAGCGCACGATGCGGCGCAGCAGCGGGCGGAAATCCCAGTGGATGTGGCACACCGGGGGCAGGCACCAGGCGAATCCCGGGTCGGCGTCGGTGCAGATCAGCGAGACGTCCTCCGGCACCCGCAGGCCCCTCTTCATCAGGAACTGCACCGCTGCG
>JBMTCD010000378.1:0-2089 GCA_049430545.1 Luteolibacter sp.
CATCACCGCCAACGAGGGAGGTAATCATATCCATGGCGGCCGACAGGGATTCGCCTCGAAGCTCTGGAGTTCCCGCACGAGGGTCGAGGGCGGCATCGCCATCGCCGAATTCCGCTATCGCAGCGTCGATGGTGAGGAAGGCTACCCCGGCCATTTGGACGTCACCGTGACGTACGCGTGGAATGACCAGAACGAGTTGCTCATCACTTACCGCGCCGAGACGGACCGGGCGACCGTGGTGAACTTGACCAACCACGCCTATTTCAACCTGGCGGGCGCGGGCAACGGGGATGTCTTGGGACACGAACTCCAAATCCAGGCCCACCGATACACCCCGTCAGATGCCGCGATGATCCCGACTGGCGAGATCGCCCCCGTGGCCGGCCTTCCGATTGATTTCCGTGCCTTTCACCGCATCGGCGAGCGGATCCGTGATGTCCGCGGGCCGAAGGGCTACGACCACAATTTCGTCATCGATCGACGCGGCAACGGGTTGCAATTGGCGGCGCGGATCTTTGATGCAAATTCCGGCCGCAGGATGACTTGCCATACCACGGAGCCCGGCATCCAACTGTACACCGCCAACCATTTCGACGGCGTGCACCAGCCGCGGTATGGGGCCTTCTGTCTCGAAACACAGCATTTTCCCGACTCCCCCAATCATCCGAATTTCCCGTCGACCGTGGTCCGTCCGGGGAAGGCCTATCAGTCCCAGACCCGCTTCGGGTTTTCGACCGACCGGAGTGGATGGTGACGGCCTGCTGGGAGGCTTTTCTCCTAGCCCGCTCCGAGGCTTGAACATCTCTCCGTGGAGAGGTCACTCTCACTCTTTATGAGTTCCCCGCTGGTCGGCATCATCATGGGTTCCCAGTCCGATTGGGAGACGATGGAGTCTGCGGCCCGCCAGTTGGCGGCCTTGGGCGTGACCTATGAGGCCTCGGTGGTCAGTGCGCATCGCACGCCGGACCTGCTCTTTGAATACGCGGCGGCCGCGGCGGGGCGGGGCATTGAAGTGATCATCGCCGGAGCGGGCGGGGCGGCTCACCTGCCGGGCATGTGCGCGAGCAAAACGGCACTGCCGGTCTTGGGCGTGCCGGTTCAGTCCAAGGCGCTCAACGGCATGGACTCCCTTCTGAGCATTGTCCAAATGCCCGGGGGCGTGCCGGTCGGCACCATGGCCATCGGCAAGGCGGGTGCCATCAATGCCGCCCTGTTGGCGACGGCCATCCTGGGCAACAAATACCCGCAGTTCCGGGCGGCTTATGAGCAGTTCCGCACTGAGCAAACCCAGGCCGTGCTGCAAAACCGGGTGCCTGGAAACACGGTGTCGCACTGAGTTCCCGGACGTTTTTTGTGCGCCGGGGCGCACTCTCCGAGCGCGGTCCCGAGGTAGGCGCTACCCAGAGTGGGTGTGCTTTTGCACAAAAGCCCCAACAGCCCGCTTGCCGCAAAGGTCCTGTCCCCGCTTTCATCGGTCCGGATGAAACGTCGCGATTTCCTGACCCTGTTGCCGATGGCCGCTGGTGCGATTTCCTGGGGCTGCCGTCGCAAGCTCCGGCCGGAGCTCATCAAGATCGAGGATTTCGAAGACCGCAAAGGCGGTTGGCGCGTGATCAAGGTGGCTTGCGTGGGCGATAGCATCACCCATGGCGCGGGCGTGGAGGAGCGCGAGAAGAACAACTACCCCAAGCAGTTGGGAGAACTCTTGGGCAACCGCTTCGAAGTGCGCAATTTTGGGCGCAGCGGCGCCACCCTAAGCCGGGTTGGGGATCTCCCGTACGCGAGCACCGACGAGTTCAAGGCAGCCATCGCTTGGCAACCGGACATGGTGATCATCAAGTTGGGCACCAACGACACGAAACCGCAGAACTGGAAAGATCAGGCCTTCTTCGAGCAAGAAACCCGCTGGTTGATCGATCAGTTTCGCGACCTCAAGTCCAAGCCTCAGGTTTGGGCGTGCCTGCCGGTTCCCGTGTACTCCGACACCTGGGGCATCACCGGCCACATCCTGGACGACGGGGTCATTCCGGCGCTCATGGAAGTGACCACCGATAAGAAGGTGCCCGTCATCGATCTCAACGACGCCCTG
>JBMTCD010000379.1:0-2081 GCA_049430545.1 Luteolibacter sp.
GCACCTACAACCTGAGCGGTGGATCTCTGGCCGTGGCGAACAACATCTTCATCGGCAAGGAACAGGGCTCTTCCGGAACCATGGACATGACCGGGGGCACCATGAACACGAGCGACAAATTGCAGATCGGTCACAACCAAGCCACGGGCGTCCTCACGCAGAGCGGCGGCACCGTCAACGTGCAAAACGAGGTCTTCATCGGCAACGAGAACAGCGCTGCCTCCATCGGCACCTATACGCTCAGCGGGACGGGCGTGCTAAACGTCGGCAACGAAGTCTTCGTCGGTCGCGACAACGGCACCGGCACCTTCAACCTCGATGGGGGCACCGTGAACGCGACCAAGATTTCGGGCGGCACCGGCAGCGCCACGGTCAACTTCAACGGGGGCGTGATCCGGGCCAAACGCGACGAAAGCAATCTGATCGAAAACTTGGACACAGCCAACCTGCAAAGCGGCGGTGCCGTGATCAACAGCAATGGATTCAATGTCGGGACTTCTCAGGTGTTTACCGGCACAGGTGGCATCACCAAGACCGGAGCCGGAAGCCTCACGATTGACAACACGAGCAGTTACTCGGGCGCCACCACCGTTGCCGGAGGCACACTCATCATCAACGGCAACATCTCGACGAGCAGTCTCACCACAGTCAATAGCGGCGCGACTCTCTCTGGTTCGGGAGCCGTAGGTGCTGCTGTCATCAACGGCACGCTCGCCGTAGGTAACAGCCCTGGTCAAATGGATTTCACCAACACGCTCGATCTGAACGGGGTCACCATCATGGAAATCGACGGCACCTCAGGTGCTGGTGTTGCGGGTGGACATGATTTTATCAACCTAACCGGTGCAGGGGAGGCAGGTGTTCTTACCTACGGTGGGACGCTCACGATCGACATAGGCACCATCTTCGGCACGGGAACTTACTTATGGAATCTTTTTGATTTCGCTAGTGAGACCGAAAGCTTCGCCACCATCTCACTCGCTGACCAGTATTCCGGCAGCCTCGTCAACAACGGCAGTGGCATCTGGGACCTCACCAGCGGCATAAATACCTGGCAGTTCACCGAATCCACTGGCGTTCTCGGTCTTACAGTCATCCCCGAGCCGAGTGCGGCCTTCTTGGGTGGCCTGGGCGTGCTGGCCCTGCTGCGCCGCCGGCGCATCGCTTAAGATTCTCTCGGAGTTAAGGGTTTACTCCGGTAGCAACCGGCCGTCGTGGCGCGCTCAACCGCGTTGCGGCGGCCCTTAGTTTTCAAGAGATTTTTTTCATGGTATCAAGAAAGTACCTCACATCCAACGCCGCCGACCAGTTGGCCATCGGCATCGACATGGGAGGCTCCTCCGTCAAACTTGGTGTGTGCCGAGGTGCTGAGTTACTGTATCAGGCCGATCCGATTCCGACCCACAATTTTCGCGGGGCCAAGGACTTGTTGGCAGCCATGCGCGACGCAATCCTTGGGTTGCAACAGACGACGCCCGGCATCGTCGCGGTGGGTATGGGGGTGCCCGGCTTTACAGATGTCAACTCTGGCATGGTTCATGCCCTGACCAATGTGCCGAACTGGAAGAATGTGCCGCTCAACACCCTGCTGAGCAAGGCCACCGGAATTCTTACATTCGTAGAAAATGACGCTAATTGCATGGCGTATGCCGAGTTCAAGCACGGCGCTGGTGTGGGGGCGACCAACATGATCGGTGTAACTCTCGGCACAGGCGTGGGCGGGGGGCTTATCCTGAACGGTCAACTTTATCGTGGCACCTTTTGCGGCGCGGGCGAGATTGGTCAAATGAGCATCGACTATCGTGGCAAGCTTGGCACCTACGGAAACATCGGGGCGAATGAGGAATATCTCGGCAACCGAGAATTGGCGGCACAAGCTGCCGAGCTTTTCGAAGCCGCCGGAAGAAAAATGACCTTGGACGAATCCTCACCCGCTGCCCTATCTGCGGCGGCCAAAAAGGGCGACAAAGTGGCCCTTCAGGTATGGGACGATTTCACCACCCAACTTTCCTGCGGCCTGGCGAACTGCATTTGGTTGCTGTACGCGGACACGATCGTGATTGGCGGAGGCATATCGAACG
>JBMTCD010000380.1:0-2073 GCA_049430545.1 Luteolibacter sp.
CCGCCGGATATGGAAACCCGGGCATCCACCTCGATGCCATCCGCGAGGGGGCGCGTGACGGGCACCCGCACGGTGGTCACGGCGTTGGGCGCGAGCGTGGTGATGTTGAAATTTCCGGCATGGCCGCCGCTGCTCACCTGCACGGCGGTATTGACCAGCGTCTCGGTGCCGCGGTTCTGGACCAGTACTTCGACCTGACCGTAGGGATGGCCGGGATCGGGCGGAAGATAGCTTTGGGAAGCCACTGCGGCATCGAAAATCCCGGTGGTTTTGGCAGCGAGCACCCGGCCGATGTCCGGCATGCCCGCGCCATACAACACATCCTGACCCGCGCTGCCGGCGTCGTTGAGATAGGCGCTCACGAGTTGCCATGCCTGGGCGGGTGTTAGGTTTCCGGCTCCGGCTTCGGTCATCACCGCGGCCATCGCGCCGACGACGATGGGCGTGCTGAAGGAGGTGCCGGAGACCCTCGCCGCCTGATCGCCGGGCCAGGCGGCATTGATGGCGTAACCGGGCGCGGAGATGTCGATCTGGCTGCCGGTATTGGAAAACGCGAGATGATTGCCCGCGGCATCCACGGCCCCCACGGCGATCACGCTGTCGTAGGCTGCCGGATAGTAGACCTGGTCGATGCCATTGTTTCCCGCGGCGGCGAAGATCAATGCCCCTCGCTCGCTTGCATAGGCGATCGCCTGCTCCAACAGCGCGCTTTGCCCCAGACTGCCCATTGAAATATTGACCAGCTTGGCACCGGCATCGACCGCCGAGATGATCCCTTGTGCAAGCAGGAAACTGTCCGACATGCCGAGATCGTCGGCCACCCGCACCGAGATGATTTCCGCCCCTGGAGCCACGCCAGGGGTGAAGTTTCCATTGCCGATGATCATCGAGGCGACGGCGGTGCCGTGGCCGTTGAGCGCCGCCGGATCACCGGGCATATCCACCAGATTGATGTTGCGGATCAGGGTTTGGAACGCGGAGTGGGATGCCACGCCGGTATCGAGCACAGCGATCTTCACTCCCTTGCCGAAGGCCGAGTTGTCGCCGGAAATCCCAAGCCATTCCAACAGGCCGGCGAACAAGCCCTGCGCACCGGGCTGCACACTGCCCTCGGGCAGCGGCGGTGTCGTCACCGGGAAGATCATCGACATCTCCCCTTCCCCGTCGAGCAGTTCCGTTAGATCGGCCGGATCGGAGAAACCGACGCGCAACGCGTTGAGCGCATCGAGCCTGCCCAAAAGGCGCACGCGATCGCCCATCCGGTCGAGAAATCGCCGCATCGCCTCGCGGTCCTTGAAGGCAATCACGCGCTCGCCATCCAAGGCCCCCGCGGCGAGCGCCTCGGCGTCCATTTTCGCGCGGCCGCCGCGCGGATGGCGGCGGAAAACCGGCGGTGGATCGTCGATCGCACGGATCGTTTGCTTGGTGCCACCCTCCGCGCTCGATGCCGGACGCGGCGGATCGATGCGTGCGGTTCCGGCCAGCCAGTAGCCGAGCATCACGCACAGCGCGAAGCCCAGGAGCCAGAGCGGCAGGCGGTTTCTCATTGCGCGGAATGAACTCCGGAAACGGTGAATTGTCACGCGATGTTTCCCCGCACATCGATCACCCACTTCCCGTGGGCGGTGCCCCGCTCCATCGCGGTGTGGGCCTCGCGCAGGTTTTCCACGGAGAGCCCGCGCATCACGCGGGTGTGGATTTTCGGAAACCGTCCGTCGTCGCAGCGCGCGGCGATTTCCGCCAGATATTGTCCCTGCAAATGCATGTCCGGCGTGCGGAACTTCGCGCGCGCCGCCATGAATTCCCATGCGATGGTCGCGCACTTCGCCTTGAGCGGATCGCCGACGTGCAGTTTCTCCCGCGGCTCGACGATCAGCCCTAGCACGCCGAAGGGCGCGATCAAGTCCGCAGTGGCTTCCCAGTATTGCTCGGTGCTGAAAAG
Source organism: Luteolibacter sp. (assembly GCA_049430545.1). Classification (GTDB taxonomy): domain Bacteria; phylum Verrucomicrobiota; class Verrucomicrobiia; order Verrucomicrobiales; family Akkermansiaceae; genus Luteolibacter. The sequence goes on from JBMTCD010000380.1 coordinate 1,943, forward strand.
GTTGGCGATGCAGGGAAATTCCGTGAAACCCAGCACCTCGACCTGCGGCCGCAGCGTTTCGAGATGGTTCACGACGTGATGCGCGCCGAGTTTGAGCCACCACTCGCGCGTTTCCGTCCGCGAGGCGGTGG
>JBMTCD010000381.1:0-2073 GCA_049430545.1 Luteolibacter sp.
GGTTTGGCGGCCACTGGCTGGAGGACAGTTCTGGCTATGTCACCTGGGAAAAGCCCGCCAGCGGCGGTCCCGGTCAGGACTTGGTTCGGCATGACCCGGCCACCGACAAGCGCGACGTGCTGTTCGCCGCCTCCGAATTAATCCCGGCCGGCAAGACCCAACCGTTGTCGGTGGACGACTACGCCTGGTCGACCGATCGCTCCAAGGTGCTCATTTACACCAACAGCAAGAAGGTGTGGCGCACCCACGCCCGCGGTGATTATTGGGTACTGGATCGCACCAGCCACGAGCTCTTCCAAATCGGCGGCAATGCCCCGGACTCGAGCCTGATGTTCGCCAAGTTCTCGCCCGACGGCACCCACGTGGCCTACGTCCGCGACCGCAATCTGTACTCCCAAGATCTGCGCTCCCGCAAGGTCACCACCCTCACCGACACGCCCAATGAGCACCTCATCCACGGCGCATTCGATTGGGTCTACGAGGAGGAGTTCTCCATGCAAGACGGCTTCCGCTGGAGCCCCGACAGCAAATCCATCGCCTTCTGGCAGTTGGACACCGAGGGCGTCCGCGAAGTGTCCTTGGTGAACAATACCGACAGCCTTTACCCTAAGGTTCAGCGCATTCCCTACCCCAAGACGGGCGAACTCAACTCTGCCTGCCGCATCGGCGTGGTGGACGCCTCGGGTGGCGACATCCGCTGGATGAAAACCCCGGGCGACCCGCGAGAACATTATATCCACGACCTCCAGTGGATCCCCCGCACCCGGCGCCTGCTGCTCCAGCAGTTGAACCGCCTGCAGAACACCAACCGCGTGTTCGTGGCTGAGTCTGCCACGGGCGAAGTCACTCCATTGCTCGTCGACTCCGACAAGGCCTGGGTTGAAGCCCACAACGACCTGACTTGGCACACCGACGGCCGCCGCTTCCTTTTCTGGAGTGAACGGGACCAGTGGCAGCACCTCTACTGGGCCGGTCTGAAGAAGGGCAAACTCAAGCCCGCCACGCGCGGCGCCTTCGATGTGACGGAACTGGTCCGAGTGCTCGAGGCTCGGCAAGAACTCTACTTCACGGCCTCCCCGGACAACCCGACCCAGCGGTACCTTTATCGCAGTTCCTTCCGTGGCGGCAGCCCAGAACGCCTCACGCCCACCAACGCTCCGGGTACCCACAAGTACGTGGCCTCACCCGATGGCCGGTGGGCTTTCCACACGGTGTCGTCATTCACGGTGCCGCCCAAGACCGAGCTCATTTCCCTGCCCGACCACAAGACGGTTCGGGTGCTGGCCGACAACCAGAAGATCCGCGAGAAGCTGGCCACCTTGAAAGTTCCTACCACGGAGTTCTTCCGGGTTCCAGTGGGTGACGGCATTGAAATCGACGGCTGGTGCGTGCTGCCGCCGGAGTTCGACCGCACGAAGAAGCACCCCCTCCTCGTGCATGTTTACGGCGAACCGGCCGGACAAACCGTGAAGGATCAATGGGGCGGATCCAGCCAACTCTGGCACTGGATGCTCGCCCAGCAGGGCTATGTGGTGATGAGTTTCGACAACCGCGGCACGGCCACGCCGCGGGGCCACGACTGGCGCAAATCCATCTATCGCCAGGTGGGCATTCTCGCCTCGCAAGATCAGGCGGCCGCCCTCAAGCACGTGTTGGCCACGCGTCCGTACCTCGACCCCAAGCGCGTCGGCATTTGGGGTTGGAGCGGCGGCGGGTCCATGACGCTCAACGCCCTGCTCCGCCATCCCGACCTCTATACCGCGGGCATCTCCATCGCTTCGGTGCCCAACATGCGCTTGTACGACACCATTTACCAAGAGCGCTACATGGGCCTGCCCTCCGACAATGCCGAAGGCTACCGCCAAGGCTCGCCGCTGACCTTCGCCGACCGCCTGCAAGGCAAGCTGCTGCTCGTCCACGGCACCGGTGACGACAACTGCCACTACCAGGGAGCCGAAGCGCTCGTGAACGCCTTCATCACCCACGGCAAGCAGTTCCGCATGATGTCGTACCCCAACCGCTCCCACTCCATCAACGAGGGCCTCAACACCAGCGTCCACCTCCGCCAACTGA
>JBMTCD010000382.1:0-2008 GCA_049430545.1 Luteolibacter sp.
GGCCGGCGATGGTGAGACGGGACATTTGGAAATTTCAGATTTCAGATTTCAGATTGGGAAGCCGGATAGCCATCTTTCGAAGGCGGGATGGTCGTCGAGGCGGTATTGATGGCAGTGGAAGCCGAACTGGCGGCCGGTGGCGATATTTTCCGGGAGGTCGTCGATGTAGAGGGTTTCGCCGGGATCCAGTTCGTGGGCATCGAGCGCGTGCTGATAGATCGGCGGATGGGGCTTGATCGCCCCAACTTCGAACGAAAGCACGGCACCGTGGAAATGCGAGAATTCCGGGAATGCCTCGAACACCCACGGGCAGTGGATCGCGTTGGTGTTGGAAAACAGGATGAGCCGGTGGCCGGCGGCGGCGAGGCGGCGGACTTCGTTCCACATCGGCTCGTTGGGAGTGAAGATCCGCTGCCATGCGTGGCGGAACGCATCGTGGCCGGCCTGGCTGCCAAGGACATCGAGCGCCCAGTTGATGTAGGTTTCCGGATCGACCGCGCCAGCCTCGAACTCGTCCTTGCGTTCCAGCAGCCGCGAAAGGCGGCCTTGAGGGTCGTCACAGCCGGGCGGCAGCAGACGGGCAAGTGAGGATTCGAAATCGAAGTCGAGCAACACGCGGCCGATGTCGAAGAGGAAGGTCATTGGGGAGATAGTGGATGGTGGATAGTGGATAGTGGATAGTGGATAGTGGGTGGATTCAGTCATCCACGATCCTCGATCCGCGATCTTCGATCTGCTTCAGAATGAAATTCGCGGCGGTGGCGGCGCCGTTGTAGCGTTGGTGGCGGGCGAGATTGTGTTTCATGGCGCGCCAGCCGCTGCCGTTGTCGGAAAGCAGGGTGGCGACGGCGTGGGAGAGGTGGTCCGCGTGGTCGGCGAGGGCACCGCCGCCGATGGTTTCGAGCAGCCGCAGGTTTCCTTCCTCCTGGCCGGGGACGAGGTGGTGGATGAGCATCGGGCAGCGCGCCGCGATGGCTTCGTGGACGGTGGCACCGCCGGCCTTGCCGACCACCAGGTGGTGGCTGGCCAGCAGGCGGGGCACTTTGCGCGTCCAGCCGACGAGCCGCACGCGGCCGGGGTGGCCGGTTTTGATTCCGAGCGCCATGGGCAGGAGTTGGCGGGTGTTGCGCCCCATGACGATGGTGAGATGGACGCCGGCCGAGGCGGCCAGCAACGCGCGGGCGTGACTGCCGAGTTGGGCGGATCGTGCGGTGGGAAAATAAAGGATGCGGAAAGGCTCGCAGGGATCATCCGGGCGGATGGTCTGCATGCCGGCGAACGCCGGATGCACGGGAAAACCGGTGTCGATCACACGTTCCGCGGGCAGGCCGGCGCGGATCATGGCGTCGCGCGTGGCGGGATCGGTGACCAGCCATGCGGTGGACGGCGCGCGTCGCCAGGCGGCATTGATTTCGATGGAATCGGTGACCACGGTGAAGACCGGTGGTTTCGCGTCGATGCGGGGCATGTAGTAAGGGTAAAGCGGATAGGTGCTGACCACGCTGTCCGGCTGGAATTCGCCCACCAGCCGATTGAGAGCGCGCTCCGGCAGGCGCATCAACGGCGAGCGGTTGCGGCTGAAGTCGCAGCGGTCGGTGGAGCGGTAAATGCGCGCCCAGATCCTTGGAAAGCGGGTGGTGACGAGGCGGTAGGCGCGGTTTACGAGCGTGGTGACGCGCGGGGCGCCGAGCATGCAGGGGTCCGCTACGAGGGTGTGGGCGCCGGCGGCATCGAGTGCGAGCGCCAGATTGCGGGCGGCGCTGTTGTGGCCCTCGCCGAAGGCGGCGGTGACAATGAGGATGCGGCGGGCTCCGGGCATGGCGGGGTGGGGGAGATGTAGTGCCAGAGCGGCATTGCGTCGATGGAGTTTTGCGGCTTTCATGCCGCTGCAAGATGGCGCGCGAGGAAAAACGTTCCGTAAGACTCCGGCCCGTGGACGAGGATGTCGCGCGGGAGCCGGAGGTGATCCGCCTGCAGAAGCCGGGCGAGATCGCGGAGACATCGGCTC
>JBMTCD010000383.1:0-2033 GCA_049430545.1 Luteolibacter sp.
GTGCAAATCGTGCCCGATCCCCGCACCAACCGCATCTTTGCCATGGGCCGTCCGGTCGACCTGCTCTTCGTCGAAGGCCTCGTGCGCGAATTCGATGTGGAAACCAGCGAAAAGAATTTCCTCCGCCGCAAGCTGAAGTTCCTCACGGTCTCGGAGTTCCTACCAATCGCTGGCGATGCGCTCACCCGCGCCTTCTCCGGAACAGGTGGCGATGGCAGCCAAAGCGGCACCCAGGGCGGCGCGCAAAATGCCAATCGCCCGCAAGCGCAGCCGCGCCAGGATAACGCCGCCACAAGTCGCGGGCTTGGTGGACGCAATTCGTCGATGGGCGGCAACTCCTCGGGCTCCGGTGGAAGTTTCGGTGGCGGCGGTGGCGGCGGACTCAGTGATCCCTCGGTCAGCACAGCACCCGAATCCGTCCTCGTCGGCCGCACCCTGCTGGTCGCCGACAACATCACCAACTCCATCGTCGTCCAAGGCCCGCCCGCAGGACTCGAGATTGTCGAGCGCCTGATCGACCAACTCGATACGAAGCCGGATCAAGTGCTTATCTCCCGTGTCTTTGGCCAACTTGGCATCTCCGACGGCTGGAGCTTCGGCATGGATTATGTGCGCACGCTTAAAGGCGATGTGGCTGGACGGGGTGGTTCGGGATTTGGTCCACGCTTGCCATTGGGCGCGGTGCAGGATGATCCAGACACAAAAGACATCAATGAAGCGCTCTTGTCGACCTTTGCTCCTGGCAGTTTCCCCAGTGAAGCCGGCCTTGGAGTTTATGGACTCATTGGCAATACTCTTCACGCGTATCTGACGGCAAAGCAGGAGGACTCGAACTTCAAGGTGCTCTCCCGCCCGACGATTTTCACCGCCAACAACCAAAAGGGCTCGATCATCAGCGGAACACGCATCGCCGTGCCGACGAATTCATACTCCTACGCCAACAGCTCCGGGCCTTCGACCAACTTCGAATACCAGGATGTGGCTTTAAAACTCGAAGTGATTCCTTTGGTGAACTCGAACAGCGAGATCACTCTGAAGATTTATCTCACCAGCGATGATGTCGGCGAAAACCGCCCAGTTGGCACCGGCGAAAATGCTTATGACATTCCCGATATTCTCAACCGCGAGCTGATCACCACCGTGACCGTTCCCAACAATGAAACGGTCGTGCTCGGCGGACTCATCACAGAGTCCTCCAAGGACGGCACCACGGGCATCCCTATCCTCAGTCGCATTCCAGGTATTGGGCCGCTCTTCGGCACGAAGAGCAAAGATAAGAGCGAAAGCGAACTGATCGTGTTCATTCAACCCTCGATCGTGCGCGACACTCAAACAATGAACGAGGCGCAGAGCGACATGGACCGCCGCTACAACATTTCAGGCGACGCTCGCAAGTTCTCTGATCTGCCACCGCCGGAAGCGGTGCCTGTCGAGGAGCCCAAGCCCACGAAGAAATCCAGATCCGGCTTCCGTCCGCCCAACAGATGATTCCTAGCGCGGGCATTCACGCCCGCCGCTCTCACGCCATCGGGATTTCCTTTGCGTCTTTCCACAGCTCTTCGAGGCCGTAGAAATCGCGAAGCTCTTGGTGCATCACATGCACCATCACATCGATGTAATCGAGCACGACCCAGCGGGCGTCGACTTTGCCTTCGCGGTGGATGGCCTTGTCGCCATGCTCTTCTTCGACGCGTTGGGATACCTCGTTGAGAATCGCGCGCAGCTGCGGCATCGAGGAGCCCGAGCACACGACCATGTAATCGGTGAGCCCCGACACCTTGCGCATGTCCCAGATGCGGATGTTCTCCGCCTTCACTTCATCGGCCGCTTTCGCGCAAGCCATTGCCAGTTCGAGTCCCTTGATCGCCATCGTTGAAAATTTGGAAACCGCCAGCCTCTCATCGGCCGCGGGGCCACAGCCAAGGGCATCGACACAGCGCGCGCAAGAAAAAGGCGGCCCGACTGATCATCCCTAGGAAAACCCATTAACCTTGGGGCATTTCAGTCGGGCCGCCTAGCGCGTCGCGACATGC
>JBMTCD010000384.1:0-2015 GCA_049430545.1 Luteolibacter sp.
CGGCGCCATCGACATGCCGAAGGGCCGCGAGTCGAGATGCACGCCGCCGCCGTAGAACCACACACACGCTGTTTTCGACGGCAAGGAATCTTCACTCGACTCACTGGTTGGCAATGGATTGTGCGAATTTCCGCTCACCGGTGGTCTAGGTGGTGGGACGGGCGATTTGGGGGCGTTTCCGGCCGGGGGATCGTCCTCGGGTGGGTCTTGGGGGCGCGATGGCGCGGGCACCGCCGCCATGGGGACGGTGCGGAGGGACGCGGGTTCGCAGACCGGGCTCATGGCTGCGGCGGTTAGCGCTTCGGCGGGCTGATGGGAAGTTAATTCGGCATCGTGGTTTGAGTCCGGGTTTTCCGGCGGGGTGAGTTTGCCGTACATGTCGCGGTCTGGACCGAGACTGCCGTGGGGGTGGCAGCGGGTGTGGACTTCCCGGAGTTCCTCAATGTGGACGTGGGTGTAGATTTGCGTGGTTTCCATCCGTTCGTGGCCGAGCATTTCCTGGACGTAGCGGATGTCGGCTCCGCCGCGGTGCATGTCGGTGGCACACGAATGCCGCCACAAGTGACAGGAGCCGGGTTTGTCGATGCCGCAGCGTTTGAGGAGTTTTTTGATCCAGTTGCCGAGGTATGCGGGAGTGAAGCGTTCGCCGTAGCCGGTGAGGAAGAGGGCGGTTTCCTGCGGCAGGTGGTCGAAGAGCGGGCGGGAATCGGCGAGGAAGCGGTCGAGCCAGGCGGCGGCGCGCTCGCCGACGGGGAGCATGCGGTCTTTGCCGTTCTTGCCCCTGCGCCTCAAATCCGAAACCCATCCGGTGGGCGGCACCAGCCTGACCCGCGTCCTCACCCGCCACTTCGACACATCCGGGCGCGATGATGGCCTCGAGCTTGGAACCGCAGCCGACCCCGATCTCGACCATACCGTCGATTACGGTCACGATACCGCGGGACGCTTCAGCGGCGTGACCGGAGCCGGGCAGGGCTTCACCTACGGTTACGCGACCGGCAGCAGCCACCTCATCCATACTGTCAGCGGCCCGGCCGACACGCTCGTGACCAACACCTGGGATCCCGCGCGCGATGTTCTGGAAATCAGGAAGAACGAGGTTGATTCCGCCACCGTTTCGCAGTTCACTTACGCTGTGAACGATCTCGGACAACGCACCGGAGTGACCACCGCCGGCAGCGCCTTCGGAAACACCGACCGCGGCTGGCAGTGGGGCTACGATTCTCTGGGACAAGCCGTCAAAGCCCTCAATGCGGACGATTCCGACTTCGATCGCGCCTATCTGTTCGATTCCATCGGCAACCGCATCACCGCCACCGATGGCAGCGGCGGCGGAGCCACCACCACCGGCTACACCCCCAACAAGCTCAATCAATACACCGCCATCGATCCGGGCACCGAAGTCTATCCTGTTCACGATCCTGACGGGAACCTGCTCGAAGACGCCGGAGTCAACGCCATGGCCTACGGCCTCAAATACGAATGGGATGCGGAAAACCGCATCGTGGCCGTGCGCAAGGCTGACGACACCCTGCTGGCCACCTACGACTATGATCACCTCGGGCGGCGCATCCGCACGACCACCACCGCGGCAGCCTATCAGGGAGCCAGCGACATCGGCTACCTCTACGATGGATGGAACGTGGTGGCCGAATACACCATCGCCTCCGGCCCCTCCATCGCGCTCCACCAGGCCTACACCTGGGGCCTGGACCTGTCCGGCACGCTCCAGGGTGCCGGCGGCGTCGGCGGCCTGCTCTGCATCCACCGCGGTCCGGGACTCGACATCAGTGGCAACCGCACCTGGAGCGACATCTTCATGCCTTTCTTCGACGGCAACGGCAACATCGTCGAATACATCAAAGGAAACGGCGACGAGGCCGCCCACTTCGAATATGACCCCTTCGGCAGGCTTGTCGATTTCACCGAACTGACATCCGGCCTCGCCGCCACCTTCACCTACTGACTAGTCCTTAGCATAGGCTACACTTGGGGCCTGAAAGAACGATTCAACG
>JBMTCD010000385.1:0-2006 GCA_049430545.1 Luteolibacter sp.
TTCCTTGGCGACCGCCAAACGCCGGGCCTGCAAGGGGGTGATCCGCGACGGAGAGACGCTGATCGAAACCTCTCCGGCGGACCCCAGCCGCTACCGCGTTCTCGGGATCGTTCTACGGGCCCGCCAGCAATTGTTCGGGCTTGAGAATGACGATCGCAATCGGGAGTTGCTGTTAGAAACCTGCCGCGAGCTTTCAAAGGCACCGGATGAGCATGCGGAGATGCGCTTGGAGGCGGACCTCCTGCTCTCGGAAGCGGACCTGTCCGGCCGCAACGCCACCGTCGAGGAGCGCGCCCGCGCGCTAGAGGATCTGCTCGGGCGCTACCGCGACACGCCGGCGGAGGTGAAGAGCCTCAAGATCGCCGCCGGGATCGCCCCGAAGCTCGAGGCCTTTGAACTCGCGACGCGGATTCAGCGCACCATGCTGGAACGCTTCGGGGATGATTACGAGGTGATCGAGTTCCTGCGGCGGAGTTCCAATCTCGGCCGCATGGACGTGCGGTTCAGCGGAACCTTCGAGCGCGTGGACGGCACCACGCTGAGTTTTCCGGTCGACCGTGCGGGCCATCTCAGCTTCATCGTGTTCTGGTCGCGGGAAACGCAGGGCTTCGAGCAGGCCCTTGCGAAGATCGCCGAACACCAGCAGCTGTATCCCGGCCGGTTCGATTTCTTCAGTTTCAATATCGACGAACTGCCCGACGCGGGCGAGGCGACGCTGCGTGCCCTCAACCTGGATTGGACGGTCATGCGGTTGCCGGGAGGAAGGAACAGCCGGGCGTTTCGAACCTATGGGCTCGGTGATCCCGTGGCAATCCTGGTCAATGCCTATGGGCGAGTCATGCTGACAAACACCGCCATCAACTACGGGCGCGGCCAGCAATCTCCAGCAAACCCGTATCAGATTGAAGACGCGAGGATCTCCCACGATCGTTATCTCAAACAATTGCAGTCGTTGTTCATTGGTGATTTCCTGGTTGGTGACCCGGAGTCGCAGGGAGCTGATGGAGCGAAGCCGCCGGGATCGGTCCCCGCGGAAGAAATGCGCGCGATCCAGGACTGCTTCGTGCCAGCGCCGCTGCGCTACCGCTTGGCACGCGCTGAGGCGCTGGCAAACTACGAAAGGGTGGCGCAATTGTGCGATGCGGCCATCGCCCGACACCCGGAGGCCCCGGACCTGTGGCAGGTGCGCGACCGGCGCATCATCGCGCTGATGGGACGTTGGAATCTCGCCGCCGAGCCGAAATTCCTTGAACAGGCTGCGAACGAGGCACGCGCCATGCTGGCCGCATCCCCGGGTCCGGGCGCCGGTGTGGTTGCGCGGTTCTGCCTCGCCAAGGAGGCACTGCGCAAGGACCACAGCGGCGCGGCAGCCGTCCTCTCCACCATGATCGATGACTTGGGAGGAAGCGAGGCACCCGCGACGGCCCTTGCCGCGGCGGCCATCCTGGCGCTCGACGCCAATTCGCGGGAGTTGCATGAACGCTACCGCACACTCCTCCTCGAACGGCATGCCGAAGAACCGGCATTGTGGCCCGTGCTGGCATTCCTCCGTGACCGCTATCACACGCTTTATCTGCTCAGGGCGAATTTCATACGCCACGAGGAGGATGCCATGCCGGCACGCGAGCATATCGTCAACCATGGCCTCGAGCCGATGACCCGACCGCTGCCAAAAATCGAACTCAAGACCCTCGACGGTGCCACCCTGCGCCTGCCGCAGGATCCCGCGGACAAGCTGACCCTGCTGATGTTCGTCGAGCCGCCTCCGGATCCGGCGGCGGACTTTCCCGTCGTCCTGGATCCACGGGGCCAGCCCACCCGGAATGATAACATCCGCCAGGTCATGGGGTATGCCCTCGAGCGTGCCGAGTTGCACATTCACAAGGAGGTCGAGGTAATTGCCGCGTTCCTCTGCGACGACGCGGAGCGGGTCCGGGGCCTGATGGCGAAGAACGCCTGGCCGTGCAAGGCGGCCATGGTTCCGGGCGGTCTGAACAACCCGCTGG
>JBMTCD010000386.1:0-2005 GCA_049430545.1 Luteolibacter sp.
AAAACCATTCCGCGTCCGTTAGACTTCGTTGGCGCGCGGATTGAACGGAATCACTTTTCGAACACTTTGCCGTTCAGAGTGCCACGACCGGCCCGCTGGTCCCAGACCAAGGTATTCTCCATCTGGCCGGGATGCGGGAGGATCGAGAACCACTTGTCAGCCGCCTGCTCTGTGGTCAGTTCGCGGTAGTTCTTGAAGATGATGGCGGGCGAGTTGCCCGCTTCGAGGGCTACCTGGTCGGCGCTCTTCGCGATTGCGATCCGGTAGGAGATGAACGAATGACGCAGGACGTTGCGCGGCCACTCGATCTTGAGGGCACGGGCGAGGGCGGTCACTTCGCGGTGCAGGTCCACGCCGCGCACCACCTTGCCGCTGCGTTCCAGCGGCTCCAGCCACGCGGCCAGGTTGTCGCTGACCGGGATGACGCGGCGTGAGGCGGTTTTCGCCTGATTCGCCCTCACTTCGATGATCCGGCGCTGAAGATCGATCGAGTTCCAGTCGAGCCGGTTCAGTTCTGCCATGCGGATACCGGAAAACGCCCCGATGGCGAGGATGGGAATCAGCCGTGGTGGCGCGGCATGCATGATCGTCTCCATCTGCTCGGGCGTGAAGATCGACACCCGGTCCGACACCTCCTTGACCAATCGCACCGGATCGGCCGCCGTGCTGCGGTCCTCGGGCAGATAATTGCGGCTCTTGGCGAAGGAGAAGAACACCTTGATGCAGCGCGCCATCGAGTTGTGGGTGGCGGGTGCCACTTTCAGCGAGCGGAGCCATGCATCGATCTCGTGGGAGGTGACATTGAGGATTTCGCCGTGAAACTTCGCTGCAAAGCGGTTGAGGGTGGTTCTCAGGTGACCCAGATAGGCCTTGCTCACCCCGTCCTGCTCGCGGTGCAGCAGCATTTCCTCAACAACCTTGGGCACGGTCACATGGCGCACCACCTTCTGGAAATGCTGGCCATACTCGGAGGCCATCGCGGCGAGGGATTCCGTTCCGGCCAGTTCGCGTGCCCGCACATAGTCCTCCACCGCAGCGACGAGCGGAATGCCGAGTTTATCGAGCAGCGCATGGGCCGCCTTGTAGTTGTCGCGCTCATGCGGTTTGAGGTCGGTGACGTGCTGCATGCCGGACTGGATTCGCTGCGCCACGAACAGCGCCTCCTTGCGGGCCTCGTCCAGGTCGGTGAACACCTTGCGCACGCGGCGGCCATCCCGGTAGAAGCTCAGGGTGAAGCGCACTCGGTTGCCGGATTCGATGCGATAGATCGGCACCATGGCGGAACCCGCCTTGACCTTCAGGAACGGACCTTGTTTTTTACGCCGCTTGGAACGCCTTGTATTTGAACGGCTTGCAGATTGAGAATCCGCGTTTGTCACCATTTTGTCACCAGCCTCTTCCATGCGGAAGTGTGGACTGTCAACCAGCCCGGCAAGCGCCTCCGTAAGTGATTGAATTTGAGTGCTTTGACATGGGTCTCCCGGCATCATGGCCGAGAGTAGCCTCACTAGGATTCGAACCTAGAAATACGGAATCAAAATCCGGTGTGTTACCATTACACTATGAGGCTGGGTGCGGAGGCTTTTGAGCCCGCGGCGGGCGGAGGCTAAACCTGCAGGGTGGCGCTTGGCAACAGGGAAAATGGCATCATCGGGAGGAAGCCGCGTCGTGGGTGAGGCCCTTCGATTCCTCCTCGCGCAGCAGTTTTTCGAGGGCTTCGTATTGGCGTGCGAAGTCGCGCAGCGCACGATGGATGGTGTATTGGACCAGTTCGGGCTCACCGCGTGCCCGGGTGGTGCGCTCGAGTGCGCGCAGGGTGGCGGCGAGTGCGCGGGCGGCCAGGAAGAGATCCTGATCGGTGCGGGCGATGACTTTTTCGAGACGGTCGATTTTTTCCCGGCACTGGTCGTGGATTCTGGCCAGCGCGGCGGTTTCCTGGGCGGTGAGTGCTGGTGCGGCATCGACGAACTCCCGGACGAGCGGGGCGGAGACGGCGGCCATGGGC